>NZ_JAOWGT010000060.1:0-145253 GCF_030333005.1 Citrobacter sp. Cpo030 | reverse complement strand
TGTCCAACTGGCTGCGCCAGTAGTCGAACCCCGGTCGGGGCTTCTCATCCCCCCGCAGATGTGCAACATGCGAAAAAAAAAGCCCGTACTTTCGTACGAGCTCTTCTTAAAATATGGCGGTGAGGGGGGGATTCGAACCCCCGATACGTTGCCGTATACACACTTTCCAGGCGTGCTCCTTCAGCCACTCGGACACCTCACCATATTGTTGTCCCTGTGCTACCGGAACGGGCGCTAATGTAGGGGAAACACCGCCCCGCCGTCAATCAACTTTTTGAAAAAAATGTGCATTTACACAAACTTCAAGCAACATGGAGCATAAATAAGCGGGAATTGTTTTTTTTGCCAGCATCCTAAAATTTGCTACTCTGATGTTCCCTCGAAAAATGATGATAATAAGTGCGAGAAAGTTCCGCACAACAATGTTCAGGAGACAATATGGATATAATTTTCTATCACCCAACATTCGATACGACCTGGTGGATTAATGCGTTGGCAAAGGCAATACCTGGTGCGAACGTACGTGAGTGGAAAGCGGGTGATAATGCACATGCTGACTATGCGCTGGTCTGGCATCCGCCGGTTGAAATGCTCGCAGGACGAAAATTAAAAGCCGTATTTGCGCTGGGAGCGGGTGTCGATTCTATTCTCAGTAAACTCAATGCTCATCCGGAAATGTTGGATGCGTCGATCCCGCTTTTCCGTCTGGAAGATACGGGTATGGGCCTGCAAATGCAGGAATATGCGGTCAGTCAGGTGCTGCACTGGTTTCGTCGCTTTGATGATTATCAGGCATTGAAAAATCAGGCGAAATGGCAACCGTTGTCAGAATATACTCGCGAGGAGTTTACCGTCGGGATCATGGGGGCAGGGGTATTGGGCGCAAAAGTTGCCGAAAGCCTGCAAGCATGGGGATTCCCACTGCGCTGCTGGAGTCGTACGCGTAAATCCTGGTCTGGCGTGGAAAGCTTCGCCGGTACTGAGGAACTGGGCGCATTTTTGAGTCAAACTCGCGTGCTGATCAACCTCCTGCCTAATACGGCAGAAACCGTAGGCATTATTAACGCTGATTTACTTAGCCAATTGCAGGATGGCGCCTACGTGCTGAACCTTGCACGCGGTGTTCATCTCAATGAAGACGATCTTCTGGCATCGCTGGACAGCGGCAAGGTGAAGGGGGCCATGCTGGATGTTTATAGCCGTGAACCGCTGCCAGAAAACAGCCCATTATGGAAACATCCGCGTGTGGCGATGACGCCACATATTGCCGCAGTTACCCGTCCGGCAGAAGCGGTGGACTATATCTCCCGCACGATTATGAACCTGGAGAGCGGGCAAGTCGTAACAGGTCAGGTCAATCGCGTTCGGGGATATTGATGGTAACCCGGCAAGTACCGGGTTTCAGCTAAAATACCCGCCATACTTCAAGCTGCATGTGTGTTGGCTACGGTTGTTCACCCAATCACCTGCTACAAAGCTCATCGGGTATCACTCCCTTGCCGCCTGCCTGTAACTCGCATTATTTAGGGTATTAATGGCGGCGATACCTGCTATCCTTGACGGAAAATGACTACAGGAGAGAGTTATGTATCCCGTTGACCTGCATATGCATACCGTCGCCAGCACCCACGCCTACAGCACCTTAAGTGATTACATCGCTGAAGCCCGTCGCAAAGGCATCAAGCTGTTTGCCATTACCGATCATGGACCGGACATGGCGGACGCGCCTCACCACTGGCACTTTATCAATATGCGCATTTGGCCACGTGTCGTGGATGGCGTGGGGATTCTGCGCGGAATAGAAGCCAATATTAAGAATATTGAAGGTGAAATTGACTGTTCAGGTCCGATGTTTACCTCCCTGGACCTCATTATTGCGGGTTTCCATGAGCCGGTTTTTGCACCTCACGATAAAGACACCAACACCCAGGCAATGATAGCCACGATGGCCAGCGGCAATGTGCACATCATTAGCCATCCGGGAAATCCCAAGTATCCCGTTGATATTACTGCAATTGCGCAGGCGGCGGCGAAGTACCAGGTTGCACTGGAAATCAATAACTCTTCTTTTTTGCATTCGCGTAAGGGCAGTGAGGATAATTGCCGTGCGGTTGCTGCGGCTGTGCGTGATGCCGGCGGCTGGGTGGCGTTAGGGTCGGATTCACATACAGCTTTCACGCTGGGAGAATTTGGCGAATGCCGTAAAATCCTGGATGATGTTAATTTCCCTGAAGACAGAATTTTAAACGTCACACCTAAACGTCTATTGGCGTTTCTGGAATCGCGAGGCATGGAGCCGATCGCGGAATTTGCTGAACTGTAATTGTTACTAACTGGAATATATCAATGAACGAGTTTTCTATCCTGTGTCGTGTACTGGGCTCGCTATTTTACCGCCAACCGCAGGACCCTTTACTGGTTCCCCTGTTTACCCTGATTAGTGAAGGTAAACTGTCAGCCAACTGGCCGCTGGAACAGGACGAACTGCTCACCCGTTTACAGAAGAGCTGCGATATGCCCCAGCTGGCTGCAGATTACAACGCGCTGTTTGTCGGTGACGAGTGTGCAGTGCCGCCTTATCGTAGTGCCTGGGTAGAAGGGGCGAAAGAATCCGATGTTCGTGCATTTCTTTCAGCCCGGGGCATGCCGCTGGCTGATACACCGGCAGATCACATTGGTACGCTGTTGCTGGCGGCTTCATGGCTTGAGGACCAGTCTGCGGAAGATGAAAGTGAGGCGCTTGAAACCTTGTTTGTAGACTACTTGCTGCCCTGGTGCGGTACGTTCCTTGGAAAAGTTGAAGCGCACGCGAACACGCCTTTCTGGCGTACGATAGCACCGCTGACGCGTGATGCCATTGGTGCGATGTGGGACGAATTGCAGGAAGATACAGACGAATAAATGTGATGTGTATCACTTAATAGTGCAACTCAATTTATAAGCTTGCATAAATTGTGTGCGCGATCTCATTCCCATGCCGTTTTTCTGCTAAGATGCGCGGCATGAACATACTTCTCTCAATTGCAATCACAACGGGCATTCTCTCCGGGATCTGGGGATGGGTGGCCGTTTCTCTTGGTTTACTCAGTTGGGCTGGCTTTCTGGGTTGTACGGCATATTTCGCCTGCCCGCAAGGTGGGTTAAAAGGACTGTGGATCTCGGCGTGTACGCTGCTAAGCGGTGTGGTGTGGGCGTTGGTGATTATTAACGGTAGCGCGCTTGCTCCGCATATGGACATTATTGGTTATGTCATGACAGGAATTGTCGCGTTTCTGATGTGTATCCAGGCAAAGCAATGGTTGCTTTCATTTGTACCGGGCACGTTCATTGGCGCATGTGCAACATTTGCAGGGCAGGGGGACTGGCGACTGGTTGTTCCGTCATTGGCACTGGGTCTGGTATTCGGCTATGCGATGAAAAACAGTGGTCTGTGGCTGGCATCTCGCCGTGAAAATAGAATATCGTCGACGCTGACCAGTAAATAAAAAAGCGTGAGGGATTTCCTCACGCTTTTTATGCTGTATAGACCCATCAGGATTCTGGCGGTACCGACATATGACGGTATTTAACCAGAATGTCATTATCAACTTGTTTCTTATCCTGCAAATCCCACAATCCGCGATCGATGCCGTCATTAATCAGGAAGATAACGCCCGTTTCAATCGCTGACATCAGACAAAGCATAACCGGTTCGTTAGAGGTGTAACCAATTTCACCTTCCAACAGACGCTGGTAGTCAATAAAGCGGAACACCCCAGCCTGTACTTCATAAGACAGAATGGTTTTACTGGTATTCACTGACGACAGGATCTCACCGGTGCTGACGTTAACTACGCGCAGGTTTACCGCTATCTGGTCGAGCTGGTATTGCGTATCGGCGCCAATACCAAAATAACGTGCACCGACACCACCGGATTTAACGTTGCTTTCATAACCGATAATTGACCCTTCCACCATGACGTTTGCCGCGGTCAGGGACTGTAGCGGGATCCGGTTATTAATCGCAACCGTACCGTTTTCCTGAGCTGCACGAATGATTTTGCGTTCGTTAAGCAAGTTCTGTAACCCCTGACGTTCCAGTGGGACGAACCAACGAGAATCTTTCAATGCGGTGACAAGCATAGCCGTGGCGCTTTGCGGGACGGCGGTTGAGAAGTTACTTGCCGGGTAAGGTTTAAATTGGCCAGTCTCATCCTGAATGTTGTATACCGACACAAAGATCTTACCTGTAGGCATAGGCAGATGCGTCAAGTCTTTATAGCTTTGGGCTCGGGGCATTAATGTCGGCTTAGCGGCTTCTTGAGGCGGGGCTGTTAAACATCCGCTGAGTAAAATTACTGCCACCATGATAAGTAAACGCTGCATGATTATTTCCTTTCGTGGCTATAACTTAGAAGTCGGTCGACTGTGTTTGTAAACCCGACACTTCAATAGTCGAAGTTTTCCCCGATTTCCTGTCGGTGACATTCAATTGCAGTTGTCCGTCCCGGTTGGCGATATCAATGATAAAATCATTGGTCACCATTCTTCCTGGTTTACCGGTATTAATGTTGGTGAGTAGGCCACCGAGAATTTGTGACTGAATCGCCTGAGTAAAGTTATCCAGAGCTGACGGGGTTTCAATACCGTAATCGTCATAGCTTGGATCTTTATATGAGTTCTGGGCCTGGGCGCTGTTCAACAGAAAAGCACCATTATTCGGGTTGCCACCAAAGTTTGGGTTGCGAAACTGGAACGTCATGTTTCCGGCCCAACTTAATGGTGAAATTAGCATGAGCAAAACCACTGCATGTTTAACACGCATGAAAGCCTCCGGACAAAATCATGTTTTAGAATTCATCACGCGCTAAATCGCTAGTGCTTAATAGTGTTTGATCTATTTGCCGGCGATTTAATGCTTCTTCAGTTTCTGCCAATGCGAAGACAACTATTTTGTCGAAGTCTCTTTTCGTTGGGAATAAAAAAGTCTGGAAGATAACGTCTTGATTGACCGTTATGGTGATCCAACTTCCCCAACGCGCACTGGGTCTTTCATTAATGGTTAAGTTTCCTGTGTACTCGCTTTCCCACTTATCACTAAAGGCCCGATAAAAATCATGACCGATTGAAGAGACAGTGTGGTCAGTTAACAGTCCGGGAACCTCCACCTCTACGGTTGTCGCTGCGTGCAGACTCCCGGCAGCAAAGAATAAATTTGCTGCCACAATCCAGGTCAAATAGCGTTTCATGGCTTTATCGCCTGAGGTTATCATTGGCCCATGAGACCGCCTGCGTACGATTTTTGACAGCTATCTTTTTGAAAAGATTATAAAGATGTGTTTTTACCGTATTTTCACTGATAAACAGTGAGCGAGCGATTTCAATATTTGAGGCGCCGATACGCAATTTATTAAGGATCTCTTTTTCACGGTGCGTCAGCAGTGCCGACTCCGTGCTGTTATAACGATAATTTCCAGAGTGCGTGATCAGATAACTGGCAAGTTTTTGCGTGAAGTAACATTCACCGCGCAAGATACCCTGCAAGCCGCTTACAACACGCTGCTCGTCTTCAGTTGCGTAAAAAACACCATTGATATGCGGCCAGTTTTCGATATCCCGATAAGGGTAATCATCAGGAGTATTCAACAATAACGTCTTTATATTGTTGTTTTTTCTACTCAAATTATCTTGCCAGTAATGGATCAGTTTTTTATCTGCCTCCATCATATCCAGTAAAACAATGCAGCTGGAGGATATATCATCCAGAGAACGTTGAATATTATGTAGTTTTCCGGTGAGTGCCAGTGATTGTTTTAAATGCTGTAATAATGCAGTTGCCTGCAAAGAAGGTTTTGTGATCAACAATAATGTATGACCATGAATACTATGGACTTCATTAAACATGATGAAACTCCACTTTTTAGTCGCACACCTGACAGCTGTCTCTACTAAAATAGAGGCACCAGAAGTACTGACAGATGTTGCACTGCTGTGTAGATATAAAATATCGACCCAAAGGGGTGAAAATATTAAAACAAATGGACTTCAACTGATTTCAATCTAGCTATTACAAATCTTAAAGCAAGTGTTAAACATGTAACAACTTGTAAAATTATATATTAAAATGTGATTTTATGGTTTTATTAGAGTTTAGATTTGATAGGAAAGTTGTACATTTTACCTTTGCTGCATAGATTTAAAAAATCATACAAATTATAGTAACACATTGATTTTAAGTCATTTAATTAATGATTGTTGAGTTTTAAATTTCTAATGAATTCTAAAATCCTTGTCTCAATTTACGTTGGTCAATTTTAGATGGAAAAAAATGACCTTTGTCACGACTTGTACCGATGTCTATCTCGACGTTGTACTGAGAGGCCCTGATATCGTGCAAAATGCACTTTCTCAGTGACTGCATAGAAATTCATTACTGATAGCAAAATAAAAATAAAATCCAGACCTGAAGCGATGTTATTCACTGTTAATTAGTACTTTGGTGTGAATCCGGATATAAAAATACCACTCGCGGGTGAGTTATTTAAAATGTTTCCACGGACATACTCTTCATCGTAACGTGGCGTTAACAAATGTAAGTCATGTTAACAACAATTTGAGTGGTAATTAATTTAACTTCAAGTACGACCAGGTCCAGGGTGACAACATGAAAAACAAGTTGTTATTTATGATGTTTACAATACTGGGTGTGCCTGGGATTGCATCCGCAACCAGTTATGATTTAGCTAATTCAGAATATAACTTTGCGGTAAATGAATTAAGTAAGTCTTCATTTAATCAGGCAGCCATTATTGGTCAGGTTGGTACTGCTAATAGTGCAAATACTCGCCAGGAGGGCACTAAGTTATTGTCGGTCATTTCGCAAGAAGGTTCAGGTAACCGGGCGAAAACAGATCAGACGGGATCAAATAACTTTGCATATATTGATCAAACGGGTAGCTCTAATGATGCGAGTATTAAACAAAGCTCTTACGGTAATACGGCGATGATTATCCAGAAAGGCTCTGGTAATAAAGCCAATATTACCCAGTACGGTACACAAAAAACAGCAGTTGTGGTGCAGAGACAGTCGCAAATGGCAATTCGCGTTACTCAACGCTAATCCATAAACGACGTTTAAATCAATCCGATGGGGGTTTACCATGAAACTTTTAAAAGTGGCAGCATTCGCAGCAATCGTAGTTTCTGGCAGTGCTCTGGCAGGTGTTGTTCCGCAATGGGGCGGTAATCATCATGGTGGCGGTAGCAACTATGGCCCAGACTCTTCAATGAGTATTTACCAATTTGGCTCTAGTAACGTTGCGAATGCGCTGCAAAGTGATGCACGTAAATCAGACGTGACTATCACACAACACGGACATGGTAACGGTGCGACCGTCGGCCAAGGTGCTGATGACAGTACCATTAGCCTGAAACAGACCGGCTTCCAGAACAGTGCTGATATCAATCAGTGGAATGCAAAAAATGCTGATATCAGCGTAACTCAGTTCGGTGGTCGTAACGGTGCTGTGGTTAATCAGACAGCGTCTGACTCCAATGTGCTGATTCAGCAGGTTGGTTATGGCAACAATGCTACAGCTAACCAGCACTAATTCAGTTTTCTGACTGATAATAAACAGGGCGAAAGCCCTGTTTTTTTTCGGGAGAATATTATGCACACGCTATTACTCATTGCCGCGTTGGCAAATCAAATAACATTCAATACAACTCAGCAAGGTGACATGTACACCATTATTCCTCAGGTGACATTAGCTCAACCGTGCGTATGTGAAGTGCAAGTTCTTGCCGTACGTAAAGGAAAGGGCGGACAAAGTCAGTCACAGCAGAAAACAAGCCTTTCGGTCCCTGCTAATCGGCCAATTGAATTAACAAAAATGAGCTTTAATATTTCACCGGAGGATTCGGTTAAAATTATCGTTACCGTTTCTGACGGGCAGTCTCTGCATCTGTCGCAACAATGGCCTGACTCAAACAGTCACCCATAATTTTTTGCCGGATTTGCATTAAGGGTGTGGCTGGGAGTGCGGTGCTGTTCTATGAATATAGAAACGAACAAACGTTTTATTTGATCGTAACTCGCAGCGGTGAAGGATCATTGTGATCCCTCAAGGATGATTAATCATTGAGGAACCCTTATGTGTACATTCTTAAAGCGTATTTTAAATACCGGTTTGTGGGCTTTTTCTCTTTTAACCCTCCCCGCAATGGCGACGCAAATCTTACCCGGCGGGGTTATTCATTTTCATGGTGCAATAGTTGAAGCACCTTGCGACGTTAACACTCGACAACAACAGATTGAATTGTCATGTATGCGTGATGGCACGATGAGTAATAGTCTCTACGACCTGCAACAGGTCACGACAGCGCCTCAGAGTGTGCAACAAATTGCCACGGTGAAAATGCATTACCTCAATGAACAGAAAAGCATGGCTATTCTAAATATTGAATATAAATGAATCATTCTGGCGTAGGTATGCACGCTTATGGCTAAAAAATGAGATTTCAAGGAAAACCCTGCTGTACACTTAACGGAGAGTGTTTTGTCAGGGGGAATTTATGCAATCGCGTGTTCATGTGTTACAGGGCGACATTACGACGATCGCGGTAGATGTGATCGTCAATGCGGCCAACTCCTCGTTACTGGGAGGAGGTGGAGTCGATGGCGCGATTCATCGTGCTGCCGGGCCTGCGTTGTTGGAGGCCTGCAAACAGGTTATACAACAACAGGGAGGATGCCCGACCGGGCATGCCGTTATCACGCTGGCTGGCGCGCTTCCGGCAAAAGCAGTTATTCACACCGTAGGGCCCGTCTGGCAAGGCGGTGATCACCACGAGGCTGAACGACTTGAAGAGGCCTATCTAAATACATTGCAACTGGCCTTAGCCAATGGTTATCAATCCATTGCTTTTCCAGCGATAAGCACCGGTGCTTATGGTTACCCACGCGCTGCAGCAGCAGAGATCGCGGTGAAAACGGTGTTGAAATTTATCACCCGGCGTACGCTTCCCGATCAAATATACTTCGTGTGCTTTGATGAAGAAAACGCTCGACTATACAAGAGATTACTTACCCAACAAGGCGATGAACGCACGGACTGATATGACACGACTTGAGCGTGCCATCACGCCGCTATGCGTAAACCACCCGGGAGAATGCGGCATTCTGACGTTGGATGACAGCCTGGATGCGTTTGCTGCTCGCTATCGGTTGACGGAAATGGCGGAACGAACCCTGGATGTTCAGTATTACATCTGGGAAAGCGACATGTCCGGGCTATTGTTATTTTCCGTTTTGCTGACCGCAGCGAAGCGGGGCGTCCGGGTGCGTTTGTTGCTGGATGATAACAACACGCCAGGTCTGGATGACACGCTGCGTTTGCTGGACAATCACCCTAATATTGAAGTTCGCCTGTTTAATCCCTTTTCCTTTCGCATTCTGCGTGCCCTGGGCTATTTAACCGATTTTGCCCGGTTGAATCGGCGTATGCACAACAAAAGTTATACCGCTGACGGCGTCGTAACTCTTGTGGGGGGGCGAAATATAGGCGATGCCTATTTTGGCGCAGGCGAACAACCACTGTTTTCCGATCTGGACGTTATGGCTATTGGGCCGGTTGTCCAGGATGTTGCAGACGACTTTGAGCGTTACTGGCACTGCCGCTCGGTTTCAACATTGCAAAACGTACTTGAGGTGGCTGAACCAGCTTCTACGCAAAAAATCGAACTTCCTGAATCCTGGTATAATGATGACATCACGCGTCGCTATCTACATAAGCTGGAAACCAGCCAGTTTGTGACCCATCTCGATCAGAGGTCGCTGCCGCTAATTTGGGCGAAAACGCGCTTACTGAGTGATGATCCTGCAAAAGGAGAGGGGAAAGCGCCGCGCCACTCACTATTACCGCAGCGTTTGTTTGACGTGATGGGATCTCCCTCCGAGCGTATTGATATTATTTCCGCCTACTTTGTACCCACTCGCGCCGGTGTGGCGCAGCTCCTGAGACTGGTGAGAAAAGGCGTTAAGATCGCAATTTTAACTAATTCTCTGGCGGCGAATGATGTTGCAGTCGTTCACGCGGGCTATGCGCGTTGGCGAAAAAAACTCCTGCGCTACGGCGTGGAGTTATACGAGCTCAAACCGACCCGCGATCGCGTTTCAGCAGTACACGACCGGGGATTAACCGGTAATTCAGGCTCCAGCCTGCATGCGAAAACCTTCAGTATTGACGGTCGTAAAGTGTTTATCGGCTCGCTTAATTTTGATCCCCGTTCAACGCTGCTCAATACGGAAATGGGGTTTGTGATTGAGAGTGAAGTACTGGCTGAGTTGATTCATAAACGTTTTATGCAAAGTCAGCGTGATATGGCCTGGCAACTACGTCTTGACCGTTGGGGCAGAATTAACTGGGTTGATCGGCTTTCTGGCAGCGAACAGGTACTGAAAAAAGAACCCGCTACAGGATTCTGGAAGCGGGTTCTGGTGAGGCTTGCATCCGTGTTGCCCATTGAATGGCTGCTCTGAACCATTCAATGCAAGAAAACTAACCGGCAACCGCCTTGTTTTTATCCTGCTTAATCGGCGGTTTACCCGAAAAGAGAAACTTCAGCACCGGGATCCGTAAATGGATTTCGTACAGTATGATCGCAATTCCAACCACAAAAAGAAGGCCGCAGAGAAAACCCAGCAGATTCGACTTGATGTGCGGTGTGATATACGCGCCAAAAAACAGCGTTAGCGGGTGGTGCACCAAATAGATGAACAGCGACGCGTTGACAAAATAGGTCACGCGAGCCGACTGGAAATTCATTAAACGGTGGCCAAGCGAAAAGACGACGTTTACCATCCATAGCCCCATGACCATGGTAATGACATATTCGGTTTCATACATCCAGGCATCGCCGTTGCCGTAACGTTGATTGAGCAGGTATGCGACAAATGCGAATGCGGCGCCTAGCGTGCAGCCGCGCGATGGCGTGGTAAACAGTGCTTTCAGATTAGGATTGATAAACGCCAGCGCGCCGAGCATAAAGAAAGGCACATAGAACAGCGTTTGCATAACGATAAAATTAAACATGCCGTCGCTGAGAATCGAAGGGTAGAGGATGAAAATCGTTCTTCTGACGACGGCATAGCCGACACCCAACAATATAAAAATCAACGTTAATTTGGTCATCGACACCCCCGATGCAGGGGTACCGTCTCCACGCGATAGTCTGTTTTTCATTTGGGTAAACACCCACATACTCAGGGTCGTTAACACCACCAGAACCAGTAAAAACCACAGATGGGAAATCAGCTCCCAGGCCAGCGCATTGTATTTGTCGTAGCCGCTGAGGGTATGCCAGCTGTCTGCTTTCCCTTTCACGTATTGCAGCATGATAAATTGCGGCAGCGTAAGCAGCGGAATCGCGGTGAGCATTGGGATCCCCACGCGTTCTACACGCACCTTCCACCAGCGCTTTAACGGATAGCGCAAAAACAGCATGTAGGAAAAATAACCCGAAATGACAAAGAAGACCTGCATGCGAAATGCATGGATAAAGTCGTTAAAAAGGGTTAACCACCACGAAGGTTCTGCGCTGTTCACGTGCCAGGTGTGGGTGGAGTAGATCAATGAAATATGGAATGGGATCCCTAACAACATTAGCCAGGCACGGATGGAGTCAAGAAAATATTCACGTGGTGGTGATACAGAGCTCATAGACAGTTACGTATTCTCAGACTTTTCGTCTTATCCCTAAGACGAATAATGGTTACATTCGAGGGCAACCCTACACGAAGTCCAACAACCTGTCTCCAGGATAAGCACGCAAAGTGAAAACAGGCAGATGAACCTGCTTAAACCATGAGCCAGCGCGCGAACAATACAGGGATTCAGTTGTCGGAGTACCCGATTATCCATTAAAATGGATCGGATCAATATAAGCACACAAAGGGGGAAGTGCTTACTAATTATGAAACATAAACTACAAATGATGAAAATGCGTTGGTTGGGTGCAGCAGTCATGTTAACGCTGTACACATCATCGAGCTGGGCGTTCAGTATTGATGATGTTGCAAAACAAGCTCAATCCTTAGCCGGGAAAGGCTATGAGGCGCCAAAAAGTAACTTGCCCTCCGTTTTCCGCGACATGAAATATGCGGATTATCAACAGATCCAGTTCAATCGCGATAAAGCGTACTGGAGCAATCTCAAGACCCCATTTAAGCTCGAGTTCTACCACCAGGGTATGTACTTCGACACACCGGTCAAAATCAACGAAGTTACCGCCACGGCGGTGAAAAGAATCAAATACAGCCCGGATTATTTTAATTTTGGCGATGTTCAGCATGATAAAGACACGGTAAAAGATCTCGGCTTCGCCGGGTTCAAAGTGCTGTATCCGATCAACAGCAAAGATAAAAACGATGAAATCGTCAGCATGCTCGGTGCCAGCTATTTTCGCGTTCTGGGCGCAGGTCAGGTCTACGGCCTGTCAGCGCGTGGCCTCGCGATTGATACCGCTCTGCCTTCTGGTGAAGAATTTCCCCGCTTCCGTGAGTTTTGGATCGAGCGTCCGAAACCGACTGATAAACGTTTAACCATTTATGCTTTGTTGGATTCTCCGCGTGCAACCGGAGCGTATCGTTTTGTCATTATTCCAGGCCGTGACACTGTCGTTGATGTTCAGTCCAAAGTTTACCTACGCGACAAAGTGGGCAAACTGGGCGTGGCACCGTTAACCAGTATGTTCCTGTTTGGACCGAACCAGCCGTCTCCGGCGACAAACTATCGTCCGGAACTGCATGATTCTAACGGTTTGTCTATCCATGCCGGCAACGGGGAGTGGATTTGGCGTCCGCTGAATAACCCGAAACATCTCGCGGTGAGCAGCTTCGCTATGGAAAACCCGCAAGGATTCGGACTGTTGCAGCGTGGCCGTCAGTTCTCGCGTTTTGAAGATATCGACGATCGCTACGATCTGCGCCCAAGCGCCTGGATCACGCCAAAAGGTGACTGGGGTAAAGGTAAGATTGAGTTAGTTGAAATCCCAACTAACGATGAAACGAACGATAACATCGTTGCGTACTGGACGCCGGATCAACTGCCTGAAGCGGGCAAAGAGATGAACTTCAAGTACACTCTGACGTTCACGCGTGATGAAGACAAGCTTCATGCGCCGGAAAGCGCCTGGGTACAGCAGACTCGTCGTTCTACCGGTGATGTAAAACAGTCCAACCTGATTCGTCAGCCTGACGGTACCATCGCGTTTGTGGTGGACTTTACCGGCACAGATATGAAAAAGCTGCCGCAGGATACCCCGGTTACCGCACAAACCAGTATTGGCGACAACGGCGAAATCGTTGAAAGCACTGTGCGCTATAACCCGGTATCTAAAGGTTGGCGTTTGATGCTGCGCGTGAAAGTGAAAGACGTGAAGAAAACCACTGAAATGCGTGCTGCCTTGGTCAATGCCGATCAGACGCTGAGTGAAACCTGGAGCTACCAGTTACCTGCCAATGAATAAGACAACTGAGTATATTGACGCATTGCCGCTTTCGGATATCGAGAAAGCGGCACTGCCGAAAACTGACATCCGCGCCGTTCATCAGGCGCTGGATGCCGAGCATCGTACTTACTCGCGCGAAGATGATTCACCGCAGGGGTCTGTGAAAGCTCGCCTTGAGCAAGCATGGCCGGATTCTTTGGCTAAAGAGCAGTTGGTTAAGGACGATGAGGGCCGCGATCAGCTGCAGGCGATGCCAAAAGCAACGCGTACCTCTATGTTCCCCGATCCCTGGCGTACCAACCCGGTTGGCCGTTTTTGGGATCGCTTGCGTGGGCGCGATGTGACGCCTCGTTATCTTTCGCGTTTGACGAAAGAAGAACAAGAAAGCGAGCAAAAATGGCGTACTGTAGGCACCATCCGCCGCTATACGCTGTTGATTCTAACGCTGGCGCAAACGGTCGTAGCAACCTGGTATATGAAGACGATCCTCCCGTATCAGGGTTGGGCATTCATTAATCCGATAGACATGATGGGGCAGGATTTATGGGTCTCCTTTATGCAATTGCTGCCCTACATGCTCCAGACCGGCATTCTTATTTTGTTTGCTGTGCTTTTCTGTTGGGTGTCTGCGGGATTCTGGACCGCGCTGATGGGCTTCCTGCAACTGCTGATTGGGCGAGATAAGTACAGTATCTCGGCCTCAACGGTTGGGGATGAACCGCTGAATCCTGAACACCGTACTGCGCTGATTATGCCTATCTGTAACGAAGACGTTGACCGCGTATTTGCGGGACTGCGCGCTACGTGGGAATCGGTCAAAGCAACGGGCAACGCCGAACATTTCGATGTTTATATCCTGAGTGACAGCTACAACCCTGACATCTGCGTAGCAGAACAAAAAGCGTGGATGGAGCTGATTGCTGAGGTGCAGGGCGAAGGGCAGATTTTCTACCGCCGTCGTCGTCGTCGCGTGAAGCGTAAAAGCGGCAACATTGATGACTTCTGTCGTCGCTGGGGAAATCAGTACAGCTACATGGTGGTGCTGGACGCTGACTCAGTGATGAGCGGTGACTGTCTGAGCGGCCTGGTGCGTCTGATGGAAGCGAATCCGAATGCCGGGATTATCCAGTCTTCACCGAAGGCTTCCGGTATGGATACGCTGTATGCGCGCTGCCAGCAGTTTGCGACCCGTGTTTATGGACCGCTGTTTACCGCCGGGCTTCACTTCTGGCAGTTAGGGGAGTCACACTACTGGGGTCACAACGCCATTATCCGTGTGAAGCCGTTTATCGAGCACTGTGCGCTCGCGCCGTTACCGGGCGAAGGCTCGTTTGCGGGCTCGATCCTCTCCCATGACTTCGTGGAAGCGGCATTGATGCGTCGTGCGGGCTGGGGCGTGTGGATTGCCTACGATCTGCCGGGCTCTTATGAAGAGCTGCCGCCAAACCTGCTGGATGAACTCAAGCGTGACCGTCGCTGGTGTCACGGCAACCTGATGAACTTCCGTTTGTTCCTGGTGAAAGGGATGCACCCGGTTCACCGTGCGGTGTTCCTGACTGGTGTGATGTCCTATCTGTCCGCGCCGCTGTGGTTTATGTTCCTCGCGCTCTCTACCGCATTGCAGGTGGTGCATGCGTTGACCGAACCGCAGTACTTCCTGCAACCGCGTCAGCTATTCCCGGTATGGCCGCAATGGCGACCTGAACTGGCGATCGCGCTGTTTGCTTCAACGATGGTACTGTTGTTCCTGCCGAAGTTGCTGAGTATTTTGCTCATCTGGTGTAAAGGGACGAAAGAGTACGGCGGGTTTATCCGCGTTACGCTGTCGCTGCTGCTGGAGGTTCTGTTCTCTGTGCTGCTGGCGCCGGTGCGTATGCTGTTCCACACCGTCTTCGTCGTGAGCGCTTTCCTCGGTTGGGAAGTTGTCTGGAATTCACCACAGCGTGATGACGATTCCACTCCGTGGGGTGAAGCGTTTATGCGTCACGGTTCCCAGTTACTGTTGGGGCTGGTGTGGGCTGTGGGTATGGCCTGGCTCGATCTGCGTTTCCTGTTCTGGCTGGCACCGATAGTCTTCTCGCTGATCCTGTCGCCGTTTGTTTCTGTGATTTCCAGCCGTTCCACGGTGGGGTTACGTACCAAGCGCTGGAAGCTGTTCCTGATCCCGGAAGAGTATTCTCCGCCGCAGGTGCTGGTGGATACCGATACCTATCTGGTGATGAACCGTAAACGCACGCTGGAAGATGGCTTTATGCATGCGGTATTTAATCCGTCGTTTAACGCACTGGCCACGGCCATGGCGACTGCACGCCACCGCGCCAGCAACGTGCTGGAGATTGCACGCGATCGTCATGTGGAACAGGCACTGAACGAAACGCCGGAGAAACTGAATCGCGATCGCCGCCTGGTGTTGTTGAGCGATCCGGTGACCATGGCGCGTTTACATTACCGTGTCTGGAATTCACCTGATAAGTATTCTTCGTGGGTGAACTACTATCAGGGACTGACACTGAACCCGCTGGCGCTCAGGAAAAAATAAGCGTTCTGTAACGTGAAAATACCGGCCTGGTGCCGGTATTTTTTTATATTGAATAGAATGAGTCGTGAGGTAGCCGGTGCGAATTTTGGCTGTAGGAATAATGATCTTCTTCCTGAGCGGATGCGGCAGCATTATTAGTCGTACCATCCCAGGGCAAGGACACGGAAACCAATACTATCCTGGCGTGCAATGGGATGTTAGGGACTCCGCATGGCGCTACGTCACTATCCTCGATCTGCCATTTTCGCTGGTGTTTGATACGTTGCTGCTGCCGCTCGACATACATCATGGACCTTACGAGTAATTATCGCTCATCCCATTCATCGGCTGCGGTCTGCCCCTCTTCAGTATCAAGGGGAGGTTCCAGCTGGAATTCACCTTCATCCCATTCGTGAAGCGTATTTTCTTCCTGCCACTCCTGGCGGATTTCAATTTCATCATAGTCGCCATCAAAAACGCTCTGGGCCGCTTCTCCGCTCAGGATTGGAAGACATTCACCATCTACATCATCCTCGTCAGCAAAGAATTCCGCCTGCCACATAACGTCGCCATCCTGTAGCACGTATTTTTGGACGCTTAGCTGTTGAACGCTGACGTCGTCTGACTCAAGGTCAGGGTTATCAGCCAGAAACACTTCACGAGCTGCATCAATAGCCTCTTCCAACGTGGCATAAAAATTCATGTCATTCTTTGCCATATTTCTTCTCCTA
Source organism: Citrobacter sp. Cpo030 (assembly GCF_030333005.1). Classification (NCBI taxonomy): domain Bacteria; kingdom Pseudomonadati; phylum Pseudomonadota; class Gammaproteobacteria; order Enterobacterales; family Enterobacteriaceae; genus Citrobacter; species Citrobacter sp. Cpo030. The sequence goes on along the minus strand of NZ_JAOWGT010000060.1, from coordinate 128,516 downwards.
AAGCGAACAATAAAGGGGATGATTCAATCTATAGACGGCGATCCGCAGAGCGTCAAACCCGTTAGCTGCATGGCTCTCTCAATCAGATGATTACTGCCTGCAATGCCTACGAGACCAAGTGAAAGTAACTCCGGTTGTTTATGAAAAAATTTACATTGGCAGATACTGAAGCCGACGTAATATCAGGAAAAAAATTCAAGAAAAAAGAGTAATGTATGTGGTTTGCAATGTAGTAATGAAAATCGAAAAATTAAAAAATGACGTTATATAAGGAAATCTTCAGGGTTAAACGTTCTTTTTTATGTGTTTTAGCGGGGGGATCCGATCGCTTATGACGCAATATTTCATAACTTAATAAAAATAAAGAAGAAAATTAATGCCCAATACGGAAGTGTCGCAGGGGCAATCAATGAAAGTGGCTAAACTTAGTGGTGTCTCTGGTAGTGACAAAGTATCTTTTGTGTATGGGGGGTGTGAATGGTGTGAGTGATACTTAAATAGTATACATAATAAAATATTATTAATGACAAAGGTTATAAATCTATAAGAAACCATTAAATAAGAAATGAATTAGTGTCATTGAATCTGTGTAGATATAATAGTTTGCAAAATCTTATGCTTTATTATATAAAATGCAAAATTAAGAAAGCCCTGAAGGTTGTTATGGATAACGGCAATTCAAATAATAGAAGGTTAATGGCTTTCTATATAATCTGTTTGGCTAGCTATGTTCTTGGTGGAGTGTGTCTTACACAATTTAAATTAACGATACAAAGTGTCCCGCAAACAGTATATCTGATTATAATTGTAGGGTTGTTCTTTTTATATGGGATAATCTTCCTGTTTATGTTATTCCAGTATCTTTGTAGAAAAGATCTCACCTGCCTTATGATATTAGGTATGGCGTTTCTTGGGAATAACATATTTTTCATCGAGACTATCTACATCGTTCAGGACTTGATTAATGATTATGCCTCAATCGAAAAAAGAACTAACGATATAGCCATATTCTATTACTTTCGGCAGATTAGTTTCATAGCTCTACTATTTGTTTCATTAAAATCTTATAAAGTATCCTCGACAGTTATTGAAACCAAAGAAAGAGAACCTTGCTATATCGTTCTGTCTTTTTTAATCATGCTTGTTATTGCGGTGGTGGCGCACGCTCTGGCCAGTTATAACCCTAATTTTACACTCGAGATCACAAGCGTGAAGCCTGATAATGTCACTGTGCACTGGCATATTGGGTACATTTATTCGCTAATTGTATCCTGGGGACTGGTCCTGTTGTATTTAATCATTAAAACCAGAACGCATAACATCTTGTGGAAAAGTATAGGGCTATTGTGTTGCTCAGCAATATTGACCAATGTACTACTTCTGAGCCTGGATGAATATAGCATGTATATTTGGTATGTTAGCCGGGGGATTGAGGTGATAAGTGCCCTGTGTATAATCTCAATACTGATGTACAACACCTTCATCATCTTAAAAAAAGAAACGGATTCAGCTATTAAAGACGCAATGACTAAAATATATAATCGTAAACTATTCTATAAGTCATTAAAATCATCATTAGCAAAAGGCACAGTGTGTGTAATGGTTCTGGATATTGATAAATTCAAACGGATTAACGATACCTACGGTCATCAGGAAGGTGACAGAGTAATAATCAGCATTGTCGATATTATCAATAAATCAATCAGAGATACGGATATTTTTGCCAGAGTAGGCGGAGAAGAATTTGCGATCCTTCTTAAGTGTAACGATAAAGATGAGGCAATTGTTGTTGCAGAGCGAATTAGGCGAAATGTAGAGAACGGTACGACAATACCAAATTCATATGAGTTAAAAGAAAAAATGACGATAAGTATCGGTGTATATTGCAGCAAAATTGATGATGAATCAGCGGATAAAGTTGTTTCATACGCCGATGCCGCTTTGTATGAAGCCAAAAATTCTGGCAGAAATAAGGTGTGTTACTATTATCATTAAGGTTGAAATATACGCCGTGTAAGATAAATTTATTATTCCGAACCGGCGAATACAAATACACAAATCATCCCACGACCTCTGTACTCCGACGACGGCGCAGGCTATTCCACGAGTACAGGGCGTTAAATAGTACGACGCCCGCGGTCACACAGAAAACGGCTCGAAAACCGTAGTTTGCGGATATCGCTGCCCCCATTAGAGGTCCTGTTACGTTACCGATATCGCGAAATGATTGGTTATAACTGAAAATACGTCCAGCTATTTGATTGGTCGAGTTGTAAACCAGCAGCGTTTGTACCGCCGGGAGCAGAGCGCCGTCGGCCGCACCCAATAAAAAGCGCAGAACACCAAGCTGCCAGGGCGTATGGACAAATGACATTGGAATAAGCAGTAACACAGAAACGATCAACGCGACGATCAGGATCTTCTCCGGGCCAATTCGATCGCCTAATTTGCCAAGTTTCGGGGCGCTGATTAATGCCGCAACGCCGGGGACAGAGGCTATCATCCCACTGATAAACGCAATATTGCTGACGTTGCCAGCCAACTCTCGAACGTACAGTGTCAGTATTGGCGCGATAGAACCGGTGGCTACCTGAATGATCAAAGTGGTGATAAACAGGCTCAGCACCAGTTTGGGGTTCTTTAAAGAGGCCACGACTTCACGAATGTGCAGCATTTCCTTCTTGCTCACCGGCTGGAAATGTTCGCGGATAAAAAATAGCGTCAGGATGAAGCAGACCAGCAGCACGCTGGCGGTGATGAAAAATACAGGGCGTAGTCCGTACTGATCCGCGAGGAGGCCGCCAGCTAGCGGCCCGAGCAGTGCGCCACTAACGCCACCGGTTGAAAGCGTTCCCAGTGCCCAGCCGCTTTTATTGCGTGGAACCTGGGTGGCGATCAGTGCATTCGCATTGGGGATGAATCCACCAAGCAGCCCTAACAAGGCGCGAAGGATTAAGAACTGCCAGATATTTTGCGCCAGTCCCATCAGCAGCATCACAATTGCCATGCCCAACGCGGAACGCAGCAGCATGATTTTTCGTCCTTTTCGATCGGCAAGGCCACCCCAGAAAGGAGAGGCAATGGCTGAAAAGAGAAAGGTGATGCTGAAGACCAGGCCCGACCACATATTCAGGGCGCTATGACCCGTGACGCCGAGACTCTCGACGTAAAGAGGCAAAAAGGGCATGACCAGGCTAAATGCTGCTCCGGTTAAAAAACAACCTAACCAGGCAACGGTGAGGTTGCGTTTCCAGTTTATGGGGGCATCTGAGGGTGACATAGCGTTCCGCAGTGTGATGCGCTGTTTGCGCTATCGATTGAATATAAGTAAGCAGGCTAATTATGCGCCTGGTTGATAGTTGCTGCAATGCGGATAGCAGTTAAACCTAAAACGGGGTGGGAGGGTGTTGCAGCCCACTTGACTGCAACACTGCGTCAGTACAGAGAAGGGGAGCCTTCAGGACGCGTCTTGAAGCGACGATGCAGCCACATATACTGCTCTGGCGCCATCATTATGCATTGCTCAACAATTTTGTTCATCCACGCAGCTGTAGTCTCTGCGTCTTCCAACGGTGGCGAGCATTCTGGAGGTAACATAATCAATTGATACCCTTTACCGTCAGGTTTGCGGCGGGGAACAAACGGTACCAGGCAGGCATTGGACATGCGCGAAAGCATCCAGGTTCCTGAGGTTGTTGCGGCTTGTTCAACGGCAAAAAGTGGTACAAACACGCTGGCGCGAGGGCCGTAATCATGATCCGGCGCGTACCAGACCACTTCGCCCTTTTTCAAGGCTTTAATCATCCCTTTCAGGTCTTTACGATCGAGCATTGATTTATTCGAGCGCATGCGGCCCCAGGTTTGTAGCCAGTCCAGCAGCGGATTGTCGTTAGGGCGATACACACCAATACCCGGCTCCTGCAAGCCAAACTGGCGCGCACCCAGTTCCAGAGTCAGAAAGTGCAGACCCACTAACAGAATCCCGCGTTTTTGCGCCTGAACGTCACGGATATGTTCCATTCCGATCACTTCCGTCCAGCGCGAAATACGCTTATCGGACCAAAACCAGGCCATCCCGGTTTCCATTACGCCCATGCCTACGGATTCGAAGTTCTTGACGACCATTTGCTGGCGTTCCTGCTCACTCATCTGCGGGAAGCACAGTTCCAGATTTCGGGAAACAATTTTTGCCCGACGTTTCATCAAACGTAGCGCCAGTCGACCTAACGCACAGCCCAACTTAAAGAGGATGGGGTAGGGTAACTGCACGATTAACCAAAGGATGCCAATACCCAGCCAGGTTAACCAATAACGTGGATGCAGTAACGCAGCCGAAAACTTGGGTAAATTCGTCATGTCTATCCTGTCTTCAAACGACCAATTCCCTGTATTGTCGCATTTTTTCGCGCGTATCAAAAATTTGTGACGGGAGAACGGTGATTAATTCCGCAATTGTTGTTGCGATTTTATCGTGAAGTATGAAATGTAGCGTAAAATGTGTGGATGTAAATTGGCGATGTTTGCTTTATTATGCCGCCGATTTTCATTTATTCCTTATTTGCAGGATACGTACACCATGCCAGTGTTACACAACCGCATTTCGAACGACGCCCTCAAAGCCAAAATGCTGGCCGAGACCGAGCCGCGCACGACGATCTCATTCTATAAATATTTCACCATTGCCAATCCTCAGCACACGCGTGATGCGCTGTACCAGATGTTCACCGCATTGAACGTCTTCGGGCGAGTATATCTTGCCCATGAAGGAATTAACGCGCAAATCAGCGTACCGCAAAGCAACGTCGAGGCATTTCGCCAGCAGCTCTATGCGTTTGATGCTGCATTGAAGGATTTACGTCTGAATATTGCGCTGGATGATGACGGTAAATCGTTCTGGGTACTGCGTATGAAAGTCCGCGAACGTATCGTGGCGGATGGTATTGACGATCCAGACTTTGACGCCAGCAACGTGGGGGATTATCTCAAGGCTGCGGAAGTAAACGCCATGCTGGACGATCCTGAAGCGGTATTCATTGATATGCGCAACCACTATGAATATGAGGTGGGTCATTTCGAGAATGCGCTGGAGATACCGGCAGACACGTTCCGCGACCAGTTGCCGAAAGCTGTTGAAATGATGCAGGCGCATAAAGATAAAAAAATCGTGATGTACTGCACGGGTGGGATCCGCTGTGAGAAAGCCAGCGCCTGGATGAAACACAATGGATTTAGCAAAGTCTGGCACATTGAGGGCGGTATTATTGAGTATGCCCGCAAGGCGCGTGAACAGGGGCTTCCGGTACGTTTTGTCGGTAAAAACTTTGTCTTTGATGAGCGTATGGGCGAAAGGATCTCTGAAGATGTTATCGCACATTGCCATCAGTGCGGCACGGCGTGCGATAGCCATACTAATTGCAAAAATGATGGCTGCCATCTGTTGTTTATTCAGTGCCCGGCTTGTGCGCAGAAATATAAAGGCTGCTGTAGCGAGCTGTGTAGCGAAGAGAGTGAGTTGCCGGAAGAGGAACAACGGCGTCGTCGTGCGGGGCGTGAAAATGGCAATAAAATCTTCAATAAATCACGCGGTCACCTGAATACCAAACTGGGTATTCCAGACCCTGCGCAATAACATGATGCCGGATGAGGGGCAGAACCTCATCCGGTAATTCATGCGTTACTTCTGCTGAACACCTTCCACTGAGATGATCAAATCGACTTCCTGCGATGCAGGGCCGAGATCGGTGGTGATGTTGAAATCCTTCAGCTTAATCTTACCTTGCGCTTCAAAACCAGCGCGCGTACCGCCCCAGGGATCGCCACCCTGACCGATGAGCTTCGCGTCCAGCGTAACCGGTTTGGTAACGCCGTTCAGGGTCAAATTACCGGTGATATCCAGGTCATTCCCCTCTTTTTTCACGCTGGTGGAGCTGAAGGTCGCCTGCGGGAATTTTGCCACGTTAAGGAAATCTGCACTGCGCAGATGCTTGTCGCGTTCGGCGTGATTAGTGTCAACGCTGTTGGTGTTGATGGTTACGTTAACCTTATCGGCTGCGGGATTTTTCTCATCAAAGGTAAACGTACCGTCGAAATCTTTGAAAGTGCCGTACAGCCAGCTGTAACCCAGATGCTGAATACGGAAATTAACAAAGGCATGCTGTCCTTCCTTGTCAATTTTGTAATCTGCCGCCACGGCCGACCCGGTGGTGAATAACACAGAAGCGAGTGTAAGTCCCAGCAGGTTTTTTTTCATTTTAAGCTCCATAGTCAGATGACGATTTTCCCAACATGCGATTGAGGGTATCGTCGTTATCAATAAAGTGATGTTTCAGGGCCATCAGTCCGTGTAGTAGGGATAAAATCACCACGATCCACGCAAGCCACAGGTGCAAGCTACCGGCGAGGTCGGCCTGGGTACCCGCATTGGCCAGGGTGGCAGGAATGTCAAACCATCCAAAGACGCTTATCGCTTTGCCATCTGCGGTGGAAATCAGATATCCGCTGATGACAATCGAAAAGAGCAGCAAATAAAGTGCGAGGTGACCCAGTGCCGCTGCGATACGGGTCAAACGGGAGTAGCTTGCCAACGCAGCAGGTGGAGGGGAGAACAACCGCCAGACAACGCGGATAACCAGTCCCATCATGAGTAGGATGCCGATGCTTTTATGCAGTTCGGGGGCCTGGTGATACCAGCCATCATAGTAGCTAAGCGTGACCATCCATAACCCCAACGCAAACATGCCATATACAGCAATCGCAACCAGCCAATGTAATGTGGCTGACACTACGCCATAGCGCTGTGGAGTATTATTGAATTGCATAAGCACACCGATTGATATTTCAGAAGTGAATGAAAATGGCGTGTAAAAGACATTAATGCAACTAATAAATAACAATGGTGATGATATTTATTTTTTGTTCAATAAAATTGACTGATTGTTGAGGTAACCATCAAGGGATTAGTGCGAAAATATGTGGCGGGGTTTAGTTTATGGGGTGTTATGGTTTTTGTTATTGTTCAGTTTATTGCAATGAAAATTAAGCTAATCTCAATTTTTGTCAATTATTGTCAACGCACAGGAATTAGAAAAACATAATATATATTACATCCATAATGGCCAGCAGCGACCATAAAATAATGTAGAGCATAAGGTGCTCGCGAATATTATTAACCAGATAGTGAAAGATACGACGCATTGACGTTATTCCTGTCATTAAAAATGGCCTCACCAACGAGGCCATTCATTTATTATCACTTAAAACGGCTTAACCTGAAGGGGGTCAGGTCAAAGTCAGACGGTTTGTCCTGAGCGAAGTCTGCCGCAATCTCTCCCAGTACAGAAGCAAACTTAAAGCCATGTCCGCTCAGCCCGGTAATGATCAGCGTATTGTCATGTTCCGGCAGAGTATCAATTATAAAGTCCTCATCCGGTGAATTATCGTAAGTGCAGGATGCGCCGTGCAGGCAACAGCCAACGCCAGGCAGAATTGTGCGCAGGAATGGGAAGGCTTCAGAACCGTCGCTGGCTACAGCGGAAAATGGCTTACGCTCTTCTGCAGAGTGAATTACCTGTCCGCCATTGTGCTTACCAATTTTCAGCTCGTCGTTTTCAGCCGGGAAACCGTAGTATTGATCGCCATTTGGCAGTTCGCCGGTGAAGGCCGGGAAGTTATTCTTAACGCTGTAGCGCCCATCGGCCTGATACCAGGCGAACACTTTGCGCACAGGTTGTATCGGTAGTTCAGGGACTAAAGCCTGCACCCAGGTACCGGCGCTGATCACTGCTTTCTTCGCGTGGTAGTCACCGTCAGCCGTTTCTACCGTGATGCCATCATCACCGTGAAGAATTGCGCTGACCGGGCATTTAAACAGTTGCGCACAGCCTGCTTCTTCCGCCAGACGGATCCAGGTTTTAATTGCTAACTCACTGCGTAAAAAACCGGACTCCGCTTCAAACAGACCGATATAGTTGTCAGGTACGCGAATTTCCGGCCAGCGAGCCATGATGGCCGCTGCATCTAATTGTTCAACGTTAAGTTGCCACTGTTTTGCGCTTTGCGCTGCAGTCGCTAAGAAGGTCGACTCTGCCGGACCGAGGTTGATAACACCGGAGCGAACAAAAATCGGTTCTTCATTATGGGTGGACAGTTCATCCCACAATGTTTGCGCACGTAGCACCAGCGGAACGTATTTTTCACCTTCGCCATAAGCATGACGAATTAATCGTGTATCGCCGTGGTGGCTGCCCTGTTGATGTGGTGGCATATGCGCATCGATCATCAGAACCTTCAGACCGGCACGAGTGGCATAGTATCCAGCTGCGGCGCCTACTGAACCGCTGCCAATAATGATTAAGTCGTATTTCATCCGCTTCTCTCTGCAATCGCGATAGTAGCAGGGTAAATAACTGACCTGGAATATTCAACCTGGAAATAAGAAAGGCACCGCTAAGGTGCCTTTTGATGGTTGGATGTATCAGGTTTAATGTCGCTGATACTCATTTACCTGGTAATCGCCAGATTCAATTTTGGCGATTCCTGCTTCTAATATCGAAATAAATTGCCTGGCAACATCAGTGGTTAACCAGAGCGTTTGACCAACTTCAGTCCCATCCGGGTCAGGGCGGTTCGGGGTTTGGTAGTGCAAACGCAGCATCAGCGCATCGTAGCTATCAACGGTGCTGATGTCCCACCCTACAAGCGGATGAGTCTGAATGACTTCATTATTCTTTTCCATCATGCCCCCTAATTCGTGTTACTAGACAACGGTTTTCGAGGTTCAATGCGTTTTTTTCTGAAGCAACTTCAGTATATCAATAAATAAGGGTATTCATTGAAAATTTAAAGAGGGAAGGGTATAAATTTTTTGTTTTCAGCGTTATCTGACTAAGAAAACGACATGTTATTCATTTTTTTTTAGTATGTTGCACAATTATTTTGTTGTTTTGGTTAAAAGATAATCGGTGGGTTAATATTAAATTAAATGCTCGTCAGAAGAAATGCGCGATTGATTACAAGATTGCGTGTATAAAAAAGCCGGGGCGACCCGGCAAACAAACATCACTGCATATCATTATTTATTCGTTGATGAACCAGTCATCCGCGCTTTCCCAGGTTTCCTGTAGGATCTCGCTGATGCGTTCTTTGTCCTCTTTGGTCGCGCCAATAACCGACAGATTGTTTGCGCCGGCATAACGGACGGTAACGTTACCTTCGTTATCCGGAAAATGGTGCTGAATACGGCGGGAGAGTTCACCTGCCAGTGCGTCAATTGCACCGGCTGGTAAAGGTGAAGTTTTGGCAATAGTGACTTCAATACGCATAGTAGCCCCCTGTGGAATATACTGTTTATTTATACAGTTATTCGCATCGGTTGGCTACACTTTTTTTAGCTTTTTACTGACCAGCATATCGTTTCGCCACCCAGGAAAGGCACCAGCGTATCGTCTTCCAACGCTATGCTCTCAGGAACAAGGTGCTCCATGCGTTCCAGCTCAATAAAGCTCTCATTTACCGGCAAACCATAGAACTGTGGGCCGTTGAGTGAGCAGAAGGCTTCGAAATGGTCCAGCGCATTCATCTCTTCAAACACGGTGGCATAGCTGCCTAGTGCGGTCGGTGCATTAAAACAGCCGGCACAGCCACAGCTTGACTCTTTGCGATGACGTGCGTGCGGCGCTGAGTCGGTACCGAGGAAGGCGCGCGTAAACCCGCTGGCAACCAGTTCACGCAGCGCCTGTTGGTGGACGTTACGTTTGAGGATCGGCAGGCAGTACAGGTGAGGACGAATCCCGCCAACCAGCATGTGGTTGCGGTTAAACATCAGGTGCTGTGGCGTAATAGTCGCTGCCAGAAGCTCGTTACCGTCGCGCACGTATTCGGCAGCATCTTTGGTAGTGATATGCTCGAACACTACTTTCAGCGAGGTCAAACGCTGGCGCAGTGGTTCCATCACCGTTTCAATAAAGCGCGCTTCGCGATCGAAAATATCGATATCTGCATGCGTCACTTCGCCGTGCACCAGCAGCGGCATACCCAATTTTTCCATCCGCTCCAGCACCGGCATGATGGCGTCAATAGAGGTTACGCCATGCGTCGAATTGGTGGTGGCATTGGCCGGATAGAGTTTTGCCGCCGTGAATACGCCTTCGTTAAATCCACGTTCCAGCTCGTTGGGATCCAGCGTATCCGTTAAGTAGCAGGTCATTAATGGCGTGAAGTCGTGTCCGGCAGGTACCGCGTCAATAATGCGCTGGCGATAAGCGATAGCCGCGTCAACCGTGGTGACGGGCGGTGCCAGGTTCGGCATGACAATGGCGCGGCCATAAATTTCACTGGTGTAGGGCACGACAGTTTTTAACATGTCGCCATCGCGAAAGTGAAGATGCCAGTCGTCTGGGCGGCGGATCTTTAAAACCTGGGATGGTGCAGTCATCAATATGCTCCGGCTGAGGATAGTCTTTTTTGCCGGAAACAAAGGATAAGCGGAAACGTTTTCGTTTGCACGAAAAAAAAGGGCGCATCGGCGCCCTCAGTTTTATTAGTCGGTGAACGGGATGATGATTTCCCCCGGTTTCACCTCAATTCCCTTCGCCAGTTTTTTCGCCAGAGCTTCACCCTGACTGCTGTCATCCTGCAGAATGTAGGCTGGCTGCTGGTTGAAATAGTTACGCAGCGACTGGTTTAAATAAGGCATCAGCGTTTGCAGTACCGACTGCATTTTTTCTGGTGTAACGGTCGCATCCACGACTTCCATCTCTTGCAGATAAATTGCGCCTTTCTCTTTGTTGAATACCGGTAAGGCTTTTAACTTCAGCTTCATGGTCGCTTTTTGACTGCCAAACAGGGAATTCATGTCCAGGTTGGCGTCACCGGTCAGCGTCACTTTATTGGGTTCTTCACGGCCAATCTGACTGGCGAGATTATTTAGTACGATGTGTGCTTCAGCAACGCCGGGCAAGCCGATATCTTTAGAAAAGTTATTATGCTTTGCCAGGGCCTGATTAATTTCTTGCTCGCTAACCGTGTATTGCGTGAGTTGATTACAACCAACCAACAGGCCGCTGACAATCAGTGCAGCGGCAAAAAAAAACTTTTTCATGGGGTTCCTCAACATGATGCATGTGGCGTAATCGTGACACAAAGCATCATCGAGTACCAGCGCCCCGGACGCCAGCAGAAAAAACTGAAAAGCGCCCGGAAGCAGGCTCGGCTATCAGGCGTCTGGCTCCAGCATGCCTCTCGTTGGGCGTTTGAGACTGAATTGCCAGCCCAACGCCAGGAAGGTGATGAGGCCGATAATACCGAGCATCATCCAGGGCAATTCAGGCTGTGCCAGGGCCTTGCCCATGTCAAACAACCAGCCGCCACCGATATATCCAATTGCGCCACCGATAGCGAGTCCCAGTCGGCTGAAGCCCATATAGCTTCCTCTGGCCCGAGCGTTCGCCAGTGAGGCGCTCAGGGTTTCACGCGCGGGTTCGGCGATGATCGAGCCAATATAGAACGTGCAGATTAGGGTGAATAACTGCTGCAAATTCCCGACCAGACCGATCGGCATCATGCTCAGAGACATCACCAGCAGACCGGCCATCAGACGATGCTCAAGGCGAAAACGTTTTTCACTCCAGCGGGCAATTGGATAGAGCAGCGTCAATGAGAGGCACGCCTCGATGGCATACATCCATTTCACGGCGGCCGGTGAACCTGCGATGTCGTTCACCATGATTGGCAGCATCAGCATCACCTGTACCGCCAGCATGTAATAGCCTGCCAGCGTCAGCACATAGGTGACAAAGCGCTTGTCATGCATCACGTGGCTCATCCCTTCGCGCACTGGAATTTTCACCGTCGACAGCTTCCATGCCGGGAGCAGCCAGGCGTTAAACGCCGCGCACAGAACGAACAAAATTGCGCCGGTGGCACAGACCAGACGGAAATCGTATTGCAATAACCAACTGCCAAGCAACGCGCCAACCACGGCCCCGGCGCTATCCTGCATCATCAGAATAGAGAAAAAGCGCCCGCGCTTTTCCGGGCGGATCAGTTTAACCACCAGCGCCGAGCGGGGTGGGTCGAATAGTGTACCGCCCAGTCCGGAGAGAAAGCAGGAAAACCACAGCAGCCACGGCTCATGGGCAATGCCCATGGTGGCGAACCCGGCAGCGCGCATCAGCATGCCGGTGACTATCATCGGTTTTGCACCAAAACGGTCCGCAATAGCGCCGCCGAAAATACCCAACCCCTGCTGGATAAATTGACGTAATCCTAGTGCAATACCGACCATCACGGCGGCCCAGCCCATTTGGTCGACGAAACGAATTGAGATCAGCGGGAAAACGACGAAGAAACCCAGCACGACCAGCATATTATCGATGAGAAGGAAGTATTTACCCAGGTTCCTTGCCTGCGAGACTTGCGACATTTCCCCTCCAGGGAAAAACTCGTCACTCTGGATAGAGTTTAAAAGATAAGCACCTCCTATTCTGCGGTGTCGTCATCGCTTTTCCCACCCTTCGCGGGACAATATTTTTTTATCAAAAGTCCGTCTTGATAGAGAGTTTTCATCAAAATGTGTGAATAATTCAAAAAATGGCATTTTGCTCTTTTCACAGGGTGTATTCGCACAGGTATAGTAATGCGAATAGCGTATTGAAGACGTTACGGGAAGGAGTAGGTATAGAATGTTTGGCTATCGCAGTAACGTGCCAAAAGTGCGCTTAACCACCGACCGCCTGGTCGTGCGTTTAGTGCATGAGCGTGATGCCTGGCGTCTGGCAGATTATTACGCAGAAAATCGTCATTTCTTAAAACCCTGGGAACCTATTCGCGATGAAAGCCACTGCTATCCGTCCGGCTGGCAGGCGCGTCTGAGCATGATCTCTGAGTTTCATAAACAGGGCACCGCCTATTATTTTGCGCTGCTCGATCCGGACGAAAAAGAAATTATCGGCGTTGCGAACTTCTCAAACGTGGTGCGGGGATCCTTCCATGCCTGTTATCTCGGCTACTCCATTGCGCAGAAGTGGCAGGGGCAGGGGTTAATGTATGAAGCCTTAACCTCGGCCATCCGTTATATGCAGCGCACGCAACATATTCATCGCATTATGGCTAACTACATGCCACATAATAAGCGCAGCGGTGACCTGCTGGCGCGACTGGGTTTTGAAAAAGAAGGGTATGCCAAAGACTACCTGCTGATTGACGGGCAGTGGCGCGATCACGTGCTGACGGCGTTGACCACATCAGAATGGACCCCCGGCCGCTAAGTTTCAGATGCAGCCATGATTAATGGAGAAGACGATGAAATACGAATTAACCGCCACCGAAGCACGAGTGATTGGCTGTTTATTAGAAAAACAAGTGACCACGCCGGAACAGTACCCACTCTCCGTTAATGGAGTCGTAACAGCCTGCAATCAAAAAACGAATCGTGAACCGGTGATGAACCTGTCGGAATCGGACGTTCAGGAGCAACTGGATAACCTGGTTAAGCGACATTTTCTGCGCACGGTGAGCGGCTTTGGCAATCGCGTCACGAAATATGAGCAGCGTTTCTGCAACTCTGAATTTGGCAATCTGAAACTTAGTGCCGCAGAGGTGGCCATAATCACCACACTGCTGCTGCGGGGCGCTCAGACGCCTGGTGAACTGCGTAGCCGCGCATCCCGTATGTACGAATTCAGCGACATGGCCGAAGTGGAGTCGACGCTGGAAAATCTGGCGAACCGGGAAGATGGGCCTTATGTGATCCGCCTGGCGCGTGAGCCGGGCAAACGTGAAAGTCGCTATATGCACCTGTTTTGTGGTGAGGTTGATGAAGCCATTGCTGCGGCAGATGAACTCCCTGCGGCCTCCGGCGATCTGCATGCGCGCGTGGAAGCGCTGGAAACGGAAGTCGCAGAACTTAAGCAGCGACTCGATTCCTTGCTGGCGCACCTGGGAGACTAACGTGAATAAATTACGTATCGGCGTAGCCGGTCTGGGCGGTATTGCACAAAAGGCCTGGCTACCCGTGCTGGGCACATCCGCGGACTGGACGCTGCAAGGGGCTTTTTCACCTTCGCGGGATAAAGCGCAGCTTATCTGTGACACCTGGCGAATACCCTACGTGGATTCATTGGTGAATCTGGCGCAAACCTGCGACGCGGTTTTCGTTCATTCCAGCACCGCGACGCACTATGCGGTAGTCAGTGAATTGCTGAATGCCGGAGTTCACGTGTGCGTGGATAAACCGCTGGCGGAAAACCTGCGCGAGGCTGAGCAACTGGTCGAGCTGGCCGCGCGGAAAAAACTCACGCTGATGGTCGGGTTTAACCGTCGATTTGCACCGCTGTACCAGGATCTCAAAACCCAGTTGGGCAGTGCAGCGTCTGTACGTATGGATAAGCACCGTACGGATAGCGTTGGGCCGCACGATCTGCGCTTCACTCTGCTGGACGACTATCTGCACGTGGTCGATACCGCTTTGTGGCTGGCGGGAGGGCAGGCGCAGTTAAATAACGGCACGCTGCTGACCAATGAATCTGGTGCGATGCTCTACGCCGAGCACCATTTTTCTGTTGGGCAAATGCAGATAACGACCAGTATGCATCGCCGTGCCGGTAGTCAGCGCGAGAGCGTGCAGGCGGTGACGGACGGCGGCCTGATTGACGTAACTGATATGCGGGAATGGCGGGAAGAGCGTGGGCAAGGTGTTATTCATAAGCCGATAGCGGGCTGGCAAACGACCTTAGAACAGCGTGGTTTTGCCGGATGTGCGCGTCATTTCATTGAGTGCGTGCAAAATCAGACGGTTCCCCAGACGGCAGGCGAGCAGGCGCTACTGGCCCAGCGTGTTGTTGAAAAGCTGTGGCGGGAGGCGATGGCTGAATAATCCCCTGTAACATCTGGCGGTAGTAATTCATTGTAATCCAGGTACTATATGCCCACTCAAAATAACACCTCTTTTCAACCATAGGCTGGTTTGTCGGCCTGATAAGGTGCCAGGGTGTCGCCATCAGGCACAGCAAAAGTGTCGGATGGCGGCGAGAATGCCTTATCCGACCTACGGGCAGGTTTGTCGGGGTTTTGCCTCAGAGTCTGGAATACAACATAGATGAATTTATTAAAGTCGCTGGCAGCCGTCAGCTCGATGACGATGTTTTCACGTGTGCTGGGTTTTGCGCGTGATGCGATTGTCGCCAGAATCTTTGGTGCAGGGATGGCGACAGATGCCTTTTTTGTGGCATTCAAACTTCCTAACCTGTTGCGCCGAATTTTTGCCGAAGGCGCATTTTCGCAGGCATTTGTGCCGATTCTTGCTGAGTACAAAAGCAAGCAGGGGGAAGATGCTACCCGCGTGTTTGTTGCCTACGTTTCCGGACTGTTGACGCTGGCGCTGGCCGTGGTGACGGTAGCCGGGATGTTGGCTGCGCCATGGGTGATATTAGTTACCGCGCCGGGATTTGCCGACACAGCGGATAAATTTGCGCTGACCACTCAACTGCTGCGGATCACTTTTCCCTATATTCTACTGATTTCACTGGCCTCACTGGTTGGTGCGATCCTTAATACCTGGAACCGCTTTTCCATTCCTGCATTTGCCCCGACCTTTCTGAATATCAGCATGATCGGCTTCGCGCTATTTGCGGCACCCTATTTTAACCCGCCGGTGCTGGCGCTGGCGTGGGCCGTTACGGTTGGCGGCGTGCTACAGCTGATTTATCAGCTTCCGCACTTGAAGAAAATTGGCATGCTGGTGCTGCCGCGCGTGAACTTCCGTGATGCAGGGTCGATGCGTGTCGTCAAGCAAATGGGGCCAGCGATCCTTGGGGTATCGGTCAGTCAGATTTCACTGATCATCAATACGATTTTCGCCTCGTTTCTGGCCTCTGGCTCAGTTTCATGGATGTATTATGCTGACCGTCTGATGGAGTTTCCGTCCGGTGTTCTGGGCGTGGCGCTGGGGACTATCCTGCTGCCATCGCTGTCCAAAAGCTTTTCCAGCGGTAATCATGATGAATATTGTCGCCTGATGGACTGGGGCCTGCGCTTGTGTTTCCTGTTGGCATTACCGAGTGCCGTAGCGTTGGGTATTCTGGCCAAACCGCTGACGGTGTCTCTGTTCCAGTACGGTAAATTTACCGCCTTTGATGCCGCGATGACCCAGCGTGCGCTGGTGGCGTACTCGGTAGGTTTGATTGGCTTGATCGTGGTGAAAGTGTTGGCTCCGGGCTTTTACTCGCGCCAGGATATTAAAACGCCAGTGAAGATTGCCATTGTGACGCTGATTATGACCCAGGTGATGAACCTGGCGTTTATCGGGCCGTTAAAGCATGCCGGATTGTCGCTGTCGATTGGTCTGGCGGCATGTCTGAACGCTTCACTGCTGTACTGGCAACTGCGGAAACAGAAAATCTTTACCCCACAACCGGGCTGGAGCTGGTTCCTGGCGCGTCTGGTGATTTCCGTGCTGGTGATGTCTGCGGTGCTGGTTGGGATGCTCTACATCATGCCGGATTGGTCGCAGGGAACGATGTTGTGGCGTCTGCTGCGTCTGATGGCGGTCGTGGTGGCAGGTATTGCCGCTTACTTCGCAGCACTCGCCGTACTGGGCTTTAAAGTAAAAGAGTTTGTGCGCCGGACGGCGTAATGGATCAATGCCGGATGGCGGCATAACGCCGTATCCGGCCTACTAAAGGCGTAGGCCTGATAAGCAAAACGTTATCAGGCTGACATCAAATAGAGAATTTTTTCCCGCCGCGGTGCGCAGCAGAGGTTTGACCGTTTGCGCCATACAACGCCGGTTCCTGGTGCGGTTTCAGCACTTGTATTGCTTGTTGATTACGCTCGATCTGCCCTTCCAGCAGCCAACCGTTGTGCTGGTTGAGGTCGCGTAAATGCTGTGTTTTCTTGGTGATAGTCTGCCAGCGTTCAGCAATCTCATCATTGGCGCTGCGCGTGGCGTCATGCTCCAGGCGGCGCTGCTGCTCAAGATAATCAAGGGTTGCCAGCAAGGAGCTTTTTTCTTCTGTAATACGCTGTAGCTGGCTGCCGTTGATATGCCCTGCGGAAAGCTGCTGCTGTTCAGCATCCATTACCGTTTTCAGGTCATTGAGGACAGTCGTCATATGGTCAAGTATTTCTGACAAACGAGTCATACTTTATTTACTCTGTAGGTAGCTCTGCGCCTCGCGAATCAGCGAGTCGGCAATTTTTCCGGTATCCATTTTCAATTCACCGTTACGGATTGCGGTTTTCAGTGCTTCCACGCGTTCCATATTGATGTCATTGGTGCCAGGCTGCATCAGTTTGGCCTGGGCGTCGCTCAGCATGACGCTGGTGCTGGTGGTCGCGGTGGTTTTTTCCTTCCGCGCTTTTTGTACCGGCGCATCGCTGGTTTCACGCGGCTGAACGGTGCTTACTGGCTTCAATGGTGAGGTACGATCAATGCTCATTTTATTTTTCCTCATCGAGGGGTTACGCTATAGCGGCCCGCTGTAATCATTGGTTGTTTATCTATCGGCACACGCTAAAAAATCTTTAACCTATTATAGGTTAATAAGAATATTCCCATCAGAATCGACGACGCCGCTCACCACCTGGCCTGAAATCATCCGCACTCGCGCGCTCTGTGCGACTGCGGCGTTGTTCAGCGCTTTACCTTCGGCATTGACCCGAAAGCCATCTCCGTTGGCAATAACCAGTACGCGCTGACCGGCCTTGATCCGCCATGCCTGGCGCAACATCGAAAGCTGTATCGGTTGGCCCGGCACCAGATCGCGCAGGCTCACTGCATCCTGCACCTGACTCATATCCAGCACCGCGCGCGGCGGTAGTTGGTCCAGTCGACCACGTTTCAGCGTTACGCTGGCCGGGGTCAGGGTGCTGCCTCGCGCTACGGACGCAGCGGCAACAACGTAGTTTCCCGTCGCCTGCACGTTCACCTGCAGATAACGTTTCTCGTTGGCACATCGGGCCAGCACATTCACATTACCCCACAGTTTCGCGCTACCTGACACGCTTAATGCCGGTTGTTCGCAGTTGGGCAATAAGTTTGGTGACGTTCGGATAGTGACCACCACCTCATCGCTAAATCCGGCCAGGCGCTGGGAAAACCATGCCGTTAGCTGCGAATTCAGGTCTTGTGCCAGCGTCATAGGGCTGAACAGCAATGCTGCCACGACTATTCCACGTTTAAACGTTTGCATCAAAACCTCGCGCTTTTTCAGGTAGTGGCAGGATTTTACCTGTGTGACGCAGTCATCAACGCAACAAATAGCGACGCATTTTGCGTTTATTCCGGCGATAACGCGCGCGTAATGGGATTTAAGCTGTCGGCTGAATTTTGTCATTTGCGGAGGAGATATGCTCGATAAGCTCGACGCCGCCTTACGTTTTCAACAGGAAGCGCTGAATTTGCGCGCCCAACGCCAGGAAATATTGGCGGCCAACATTGCCAATGCCGACACGCCGGGGTATCAGGCGCGCGACCTGGATTTCGCCAGTGAATTAAAAAAAGTCATGGTGCGAGGACGGGAAGAAACCGGCGGTGTTTCATTGACGCTGACCTCTGCACAACACATTCCGGCCCAGACCGTTTCTGCGCCGTCTACGGAGCTGCTCTACCGTATTCCTGACCAGCCATCTCTTGATGGCAACACGGTAGATATGGACCGGGAGCGCACGCAATTTGCAGACAACAGCCTCAAATATCAAATGGGGCTGACGGCGCTGGGTGGACAAATCAAAGGCATGATGAACGTGCTGCAAGGAGGGAACTAATTCGTGGCGCTGTTAAATATTTTTGATATCGCAGGTTCTGCGCTGACGGCTCAGTCTAAACGCCTGAACGTCGCGGCCAGCAACATGGCGAATGCGGATAGCGTCAGCGGACCCGACGGTCAGCCGTATCGCGCGAAACAGGTTGTTTTTCAGGTAGATGCTGCGCCAGGTGCGGCAACCGGTGGCGTAAAAGTTGCTGACGTCATTGAAAGTCAGGCGCCGGATAAGCTGGTTTATGAACCCGGTAATCCGCTGGCCGATGCGAATGGCTACGTAAAAATGCCGAATGTGGACGTTGTTGGCGAGATGGTCAACACCATGTCTGCCTCACGTAGCTATCAGGCAAACGTCGAAGTGCTCAACACCGTGAAAAGCTTGATGCTTAAAACGTTGACGCTAGGCCAGTAAAGGAGGCGCACATGTCTATTGCTGTAAAAATGAATGACCCGAGCACGACGGGGGTTAATGCCGCCACGGGGAATAGCTCACTGACGGGCAGCAACGCTGCTGACCTGCAAAGCAGCTTTCTTACGCTGCTGGTTGCACAGCTGAAAAACCAGGATCCAACCAACCCGCTGCAAAACAACGAACTGACTACCCAGTTGGCGCAAATCAGTACCGTGAGTGGGATTGAGAAGCTGAACACTACGCTGGGATCGATCTCCGGGCAGATCGACAACAGTCAGTCACTGCAGGCCAGTACGCTGATTGGCCACGGTGTCATGATCCCGGGTACCACCATCCTGACCGGTAAAGGGACAGAAGAAGGTGCCAAAACCACGACAACACCATTTGGCGTTGAGCTGCAGCAACCGGCAGATAAGGTTACCGCAACCATTACCGATAAAGACGGCAAAGTGGTACGCACCATTGATATTGGTGGATTGAAAGCGGGCGTTCATACCTTTACCTGGGACGGCACCATGACCGATGGCACGGATGCACCAAGCGGTTCTTACAACGTGTCAATTGCTGCCAGTAATGGCGGAACGCAACTGGTGGCGCAGCCGCTTCAGTTTGCGCTGGTGCAGGGCGTTATTCGCAGTAACGGCGGTAATACGCTGGATCTGGGCACCTATGGAACCACCACCCTCGACGAAGTACGGCAGATAATTTAAGCCTTCACACTTATCAGGAGTAAGTCATGGCCTTTTCTCAAGCGGTCAGCGGTCTGAACGCTGCAGCGACCAACCTCGATGTCATTGGTAACAACATCGCCAACTCCGCTACCTACGGTTTTAAATCTGGCACGGCATCTTTTGCCGATATGTTTGCCGGTTCCAAAGTCGGTTTGGGCGTTAAAGTTGCGGGTATTACTCAGGACTTTACCGACGGTACTACCACCAACACCGGACGTGGTCTGGATGTTGCTATCAGCCAGAACGGTTTTTTCCGTATGGTAGACAGTAACGGTTCTGTTTTCTACAGCCGTAACGGTCAGTTCAAACTCGATGAAAACCGCAATATCGTTAACATGCAGGGGCTGCAGCTGACGGGCTATCCGGCTACCGGTACACCGCCAACAGTTCAGCAGGGTGCGAACCCGGCACCGATCACTATCCCGAATACGCTGATGGCGGCTAAATCCACCACCACTGCGTCAATGCAGGTCAACCTGAACTCCACTGACAAAGTGCCAACCAAGACCCCGTTTAACCCAAGCGATGCCGATTCCTACAATAAAAAAGGCAGCGTTACCGTTTTCGATAGCCAGGGTAACGCCCATGACATGAATATTTTTTATGTCAAAACAGGCCCTAACAAATGGGATGTCTACACCCAGGACGCCAGCGTTACGGGTTCAGTTGCCAGCAAGAATGCGGTGATGAACTTTAGTGCTAACGGTACGCTGACTTCTGTGAATAATTATGTTGCAGGGACGGTGCCAGTCGATCCAGCAGATCCGGATGGACCAAAAATCCCCGTTGAAGGTCCAGCTAATGCCCAACCGCAAATTCAGATCTCCACCGGTACGATCAATGGCGCAGTTCCTGCGAACTTCTCTCTGAGTTTCCTGAACTCCATGCAGCAGAACACCGGTGCCAACAACATCGTCGCCACGAATCAGAACGGCTACAAGCCGGGCGATCTGGTGAGCTACCAGATTAACAATGACGGTACGGTGGTCGGTAACTACTCCAACGAACAGCAACAGGTTCTGGGGCAGATCGTGCTGGCAAACTTTGCCAACAACGAAGGTCTGGCGTCTCAGGGCGACAACGTCTGGGCGGCCACACAGGCTTCCGGCGTGGCGCTGCTGGGTACCGCAGGCGAAGGTAACTTCGGCAAACTGACCAACGGTGCGCTGGAAGCGTCAAACGTGGATTTGAGTAAAGAACTGGTGAATATGATCGTTGCTCAGCGTAACTATCAGTCGAACGCGCAGACCATCAAAACCCAGGATCAGATCCTCAACACGCTGGTCAACCTGCGCTAAGCGCCTGACGGGATAGCTTAATGGATCACGCAATTTATACCGCTATGGGCGCGGCCAGTCAGACGCTGAATCAACAGGCGGTGACGGCCAGCAACCTGGCAAACGCTTCCACGCCAGGGTTTCGTGCACAGCTCAATGCGCTGCGCGCGGTTCCTGTAGAAGGATTGTCTTTACCGACGCGTACGCTGGTGGTGGCCTCCACGCCGGGGGCCGACATGACGCCGGGTCAGATGGACTATACCTCCCGCCCGCTGGATGTGGCGCTGCAACAGGATGGCTGGTTAGCTGTGCAGACCGCAGACGGTAGCGAAGGGTATACCCGTAACGGCGCTATTCAGGTAAGCCCTACGGGTGAACTGACTATTCAGGGGCATCCGGTAATTGGCGAAGCTGGACCGATAGCCGTACCGGAAGGTTCAGAAGTCACCATTGCGGCGGACGGGACAATTTCAGCACTTAACCCTGGCGATCCGGCTAATACGGTCGCGCCAGTAGGGCGGCTGAAGCTGGTGAAGGCAACAGGGCTTGAAGTGCAACGTGGTGATGACGGTATGTTCCGCCTGACCCAGGCCGCACAGGCTACCCGTGGTGCGACGTTACAGGCTGACCCCAGCATTCGCGTGATGTCGGGCGTGCTGGAAGGCAGTAACGTTAAACCGGTTGCTGCGATGAGTGACATGATCGCCAACGCCCGCCGCTTTGAAATGCAGATGAAAATTATCAGTAGCGTGGATGATAACGCGGGCCGCGCCAACCAACTGCTGTCGATGAGTTAATACAGGACATTTTATGATCAGTTCATTATGGATCGCCAAAACCGGCCTGGATGCGCAGCAAACCAACATGGATGTGATTGCCAACAACCTGGCAAACGTCAGCACCAACGGATTTAAGCGCCAACGTGCCGTATTTGAAGATCTGTTGTACCAGACGATTCGTCAGCCTGGTGCACAGTCTTCTGAGCAGACCACACTGCCGTCTGGTTTGCAGATTGGTACCGGCGTACGTCCGGTTGCGACCGAGCGTTTACACAGCCAGGGTAACCTGTCGCAGACCAACAACAGTAAAGATGTGGCGATTAAAGGCCAGGGCTTTTTCCAGGTCATGTTGCCCGATGGTACGTCCGCTTATACCCGCGACGGTTCTTTCCAGGTGGATCAGAACGGTCAGTTGGTGACGGCGGGTGGTTTTCAGGTTCAGCCTGCCATCACTATTCCGGCTAACTCGCTCAGTATCACCATTGGACGCGACGGTATTGTCAGCGTGACCCAACAGGGGCAGGCGGCGCCTGTTCAGGTCGGGCAGCTTAACCTGACAACCTTCATGAACGATACCGGTCTGGAAAGCATTGGTGAGAATCTGTACACCGAAACGCAGTCATCCGGTGCGCCGAATGAGAGCACGCCAGGGCTGAACGGCGCGGGTCTGCTGTATCAGGGCTATGTTGAAACCTCTAACGTCAACGTGGCGGAAGAGCTGGTAAACATGATCCAGGTTCAGCGCGCTTACGAAATCAACAGTAAAGCGGTATCGACCACCGATCAGATGCTGCAAAAACTGACGCAACTCTAAAGTGGAGCCCGGTGGGGTGAAAATCTCACCGGCACACTGATTTTGAAGATGACCGCAATGCGAAAATACGCGCTTCACCCATACCCAATTTTAGCCCTGCTGGTGGTTTCACTAACAGGATGTGCCTGGATCCCGGCCACGCCGCTCGTGCAGGGCGCAACGTCTGCCCAGCCCGTTCCAGGTCCAACGCCGGTGGCGAATGGCTCAATCTTCCAGTCGGCACAACCGATTAACTATGGTTATCAGCCACTCTTTGAAGACCGTCGTCCACGCAATATTGGCGATACGCTGACCATCGTATTGCAGGAAAACGTCAGCGCGAGCAAAAGCTCTTCGGCGAACGCCAGCCGCGACGGCAAGACAAACTTTGGCTTTGATACCGTACCGCGCTATCTGGAAGGATTGTTCGGTAACGAACGTGCCGACGTAGAAGCCTCCGGCGGTAACTCCTTTAACGGTAAAGGCGGCGCGAACGCCAGAAATACCTTCAGTGGTACGCTGACCGTAACGGTCGATCAGGTACTGGTGAATGGCAACTTACATGTCGTGGGTGAAAAACAGATCGCTATAAATCAGGGCACTGAATTCATCCGCTTCTCCGGGGTTGTAAACCCGCGCACCATCAGTGGCAGCAACTCCGTACCGTCAACCCAGGTTGCGGACGCGCGTATTGAGTACGTCGGTAACGGCTACATCAATGAAGCGCAGAATATGGGCTGGTTGCAGCGTTTCTTCCTTAACTTGTCGCCGATGTAAGCGAGGTACCCAGTGTTTAAATCTTTTGTTGGAATGGTACTGGTGCTGATAACCACCTTTGCGCATGCTGACCGTATTCGTGACCTGACCAGCGTTCAGGGCGTGCGGGAAAACTCGTTGATAGGTTATGGGCTGGTAGTCGGTCTGGATGGTACGGGTGACCAGACCACACAGACGCCGTTTACGACGCAAACGCTCAATAACATGCTTTCGCAGTTGGGGATAACCGTGCCAACTGGCACCAATATGCAGCTGAAAAACGTGGCGGCGGTGATGGTTACCGCGTCATTTCCTGCATTCGGTCGTCAGGGACAAACCATCGACGTAGTGGTCTCCTCTATGGGGAATGCCAAAAGCCTGCGCGGCGGTACGCTGCTGATGACCCCGTTAAAAGGGGTCGATAGTCAGGTATATGCGCTGGCTCAGGGGAATATTTTGGTGGGTGGTGCGGGCGCGGCTGCAGGTGGTAGTAGCGTACAGGTTAACCAGCTCAATGGTGGACGCATTACCAACGGTGCGATTATCGAACGTGAATTACCCAGCCAGTTCGGCGGTGGTAACACCATTAATCTGCAGCTCAATAATGAAGATTTCACGATGGCGCAGCAGATTACCGACACCATCAACCGCTCGCGTGGCTTTGGTAGCGCAACGGCGTTGGATGCCCGAACCATTCAGGTGCGCGTGCCAAGCGGCAACAGCTCGCAGGTGCGTTTCCTCGCTGATATCCAGAATATTGAGGTGAACGTCACGCCGCAGGATGCGAAAGTGATTATCAACTCGCGCACCGGATCTGTTGTCATGAACCGCGAAGTGACGCTGGATAGCTGTGCCGTGGCACAAGGCAACTTGTCGATCACGGTGAACCGCCAGGCGAACGTCAGCCAACCGGACACACCGTTTGGCGGTGGACAAACCGTGGTGACGCCACAAACCCAGATTGACCTGCGCCAAAGCGGTGGTTCACTGCAAAGCGTGCGTTCCAGCGCCAACCTGAACAATGTGGTGCGTGCGCTGAATGCGCTGGGGGCAACGCCGATGGATCTGATGTCCATTCTGCAATCGATGCAGAGCGCGGGTTGCTTACGTGCCAAACTGGAAATCATCTAATGATTGGTGACAGCAAACTGCTGACCAGCGCTGCCTGGGATGCGCAATCACTGAACGAACTGAAAGCGAAAGCGGGTCAGGACCCGGCGGCGAATATCCGTCCGGTCGCCCGTCAGGTTGAAGGGATGTTCGTGCAGATGATGCTGAAAAGCATGCGTGAAGCGCTGCCGAAAGATGGCGTGTTTAGTAGCGATTCAACGCGCTTGTATACCAGTATGTATGACCAACAAATTGCGCAGCAAATGACCGCAGGCAAAGGTCTGGGGCTGGCTGAAATGATGGTCAAGCAGATGACTGAAGGGCAAGCGCAACCTGCGGATGACGCGCCGCAGGTGCCGATGAAGTTTTCACTGGAAACGGTGACCAGCTATCAAAATCAGGCACTGACGCAACTGGTCCGCAAAGCCATCCCTCGGGCGACAGAAAGCAATGATGAGCCACTGTCAGGTGACAGCAAAGATTTCCTCGCCCAGCTATCGCTGCCGGCTAAGCTGGCCAGCCAGCAAAGCGGGGTCCCGCATCATCTTATTCTGGCACAGGCGGCGCTGGAATCCGGATGGGGGCAGCGACAAATTCGCCGTGAGAACGGTGAGCCGAGCTTTAACATTTTTGGCGTGAAGGCTTCGGGAAGCTGGAAAGGTCCAACCACTGAAATCACCACGACTGAATATGAGAACGGTGAGGCGAAAAAGGTGAAAGCCAGATTCCGCGTCTATAGCTCTTACCTTGAGGCGTTGTCGGATTATGTCGGTCTGATATCACGTAACCCGCGCTATGCGGCAGTGACCGCTGCCGCGACCGCCGAGCAAGGGGCGCTGGCATTGCAAAATGCGGGTTACGCCACGGACCCTAACTATGCGCAAAAATTAACCAGCATGATCCAGCAGTTGAAATCGATGAGTGAAAAAGTGAGCAAAACCTACAGCACGAACATCGATAATCTCTTTTAAATAGCTCAAGTCTACCGACCTGCTGCCGATAATAACGAGTATTGAAGGATTACAAGGAACCTCCATGTCCAGCTTGATTAATAACGCGATGAGTGGACTCAGCGCAGCGCAGGCCGCGTTGAATACTGCCAGTAACAACATCTCCAGCTATAACGTTGCCGGATATACCCGACAGACGACAATTATGGCGCAAGCGAACAGCACGCTGGGTGCGGGGGGCTGGGTAGGCAATGGTGTCTATGTTTCTGGTGTACAACGTGAATATGACTCCTTTATCACTAACCAGTTGCGAGCAGCGCAGAACCAGAGCAGCGGTCTGACGACACGATATGAGCAAATGTCAAAAATCGACAATCTGCTCTCCAGCAAAACCAGTTCTATTTCGACCTCCATGCAGGACTTTTTTACCAGCCTGCAAACGCTGGTCAGCAACGCCGAAGATCCGGCGGCACGCCAGGCGCTAATCGGTAAAGCTGATGGGTTGGTAAATCAGTTTAAAACGACCGACCAGTATCTGCGCGATCAGGATAAGCAGGTCAATACCGCGATTAAAGCCAGCGTTGATCAGATCAACAACTATTCGAAACAAATTGCCAGCCTCAACGACCAGATTTCTCGTATGACAGGCGTCGGCGCAGGTGCGTCTCCTAACGACCTGCTTGACCAGCGCGATCAACTGGTCAGTGAATTGAATCAGATTGTCGGTGTTGAAGTCAGCGTTCAGGATGGTGGCACTTACAACCTGACCATGGCGAACGGTTATTCGCTGGTACAGGGTAGCAATGCACGCCAACTGGCGGCAGTGCCTTCCAGCGATGATCCTAATCGTACAACTGTGGCCTACGTTGATGGCGTTGCCGGAGCTGTTGAAATTCCGGAGAAACTGCTGAATACCGGTTCACTGGGCGGACTGCTCACCTTCCGTTCTCAGGAGCTGGATCAGACGCGTAATACCCTCGGCCAACTGGCGCTTGCATTTGCCGATGCGTTTAACACCCAGCATAAAGAAGGTTTTGATGCCAACGGCGATCAGGGTAAGGATTTCTTTGCTATCGGCAGCCCGGAAGTCTTCAACAACGCGAAAAATACGGGTACAGGATCGTTAAGCGCTAAGATCACTGACAGCTCCGCCGTGCAGGCGACAGATTATAAAATCGTTTTTGATGGGAAGGACTGGCAGGTTACTCGCCTGGCGGATAATACCAGTTTCAAAGCCACCGTTACCGGTGGAAAAATGTCCTTTGACGGGATGGAAATCACCGTTAATGCTGGCGCGAAAGCTAATGACAGTTTTACTGTAAAACCCGTGAGTAACGCTATCGTTGATATGAAAGTTATGGTGACCGATGAGTCGAAAATCGCCATGGCTCAAGTGTCTAAAAATGATACGGACCCCACCATCGATAAAGGCAAGAGCGACAACCGTAACGGTCAGAAACTGTTAGATCTGCAAACCAAAGCGACTGTCGGCAATAAGACCTTCAACGATGCATATGCCACGCTGGTAAGCGATGTTGGGAACAAAACCGCTACGCTGAAAACCAGCGCCACCACCCAGAACAACGTGGTGACACAGCTTTACCGGCAGCAACAGTCTATTTCCGGCGTTAACCTTGACGAAGAGTACGGTAATTTACAGCGTTTTCAGCAGTATTACCTGGCTAACGCTCAAGTGCTGCAGACCGCGAATGCGTTGTTTGATGCACTGATTAATATCCGCTAAGGGAGAGGGACACAATGCGTATCAGCACCCAGATGATGTACCAGCAGAATATGCGTGGCATCACTAACTCTCAGGCTGAATGGATGAAGTTTGGTGAGCAGATGTCAACGGGCAAACGCGTGATCAACCCATCAGACGATCCGATTGCCGCCTCGCAGGCCGTGGTACTTTCTCAGGCTCAGGCGCAGAACAGCCAATATACGCTGGCACGCTCATTCGCGACGCAAAAGGTGTCGCTGGAAGAGAATGTTCTGAGCCAGGTGACGACGGCAATTCAGGCTGCACAGGAAAAAATCGTTTATGCCGGGAACGGAACGTTAAGTGATGACGACCGTGCATCGCTGGCCACCGACCTACAGGGGATCCGCGATCAGCTGATGAACCTGGCAAACAGTACCGACGGTAATGGTCGCTATATTTTCGGTGGATATAAAACAGAATCCGCACCGTTTGCCCAGGCAGATGGCGCTTACAGCGGCGGTACAACAAACGTTACCCAACAGGTCGATGCCTCCCGAACCATGGTGATTGGTCATACTGGCGATAAAGTATTCGCCAACCTGACCAGCAACGCTGTACCGGAACCTGGTGGCGGCACTCAGGAAAAGAACCTGTTTAAAATGCTGGATACCGCTATTGATGCGCTCAAAACCCCTATTGCGGGTGATGACGTTGCAAAAGCTACCGCCGCTGCTGCCATTGATAAAACCAACCGTGGTTTAAAGAATTCACTCAATAATGTTTTGAGCGTCCGTGCAGAATTAGGTACGCAGCTGAGTGAACTAAGCTCGCTGGATTCACTGGGCGCCGATCGTGCATTAGGCCAAACTCAGCAGATGAGTAATCTGGTGGATGTTGACTGGAACGCCGCGATCTCGTCTTATGTCATGCAGCAGGCTGCGCTACAGGCATCCTATAAAGCGTTCACCGATATGCAGGGAATGTCGTTGTTCCAGCTCAATCGTTAACGCCTCGTTTTGAAACATATCTTGAAACTGGGTATGTTTGTCTGCCCGCTCCTTTAACACCCCGGAGCGGGCATTTTTTTAGGCAACCGACGTCTTACTAAGCGACGGGTTCCCCGTCAGTCTTATGACCAACGCAATTGCACTGCTGAAGGTAGCCAACACAACGACACCTTCCCAATTTGCCAGGGCGTAGACCTGACTTCCGAGAACTGAACCCAGCGCCATACCGATAAACACCATCGTAAACAGCAGAGCGTTCAGTCGTCCTCGTGCCAGAGGCTCCAGGCTATAGACCAAATTCTGGTGGGCAACCAGGCTGGATTGCAATCCGAGATCAAAACCTACAGCCGAAAGGGCGATGAGCAGCCACTGCCCCTGAACGGGCAGGGCGGGTAACAAAAACATCAGTGCGAAAGATACCGTTACCAGCAAAGCACCCAATTGCGTCACTTTTGCCGCACCCACTTTATCGGCAAGATGGCCCGCCATCGGTGCGGCAAGCGCTCCGGCTGCTCCCGCGATACCAAAAGCACCCGCTATAGCGCTACCCATGTGGTAATGCTCAGATAACATCACCGCCAGCGTAGACCAGAAGGCGCTAAAAGCAATGGACAGAAAGCCTTGTGCCAGTGCTGCGCGGCGCAAGGTGGAATATCGTTGCCAAAGTTGCGCCATTGAGAGCATTAATGATGGATAGCTCAACGTGGAATGGACCGTAAAGCGAGGCAGTACTTTCCACATAATCGCGGTAATTACGGCAATGCTGACGGCAGCGAGTTGGTACATCTCGCGCCAGCCAAACGCTTCGCCCACCAGTCCACTGACGGTACGTGAGAGTAAAATCCCCAACAGAAGGCCCGTCATCACGGTGCCCACCGTTTTTCCCTGCTTGCCTTCGGGCGCCAGTATTGCCGCCGCAGGCACAATATCTTGTGCCATGGTTGCCGCCATTCCCATCAGCAGGCTCACCAGTAATAGCGAATGCAACTGACCGGTAAAGCTACAGGCCAGCAGCAGCGCGGCAAGAGAGATGCTTTTCAGCAGGATTAATGTCCGGCGGTCATAACGATCGCCTAATGGCAATAAAAACAATATACCTAACGCATATCCCGCCTGGGTCAGCGTCGGGACCAGCCCCATACCGGTGAGACTTAAGGCCAGATCCTGACCCATTAAAGGCAGAAGAGGCTGGGCGTAGTAGATAGCGGCCACGCTGAATCCGGCGCCCATTGCCAGAACAAAAATGACCCAACGGGAAAGTGCGGTATGTGTGTTCACAAATGATTCCTCAATCACAGGATGTGCGGTTATTTTTATCCTTCAGCGAGTGGCGCGGTAGCGAGCGCAGTGGTAAAACAGTTATACGTCAAACGTATGATGAAACTGAAAATGATAAAAAATGAGCGTATAGACAGGGTGGAGCTGATGCGTACGTTTGTACGTATTGTCGAAGCAGGATCGCTTTCGGCAGCGGCAAAACAGATAGGGACGACGCAGGCGACCGTTAGCAGACGGCTGCAATCGCTGGAAACGCTGCTGGGTGTGAAACTGCTTATGCGTACCACGCATGCGATGAAATTGACCGACGATGGTGAAAGAGGCTATCAGCATGCTAAGAAGATTATTGATGCCTGGCTGGCGCTGGAAGATGGACTTAATGTCACAGAAGATGAACCGGTGGGGACGTTGCGAGTTCGCGCACCGCATGCGTTCGGGCAACAACAACTACTTGAGCCGCTTTTGCAGTTTCTTTCGCGCTATCCCCAGTTGGCAGTCGAGTGGATGCTCAACGATAAAACCGTTGATTTTCTGAGCGATAATATTGACTGCGCGATCAGGGTTGGTGCTGAGGTGGATCCGGCCACGGTTTCCGTTTTACTGGCTGAAGTTCCCCGTAGTATGGTAGCGAGTCCAGGACTGCTGGAGCAATATAGCGAGCTTTCTCATCCTGAGCAGTTATCAGCGCTGCCCTGGATTGCCGTGAACACGTTTTTTCAGCATAGCGTTTCGTTGTTGCACCAATTGCGTAATGAGCCAGTCACGTTGAATATTTCACCCAGGTTAAGTACCGACAGTATTTATGTCGCCAGAAATGCCGCGCTGGCGGGGTTGGGAGTGACTATTATTTCAAGCTGGATGGTGGCGGAGGATATTGCCAATGGACGTCTGGTTGCGTTGCTACCTGAGTGGCATGCGGCGCCGTTGCCTGTACATTTGGTTTATCCATGGGCGCGTTACTATCCGACCCGCTTACGCAAGTTTCTGGCCCTAATGAAGGATGTTATGCCGCAGCTGACGGGGATGAAAGGCGTAGATCAGATATAAAAAAAGCCGACCCGAAGGCCGGCTTTGATATTGATTATGGCTTACTCAACAGGCTGTGGACGTGTTGCTGGCGCAGTCGCTTGATGCGTTGCGCTGTGTCCACCTGCGGCACCTTTGCCTTCAAAGGCGAATGCCGGACGCTGCCAGTCGCTATGACGCGGCGCTTCTGGCACATATTCCGGTGCAGGAGCGCGGGTCATTGGCGCGGTTGCATGGCTGTGCAGGTGTTCAGCATCAGCGCTTGCTGCGACAACTTCAGCCTTAACGACTTCAGTTTCGACGACAGGCGCGGCAACAACGTCTCTCGGCGCTGCAACCTCTTCAACAACTGGCGCTGTTTCCACAACTTCAGCAATCTCTTCAACCACTTCTGGCTGGGGAATAACAACCTCTGCAGGCTCTTCAGCAACCGGTGCAGTCACAACGTCAGCCACAGGTTCGGCTTCAGCGGCGATTTCTTCTGCTACGGGCGCATCAGATGCAGCGATAATTTGCGGTTGTTCCTCGACAGGGGTCGCAATCACTTCCGGATGCGTGGTTTCAACCTGTGTGGTTTCAACAACGGCGGCCTGAGGCTCAGCTACGACAACCTCTGGTCGCACGGCTTCAACCGGCGCAGGGGCATCCACAATGTGTTCAACGGCAGCGGCAGCAACCTGAGGCTCTACGGCGACAGGTGCAGCTTGCTGCTGGACCATTTCCTGTTCGCGCTGTTCTTCAACCTGCTGATCCTGAGGACGTGCAACAGGGTAGCGGATCCAAACTTTACCGGACGCTAATTCTGGAGATGCGCAGGCGACCGTTAACGGCATCGGCGACTGAACCGGATAACGCTCGTCACGGTAACGACGACGACGCTGTCCACTGACGCGCAGATGGCGAGGAGAGCGGCGAGAACGACGCGGCATACCGTTGGAGTCACGAGCTTCGCTGTTGTCTTCCTGCTCAGTCGCAACGACGGCTGGCAGATCAACTTTCGCCAGTTCGGTGCGCTGTGCTGATACCGGCTGTTCTGTTGGTTGAGCAACAGCAGTTTCAGCGATTGCAGCAACAGTAGCCACTTCGGCTTCAACCGCCGGGCTGTCTGTGAAACGAACTTTCTGAGTCAACTGACGCTGTTTGCGGCGGGTTTGAGGCTGACGTACGCGCTCTTCCTGCTCGGTGTCTTGCACAGGTTGTTCAGCCTGGTTCAGCTCTTTAACTTCCTGCTGAGCCTGACGCTTGTCATCGTTACGACGGCGGTTGCGTTCGCGACGCGGCGCCTGCTGTTCATCACCGGATTTCGCTTTGTCTGCAACATCAGTGGTTTGCTGGCGGTTATCGCGAGCTTCCGCATTTTGCTGCTGGGACTGACGACGGTTACGGCGGTTATCTTCACGGTTTTCGCCGTTTTCTGAACGTTCGCTACGGTTGTCACGGTCACCGCGATTATCACGACGATCGTTACGGTCGCGACGATTGTTCTGACGCGGTTTACGACGATCCTGCTGGCGTTCGGTTTTCTCTTCAGCTTTCGGCGCAGGTTGTTCAACCGGTTTCACTTCTTCGCTACCACCGAAGATGGACTTCAGGGCGCCAAAGAAACGGCTAATCAAACCGGGCTGTGCGGCAACGGCTGCGGTTGCTGCTGCAGCTTTAGGTGCGGCGGCTTTCGCGGCAGGTTCCTGCAGAGCAGGGGCTGGCGGAACGTCTGGCATGGCGAAGGTGGCCAGTGCCGGTTGCTCAGGCTGTTTACGCTCGACGTACTCTTCTTCCGTCGGCAATGCCATTGCCTCTTCATGCAGTTTCGGCAGCAGATAGCTCAGGGTCGGTGTTTCTTCCCCTTTACGTACGCGCAGCACAGAATAGTGCGGGGTTTCCATCTGATCGTTTGGCACGATCACACAGCGCACGCCATTCTGACGCGTTTCGATAGCATTAACCGCGGTACGTTTTTCGTTGAGCAGGTAAGAGGCGATCGGCACAGGAACAATAGCGTGAACTTCCTGCGTATTTTCTTTCAGTGCTTCTTCTTCGATCAGACGCAGAATAGACAGTGACAGTGATTCGTTATCACGTACGGTACCGGTGCCGGAACAACGCGGGCACACGTGATGGCTGGATTCACCCAGAGACGGGCTCAGACGCTGACGAGACATCTCCAGCAGACCGAAGCGAGAAATATGACTGATCTGAATACGCGCTCTGTCCTGGCGTACGGCCTCGCGCAGACGGTTTTCAACCGCGCGCTGGTGGCGAACCGGCGTCATATCAATGAAGTCGATTACAATCAGACCGCCGAGGTCGCGCAGACGCAGCTGACGGGCAATTTCATCGGCTGCTTCAAGGTTAGTGTTGAACGCTGTTTCTTCGATGTCGCCGCCGCGAGTTGCGCGTGCGGAGTTGATATCGATAGCGGTCAGTGCCTCTGTGCTGTCAATAACGATTGAGCCGCCGGACGGCAGACGTACTTCGCGCTGGAACGCGGATTCAATCTGAGACTCGATCTGATAGTGGCTGAACAGCGGGATTTCACCGGTGTACAGTTTGATTTTGCTGCTGAAATCCGGACGACCCAGTGCGGCGATGTGCTGACGCGCCATCTCCATCACTTTCGGGTTATCGATAAGGATTTCGCCGATGTCCTGACGTAAGTAGTCACGGAAAGCGCGAACGATAACGTTGCTTTCCTGGTGGATCAGGAATGGAGCAGGGCGGCTGTCAGCGGCTTTTTGAATCGCTTCCCAGTGCTTCAGGCGGAAGCTCAGGTCCCACTGCAGTGCTTCGGCGGATTTGCCGACCCCTGCGGTACGCACGATAAGCCCCATGCCATCAGGCAGTTCCAGGCTTGCCAGCGCTTCTTTTAATTCGGTACGGTCGTCGCCTTCAATGCGACGGGAGATACCGCCCGCGCGTGGGTTGTTCGGCATCAGAACCAGATAACTACCCGCCAGGCTGATAAAGGTAGTCAGCGCAGCGCCTTTATTGCCGCGTTCTTCTTTATCGATCTGAACGATGACTTCCTGACCTTCGCGCAACACGTCTTTAATGTTGGGACGACCATGGGAGTTGTAGTTAGCGGGGAAGTATTCGCGGGCAATTTCTTTTAACGGGAGGAAACCGTGACGTTCAGCGCCGTAATCAACAAAAGCAGCTTCCAGACTCGGTTCAATACGGGTAATTTTGCCTTTATAGATGTTGGCTTTTTTCTGTTCGTGTCCAGGACTTTCGATATCCAGATCGTACAGACGTTGCCCATCTACAAGGGCGACACGCAACTCTTCCTGCTGAGTTGCGTTAATTAACATTCTTTTCATCGTAACTTACTCATTATTCTTACATTGACGACTAAGCTGCGGGCAGAGTAATGCCTTTCCGGGTGTGAACCGATGGCCTCGTGTCTATTCGCGTCGCCAACCTCACGGTTATCGTCAGCTCAAAGAGGCGCAGAGTGTCGGTTGCCTGCATTTCATACGGAAACACAGCGCAATTATCAGGGGAACAGTCTGGGTGTTACTCTCCAGAAAAGCTTCCATATTACCGGTAAGGACTGCAACCCGCAGCCCGCTAACTGCCTGAAAGATCAATACGTCTTACGCCATTGCTGCGTTGATGATCGGTCGGGCAAAATTGGGTCATTCCGGAAAAGTTCTTGTTTTAACAAGATTCAACACGGAAACAACCTCATTATTCCACTGCTAACCTTGTTATAGCAAGATGACTTTTGCCATTTATCACCCGGTTACTCACAGTTTTTTCACTTCCGCGTAGTGATTGCTTTAATAACCACCAAATCGGCTATGTCAAACTTAAGTAATAAGGTATAGCAGTTAATATAAGCATAGAAAAATGTGTGGCGCGAATCTTGATGGCTATTTAAAATCGGCCCCCATGAAAACAGAGACTCCAGCCGTAAAAACAGTTGCCATTACTGCAGACGAAGCAGGGCAACGCATCGACAACTTTTTGCGCACCCAGCTTAAGGGCGTGCCGAAAAGTATGATTTATCGCATTTTGCGTAAAGGCGAAGTGCGGGTGAACAAAAAACGCATTAAACCCGAGTACAAACTCGAAGACGGGGATATTGTGCGTATTCCACCTGTGCGTGTCGCTGAACGTGAAGAAGAGGCCATTTCGCCAAACCTGCAGAAGGTCGCGGCGCTGACCGACGTCATTTTATATGAAGATGACCACATTCTGGTGCTTAACAAACCTTCAGGTACGGCCGTGCATGGCGGAAGCGGGTTAAGCTTTGGTGTCATTGAAGGATTACGTGCACTGCGCCCGGAAGCGCGTTTCCTTGAGCTGGTGCATCGCCTCGACCGGGATACCTCCGGTGTGCTGCTGGTGGCCAAAAAACGCTCAGCCTTGAGGTCATTGCATGAACAACTGCGTGAAAAAGGCATGCAGAAAGACTATCTCGCGCTGGTTCGAGGCCAATGGCAGTCGCATGTCAAAACCGTGCAGGCGCCGCTGTTAAAGAACATTCTGCAAAGCGGCGAGCGTATCGTGCGGGTGAATCAGGAAGGCAAACCGTCAGAAACACGTTTTAAAGTGGAAGAACGCTATGCGTTTGCCACGCTTGTGCGCTGTAGCCCGGTGACCGGACGTACGCACCAGATTCGTGTGCATACCCAGTATGCCGGTCATCCAATTGCTTTTGACGATCGCTACGGTGACCGTGAGTTCGATAAGCAACTGGCGGGTACGGGGTTGAACCGACTTTTCCTGCATGCCGCAGCGTTGAAATTTACTCATCCGGGAACGGGTGAAGTGATGCGTATTGAAGCGCCTATGGATAAGCAGTTGAAGCGCTGCCTCGAGGTATTACGCAGTAAAGCCTGATGCACGTTGCTTATCAGGCCTACAATCGTGTGATGCACCGTAGGCCTGATAAGACGCATCGCGTCGCCATCAGGCAGAGTAATCAGGCGTTCAACGGGTTCATCTCTTCCCGCCGCAGCATTTGACACAACGCGATCAGCGGCAAACCTATCAAAGTATTTGGGTCACGACCCTCCAGGCGTTCAAAGAGTGCAATACCTAACCCTTCACTTTTGAAACTACCTGCACAATGGAGCGGACGCTCTTTGCGCAGATAATCATCAATTTCTGCCTCGCTTAAATGACGGAAATGCACGTCAAACGGTTCAACTTCAGTTTGTAAATGTCCGGTCGCAGAATTATACAGCGCCAGTCCGGTGTAAAACGTCACAATATTGCCACGGGCTTTGAGTAATTGTTGGCGCGCATTTTCTTCTGTTAATGGTTTGCCGGTTATTTCACCATCAAGAACACAAATTTGATCGGAGCCAATAATCAGATGCGATGGGTAACGGTGGGCGAGAGATTGCGCTTTTTGCTGCGCCAGTCGCAAGACTAAATGGCGTGGTGCTTCGCCGGGCAACGGCGTTTCATCAACCTCTGGCGCTGCGCATTCAAACGGGATAGCCAGTTTTTCGAGTAAAGCGCGACGCCAGGGGGAGGTAGAGGCAAGAATAAGTTGAGGCATATTTTTTCCCTCGCATATAGCGTATTGATGAGAGCCATTTTAAACTATGGACTTCGACCTACAAGCTGGCTGTAGTGGCTTGTCTTGAGCGATTTTAAGTCGATGACCCGCAATGTGTGCGAATTATTGGCAAAAGGCAACCTCAGGCTGCCTTTTTCTTTGACTATATGACGTTACAAAGTTAATATGCGCGCCCTATGCAAAAGGTAAAATTACCCCTGACTCTTGATCCGGTTCGTACGGCTCAAAAACGCCTCGATTATGAAGGTATCTATACTTCTGATCTGGTTGAGCGCGTCGCCGATTCTGTAGTCAGTGTGGACAGTGATGTGGAATGCTCCATGTCGTTCGCTATCGATAACCAGCGTCTCGCCGTTATAACCGGTGATGCGAAGGTATCGGTTACGCTCGAATGTCAGCGTTGCGGGAAACCGTTCCCACTTCATGTTCACACAACATATTGTTTTAGTCCTGTCCGTTCTGACGAACAGGCTGAAGCACTCCCGGAAGCGTATGAGCCGATTGAGGTTAACGAATTCGGTGAAATCGATCTGCTTGCAATGGTTGAAGATGAGATTATCCTCTCCTTGCCGGTAGTTCCGGTGCATGATTCTGAACACTGTGAAGTGTCCGAGGCGGACATGGTCTTTGGCGAATTGCCTGATGAAGCGCAAAAACCAAACCCATTTGCCGTATTAGCCAGCTTAAAGCGTAAGTAATTGAGGAGTAAGGTCCATGGCCGTACAACAGAATAAACCAACCCGTTCCAAACGTGGCATGCGTCGTTCTCATGACGCTCTGACCGCAGTCACCAGCCTGTCTGTAGACAAAACTTCTGGTGAACAACACCTGCGTCACCACATCACTGCCGACGGTTTCTACCGTGGCCGTAAGGTAATCGCTAAGTAATCACGCATGACTCAATGGCTTTCCCACTTCTGGTGAGAAAGACAAAGAGTGAACGCGTGATGAAGCTTAGTGAGGCTTTCCCCGGGTAACTGGGGAAACACCTAACCGGGCAGCGACGATACCTTGACACGTCTAACCCTGGCGTTAGATGTCATGGGGGGAGATTTTGGCCCTACCGTGACAGTGCCTGCAGCATTGCAGGCACTGAATTCTAATTCACAACTCACACTTCTTTTAGTCGGGGATCCCGATACAATCACGCCATTACTTGCCAAAGCTGACTTCGAACAACGTTCGCGTCTGCAGATTATCCCTGCTCAGTCAGTTATTGCCAGTGATGCCCGGCCCTCGCAAGCTATTCGCGCCAGTCGTGGAAGCTCAATGCGTGTTGCCCTGGAGCTCGTGAAAGAAGGTCAGGCACAAGCTTGTGTCAGCGCCGGTAATACGGGCGCACTCATGGGACTTGCGAAGTTATTGCTCAAACCTCTTGAGGGGATTGAGCGTCCTGCGTTGGTGACGGTGTTACCCCATCAGCAAAAGGGCAAAACGGTGGTTCTGGATTTGGGCGCCAACGTAGATTGTGATAGCACGATGTTGGTGCAATTTGCCGTCATGGGTTCCGTGCTGGCAGAAGAGGTTGTTGGCATTGCCAATCCTCGCGTAGCGTTACTCAACATCGGCGAAGAAGAAACGAAAGGTCTCGACAGTATTCGAGATGCTTCAGCTGTGCTAAAAACAATCCCTTCCATTAATTATATCGGCTATCTTGAAGCCAATGAGTTACTGACTGGCAAAACCGATGTGTTGGTCTGTGACGGTTTTACAGGTAATGTCACATTAAAGACGATGGAAGGTGTTGTCAGAATGTTCCTTTCACTGCTGAAATCTCAGGGTGAGGGCAAAAAACGGTCGTGGTGGCTTCTGTTATTAAAACGTTGGTTACAAAAAAGCCTGACAAGGCGATTTAGTCACCTCAACCCCGACCAGTATAATGGCGCCTGTCTGTTAGGATTGCGCGGCACGGTGATTAAGAGTCATGGTGCGGCCAATCAGCGAGCATTTGAAGTCGCGATTGAACAGGCAGTGCAGGCGGTGCAGCGACAAGTTCCTCAGCGAATTGCCGCTCGCCTGGAATCTGTATACCCAGCTGGATTCGAACTGCTGGACGGTGGCGAAAGCGCAAAATCACGAGCACACAGATAACGGTGCGTTTGTGAATGTGGCCAACGTATCAGCGATTTGCTCGTAGCGGTATATAACCAAAAAGTGACTGAGCGTACATGTATACGAAGATTATTGGTACTGGCAGCTATCTGCCTGAACAAGTGCGTACTAACGCCGATTTGGAAAAAATGGTTGAGACATCTGATGAGTGGATCGTCACTCGTACAGGTATCCGTGAACGCCATATTGCAGCGCCAAATGAAACAGTTGCGACGATGGGCTTTGCCGCCGCAAACCGTGCGATTGAAATGGCGGGCATCGACAAAGAACAAATTGGTCTGATTGTGGTTGCTACCACATCATCCACTCACGCATTTCCAAGCGCGGCGTGCCAGATCCAAAGTATGCTGGGGATCAAAGGCTGTCCGGCGTTTGACGTTGCAGCCGCTTGTGCTGGCTTCACTTACGCCCTGAGCGTTGCCGACCAGTACGTTAAATCTGGCGCAGTTAAGCATGCTCTGGTCGTTGGCTCCGATGTCCTTGCCCGTACCTGCGATCCAACCGATCGCGGAACGATCATCATTTTCGGTGATGGGGCTGGTGCGGTTGTACTGAGCGCATCAGAAGAGCCAGGCATTCTCTCCACGCATCTGCACGCTGACGGTCGCTACGGCGAACTGTTGACGCTGCCTAACGCCGATCGCGTGAACCCGGAAAACCCGATCCACCTGACGATGGCGGGTAACGAAGTATTTAAAGTCGCGGTGACCGAGCTTGCGCACATCGTTGATGAAACGCTGGAAGCCAATAATCTCGACCGTTCTGCGCTGGACTGGCTGGTGCCGCATCAGGCTAACCTGCGCATTATCAGCGCGACAGCTAAAAAGCTGGGTATGTCGATGGATAATGTTGTCGTGACGCTCGACAGACATGGTAATACCTCTGCTGCCTCCGTACCGTGCGCGCTGGACGAAGCCGTCCGCGACGGGCGTATTAAAGCTGGGCAGTTGATATTGCTTGAAGCCTTCGGGGGTGGATTCACCTGGGGCTCCGCGCTGGTTCGTTTCTAGTATAAGGATTTAAACATGACGCAATTTGCATTTGTGTTTCCGGGGCAGGGTTCCCAGACCGTTGGGATGTTGTCTGAAATGGCAGCAAACTACCCAATTGTTGAAGAAACATTTGCTGAAGCATCAGCTGCACTGGGCTATGATCTGTGGGCGTTGACTCAGCAAGGTCCGGCTGAAGAACTGAATAAAACCTGGCAGACGCAGCCCGCGCTGTTGACCGCATCCGTTGCGCTTTATCGCGTATGGCAGCAGCAGGGGGGTAAAACACCTGCGCTGATGGCGGGTCACAGCCTGGGCGAATATTCTGCGCTGGTATGTGCGGGTGTTATCGGTTTTGCCGATGCCGTACGTCTGGTTGAACTGCGTGGCAAATTCATGCAGGAAGCGGTTCCGGAAGGCACTGGCGGCATGTCTGCTATTATCGGTCTGGACGATGCCGCTATCGCTAAAGCGTGCGAAGAGTCTGCCGAAGGCCAGGTGGTTTCACCGGTAAACTTTAACTCACCGGGTCAGGTGGTTATTGCCGGGCATAAAGAAGCCGTAGAACGTGCTGGTGCTGCCTGTAAAGCCGCGGGCGCTAAGCGTGCGCTGCCGCTGCCGGTCAGCGTTCCTTCTCACTGCGCGCTGATGAAGCCTGCTGCTGAGAAACTGGCCGTTGAGCTGCAGAAAATCACCTTTAACGTACCGACTGTTCCGGTTGTGAACAACGTTGATGTGAAGTGTGAAACTACGGCAGACGCAATTCGCGATGCGCTGGTTCGTCAGCTGTATAGCCCGGTTCAGTGGACTAAAACCGTTGAATTTATGGCATCCCAGGGCGTAGAGCACCTGTATGAAGTCGGTCCGGGTAAAGTTCTGACCGGTCTGACGAAACGTATTGTTGATACCCTGACTGCTTCGGCACTGAATGAGCCGGCGGCACTGTCTGCGGCGCTAGAGCAATAAAAGAGGAAGACCATGAGTTTTGAAGGAAAAATCGCGCTGGTTACCGGTGCAAGCCGTGGCATTGGCCGCGCAATTGCTGAGACACTCGTTGCCCGTGGCGCGAAAGTTATCGGTACTGCTACCAGCGAAA
Organism: Citrobacter sp. Cpo030; assembly: GCF_030333005.1. NCBI lineage: Bacteria > Pseudomonadati > Pseudomonadota > Gammaproteobacteria > Enterobacterales > Enterobacteriaceae > Citrobacter > Citrobacter sp. Cpo030. The sequence continues at coordinate 88,204 of NZ_JAOWGT010000060.1, read as the reverse complement.
GCGGCGCGCAGGCCATTAGCGATTACTTAGGTGCAAATGGTAAAGGTCTGATGTTGAATGTGACCGATCCGGCATCTATCGAATCTGTTCTGGAAAATATTCGCGCAGAATTTGGTGAAGTCGATATCCTGGTCAATAATGCCGGGATTACTCGTGATAACCTGTTAATGCGCATGAAAGATGACGAGTGGAACGATATCATCGAAACCAACCTGTCATCTGTTTTCCGTCTGTCAAAAGCGGTAATGCGAGCTATGATGAAAAAGCGTCATGGGCGTATTATCACTATCGGTTCTGTGGTTGGTACCATGGGAAATGCGGGTCAGGCTAACTACGCTGCGGCGAAAGCGGGTCTGATCGGCTTCAGTAAATCACTGGCGCGCGAAGTTGCGTCTCGTGGCATTACTGTAAACGTTGTTGCTCCGGGCTTTATTGAAACGGACATGACGCGTGCGCTGTCTGATGATCAGCGTGCGGGTATTCTGGCGCAGGTTCCTGCGGGTCGCCTCGGCGGCGCTCAGGAAATCGCCAGTGCGGTTGCATTTTTAGCTTCTGACGAAGCAAGTTACATCACAGGTGAGACTTTGCACGTCAACGGCGGGATGTACATGGTTTAACCACGATGAAAAATATTTGCGTTATTGTAGGTCTTGGCCTCAAAATAACGTAAAATCGTGGTAAGACCTGCCGGGATTTAGTTGCAAATTTTTCAACATTTTATACACTACGAAAACCATCGCGAAAGCGAGTTTTGATAGGAAATTTAAGAGTATGAGCACTATCGAAGAACGCGTTAAGAAAATTATCGGCGAACAGCTGGGCGTTAAGCAGGAAGAAGTAACCAACAATGCTTCCTTCGTTGAAGACCTGGGCGCAGATTCTCTTGACACCGTTGAGCTGGTAATGGCTCTGGAAGAAGAGTTTGATACTGAGATTCCGGACGAAGAAGCTGAGAAAATCACTACCGTTCAGGCTGCCATTGATTACATCAACGGCCACCAGGCGTAAGTGAACATCTCCAGGCGGTCATTCGACCGCCTGAGTTTTATCTTTTTATCCCACTTGAATTATTTTCCCTCCCTGGAGGACAACCGTGTCTAAGCGTCGTGTAGTTGTGACCGGACTGGGCATGTTGTCTCCTGTCGGCAATACCGTAGAGTCTACCTGGAAAGCTCTCCTTGCCGGTCAGAGTGGCATCAGCCTGATCGACCATTTCGATACTAGCGCCTATGCAACGAAATTTGCTGGCTTAGTAAAGGATTTTAACTGTGAAGACATTATCTCGCGCAAAGAACAGCGCAAGATGGATGCCTTCATTCAATATGGAATTGTCGCTGGCGTTCAGGCCATGCAGGATTCTGGCCTCGAAATTACGGAAGAGAACGCTCATCGTATTGGCGCCGCTATCGGCTCTGGTATTGGCGGTCTCGGTCTTATCGAAGAAAACCATACCTCACTGGTAAACGGTGGACCGCGTAAGATCAGCCCGTTCTTCGTTCCGTCGACGATTGTTAACATGGTGGCTGGTCACCTGACCATCATGTACGGCCTGCAAGGGCCAAGCATCTCCATCGCGACCGCCTGTACTTCAGGCGTGCATAACATCGGTCATGCCGCACGTATCATTGCATACGGCGATGCAGACGCGATGGTTGCGGGTGGTGCTGAAAAAGCCAGTACGCCGTTGGGTGTGGGTGGCTTTGGCGCGGCACGTGCACTGTCTACGCGTAATGATAACCCGCAAGCGGCAAGCCGCCCGTGGGACAAAGAGCGTGACGGCTTTGTGCTGGGCGACGGCGCTGGCATGGTGGTACTGGAAGAGTACGAGCATGCAAAAGCGCGTGGTGCAAAAATCTATGCTGAAGTCGTTGGCTTCGGTATGAGCAGCGATGCTTACCACATGACGTCGCCACCGGAAAACGGTGCAGGCGCTGCGCTGGCAATGGTCAACGCACTGCGCGATGCGGCTATTGAAGCGGGTCAGATCGGCTATGTCAACGCACATGGTACGTCTACGCCTGCAGGCGATAAAGCTGAAACCCAGGCAGTGAAATCTGTCTTTGGCGATGCGGCAAGCCGTGTGATGGTAAGCTCCACCAAATCCATGACCGGACACCTGTTGGGTGCGGCGGGCGCGGTAGAGTCTATCTTCTCTATCCTGGCGCTGCGCGATCAGGCTATTCCGCCAACCATCAACCTGGATAATCCGGATGAAGGTTGTGACCTGGACTTCGTACCTCACGAAGCGCGTCAGGTTAGTGGTCTGGAGTATGCGCTGTGTAACTCCTTTGGCTTCGGTGGTACCAACGGATCTTTGATCTTTAAAAAGATTTAAGTCCGTCAGGTGATGCGCTAGCATCGATAGCAAATTGAAAAGGTCCGCTTGTCGGGCCTTTTTTTATTCGGTTTTCCGCCCTTGTCCTGTGTTACTCATCCTGCCAAACTAGCGGACCAGAAATAAGGAGCCACCATGTTCTTAATTAATGGCTGCGAGCAAGATATGCTGGCCGCAAGCGATCGAGCGGCCCAATTTGGTGATGGCTGTTTTACCACTGCCTGTATTATCGACGGTGAAATCCCTCTCTTTGCAGCGCATCTTGAGCGTTTACAAGACGCTTGCCAAAAACTGCTGATCTCTTTTGAAGATTGGTCCGAGCTGCAAAATGAAATGAAAATGCTGGCGAAAGGGCACGTACGCGGTGTGTTGAAAGTGATTATCAGCCGTGGCAGTGGAGGCCGGGGTTACAGTGGCAAAAATTGTCATAGTGCCACACGCATCCTCTCCGTTTCAGCCTGGCCCGATCATTACGATCGTTGGCGGCAAGAAGGTATTACGCTGGCGCTAAGCCCAGTGCGGCTGGGACGTAATCCACTGCTTGCCGGGCTTAAACACCTGAATCGACTGGAGCAGGTGTTGATTCGCTCTCATCTTGAACAGACGGACGCCGATGAAGCGCTGGTTCTTGACAGCGAGGGATGGGTTACGGAATGCTGTGCGGCTAATTTGTTCTGGCGTAAAGGCGATGTGGTTTACACGCCCCGGCTGGATCAGGCCGGAGTGAACGGTATTATGCGACAATTCTGTATCCGGATGCTGGCACAATCGCCATTCAGTATTGTCGAAGTGTATGCCGGGTTGGAGGAGGTAATGCAGGCTGATGAAATCGTCGTCTGTAACGCGTTAATGCCCATTATTCCCGTGCGTGCCTGTGGCGACACGTTGTTGTCTTCACGTTTGTTATTCGATTATTTAGCCCCACTTTGTGAGCACCCGAATTAGTCATGAAAAAACTGTTACTTGTTGTCCTGTTATTGCTGGTTGTGCTGGGCATTGCCGCTGGAGTGGGAATGTGGAAAGTTCGCCATCTGGCGGACAGCAAATTATTGATTAAAGAAGAAACGATTTTTACGCTGAAAGCGGGGACGGGCCGTCTGGCTCTCGGCGAACAGCTGTATGCAGACAAAGTTATCAATCGTCCGCGCGTGTTCCAGTGGCTGCTGCGTGTGGAGCCCGAGCTGTCGCATTTTAAGGCCGGAACATATCGCTTCACGCCTGACATGACGGTGCGGGACATGCTGCAACTACTGGAAAGCGGCAAAGAGGCGCAGTTCCCGTTACGTCTGGTTGAAGGGATGCGCCTGAGCGATTATCTCAAACAGCTGCGTGATGCCCCGTATATCAAACATACGTTAAGCGACGATAGCTATGAGACCGTGGCCGAGGCACTTAAGCTGGAAAACCCGCAATGGGTAGAAGGCTGGTTCTGGCCAGATACCTGGATGTATACCGCCAATACTACTGACGTAGCGTTGCTAAAACGCGCGCATCAGAAAATGGTTAAAGCGGTGGATACTGTCTGGGAGGGGCGCGCTGATGGCCTGCCTTATCAGGACAAAAATCAGCTGGTAACCATGGCTTCTATTATTGAAAAAGAAACTGCGGTCGCCAGCGAGCGCGACCAGGTGGCTTCGGTCTTTATTAACCGCTTACGTATCGGTATGCGTTTACAAACCGATCCGACCGTGATTTACGGGATGGGTACACGGTATAATGGCAAATTGTCGCGTGTGGATTTAGACACCCCGACCGCCTATAACACCTATACCATTACTGGACTGCCGCCAGGCCCGATTGCCATGCCGGGAGAGGCTTCATTGCAGGCCGCGGCGCATCCGGCAAAAACGCCGTATCTCTATTTTGTGGCTGACGGTAAAGGCGGCCACACGTTTAACACCAATCTTGCCAGCCATAACCGGTCCGTGCAGGATTACCTGAAAGTGCTTAAGGAAAAAAATGGGCAGTAACTATATCGTCATTGAAGGCCTGGAAGGCGCCGGAAAAACCACCGCGCGTAACGTGGTGGTGGAGACACTTGAGCAACTCGGTATTCGTGACATGGTTTTCACCCGCGAACCTGGTGGAACGCAGCTGGCTGAGAAACTAAGAAGTCTGGTGCTGGATATTAAATCGGTCGGTGACGAGGTCATTACCGATAAAGCCGAAGTTCTGATGTTTTACGCGGCGCGTGTGCAGTTGGTCGAAACCGTTATTAAACCTGCACTGGCGAAAGGCGCGTGGGTAATTGGCGATCGTCACGATCTGTCGACCCAGGCGTATCAGGGCGGCGGACGCGGTATCGATCAAAACATGCTGGCAACCCTGCGTGATGCGGTGCTTGGTGATTTTCGTCCGGACCTGACGATCTATCTGGATGTGACGCCAGAAGTCGGGTTGAAGCGTGCCCGTGCCCGCGGCGAGCTGGATCGTATTGAGCAGGAATCTTTCGACTTCTTTAATCGTACTCGCGCGCGTTATCTTGAGCTGGCTGCCAAAGACGCCAGCATTCGTACTATAGACGCTACGCAGCCGTTGGAGGCTGTGATGGCTGATATCCGTCATACCATCACCCAATGGGTGAAGGAGCAGGGCGCATGAAATGGTACCCATGGTTACGACCGGATTTTGAAAAACTGGTAGCCAGCTACCAGACGGGTCGTGGTCACCATGCGTTACTGATTCAGGCGTTACCCGGAATGGGCGACGACGCGCTGATTTACGCCCTCAGCCGCTATTTAATGTGCCAGCAGCCGGAAGAGCATAAAAGCTGTGGACAGTGCCGCGGCTGTCAGCTAATGCAGGCGGGGACGCACCCTGACTACTATTCGCTGCTGCCGGAAAAAGGCAAAAGCACGCTGGGGGTTGATGCGGTACGCGAAGTCAGTGAAAAGCTGTACGAGCATTCGCGTCTCGGCGGCGCGAAGGTCGTGTGGATCCCGGATGCTGCCCAGTTAACTGATGCCGCCGCCAACGCCTTGCTGAAAACGCTGGAAGAACCCCCGGCACAAACCTGGTTTTTCCTCGCCAGCACAGAGCCAGCTCGCTTGCTGGCGACATTACGCAGCCGTTGTCGGTTACATCATCTTGCACCACCGCCGGAGTCGTATGCGATTTCCTGGCTTGCTCGTGAAGTGACTGCGTCGTCAGAAGCGCTGCTGAGCGCGTTACGCCTGAGTGCAGGTTCGCCAGGCGCGGCACTTACGTTGTTACAGGCTGAAAGCTGGGCGCACCGCACAGATTTTTGTGCGGCACTGGTGAACACATTAAACACAGGCGACTGGTATATACTGCTCGCGGCGTTAAACCACGATCAGGCTGCCGCCCGTTTACACTGGCTGGCAACGTTGTTGACCGATGCGTTGAAACGTCCGTATGGCGTTTCCCATTTAACGAATCCTGATGCGCTGGACCTGATATCTTCTATCGCAGAACGGTTATCCGTTGCCCAGATACAGGCGATACTCGGTGACGTTTGTCATTGTCGTCAGCAACTGCTGAACGTGACGGGCGTAAACCGTGAGCTGGTGTTAACCGATCTTATTCTTCGTATTGAGCATTACCTGCAACCAGGCTCCGTACTGCCTGTTCCCCATCTTTGAGAGAGACATTATGTTTTTAGTCGACTCACACTGCCATCTTGATGGCCTGGATTATCAATCTCTGCATAAGGACGTGGATGACGTGCTGGCGAAAGCGGCCGCACGCGATGTGAAATTCTGTCTTGCCGTCGCGACAACTCTGCCAGGATATCGCAGTATGCGCGAACTGGTCGGTGAGCGTGACAATGTCGTTTTCTCCTGCGGCGTGCATCCGTTAAATCAGGATGAAACCTATGATGTTGAGGACCTGCGTCGTTTTGCCGCCGAAGAGGGGGTTGTGGCGATGGGAGAAACCGGGCTGGACTATTTTTACACGCCGGAAACAAAGGTGCGCCAGCAGGAATCTTTTATCCACCACATTCAGATCGGCCGTGAGTTACAGAAGCCGGTTATCGTGCATACCCGCGATGCGCGAGCCGATACGCTGTCTATTCTGCACGAAGAAAAAGTGACGGATTGTGGCGGCGTACTACACTGTTTTACAGAGGACAGAGAAACGGCGGGCAAATTACTGGACCTTGGATTCTATATCTCGTTTTCCGGCATCGTCACGTTCCGAAATGCAGAGCAGCTCCGTGATGCCGCCCGCTATGTTCCTCTGGACCGGTTATTGGTCGAGACGGATTCTCCCTACCTTGCGCCTGTACCGCATCGTGGAAAAGAGAACCAGCCCGCCATGACTCGTGACGTTGCAGAGTACATGGCCGTAGTGAAAGGTGTTGCCGTTGAAGAACTGGCGCAGGCAACCACTGATAACTTTGCCCGCCTGTTTCACATCGACGCTTCTCGCCTGCAATCTGTTCGTTAACTGACTTTTTTTAAAGCTCGTAATTAATCACTAATGCGAGTAAAGTTCACCGCCACAAAATGGGCGGTGAATAATCAGTTTGACACATTCAGAAACTCATTTTATCGGAATGTGCGGATTTTGCGGCCATTCACGACTGAACTGTGATAGCCGTCAAACAAAAACAAACTGAATTATTTTACTCTGTGTAATAAATAAAGGGTACTTAGATGCCCTGTACACGGCGAGGTTCTCCCCCCTCGCCAATGCGTGAGAACGTAGAATACACAAAATCATTCAAGCGGCATCAAGGCGGCAAGTGAGTGAATTGCAGGAGCTTACCAGAGTAAGTGACTGGGATTTAAGCGCGCAGCCAATGCAGAGGCGGTTTGAAGGATGAAGTGTATAAGCACAAATACTCAGGAGCACTCCTAATTATGTTTAAGAATGCATTTGCTAACCTGCAAAAGGTCGGTAAATCGCTGATGCTGCCGGTTTCCGTACTCCCGATTGCAGGTATCCTGCTGGGCGTCGGTTCCGCTAACTTCAGCTGGCTGCCAGCCGTTGTATCGCACGTAATGGCAGAAGCAGGCGGTTCTGTTTTTGCAAACATGCCGCTGATTTTTGCTATCGGTGTTGCGTTAGGCTTCACCAACAACGACGGCGTATCTGCACTGGCATCCGTTGTTGCTTACGGCATCATGGTTAAAACCATGGCTGTTGTTGCGCCGCTGGTTCTGCATTTACCTGCTGAAGAGATCGCCGCTAAACACCTTGCTGATACGGGTGTTCTCGGGGGGATTATCTCCGGTGCGATTGCAGCGTATATGTTCAACCGCTTCTACCGTATTAAATTGCCTGAGTATCTTGGCTTCTTTGCGGGTAAGCGCTTCGTTCCTATCATTTCTGGTCTGGCTGCCATCTTCACGGGTGTGGTTCTGTCCTTCATTTGGCCGCCGATCGGTACTGCTATTCAGACGTTCTCCCAGTGGGCTGCATACCAGAACCCGGTCGTGGCGTTCGGTATCTATGGCTTCATTGAACGCTGCCTGGTGCCGTTTGGTCTGCACCATATCTGGAACGTTCCTTTCCAGATGCAGATCGGTGAATACACCAACGCTGCAGGTCAGGTGTTCCACGGTGATATCCCTCGTTATATGGCGGGTGACCCGACTGCGGGCAAACTGTCCGGTGGCTTCCTGTTCAAAATGTACGGTCTGCCGGCTGCCGCTATCGCTATCTGGCACTCTGCTAAACCAGAAAACCGCGCGAAAGTGGGCGGTATCATGATCTCCGCGGCGCTGACCTCGTTCCTGACCGGTATTACCGAGCCGATCGAGTTCTCCTTCATGTTCGTGGCGCCGATCCTGTACATCATCCACGCGATTCTGGCTGGTCTGGCATTCCCGATCTGTATCCTGCTGGGTATGCGTGACGGTACGTCGTTCTCCCACGGTCTGATCGACTTTATCGTTCTGTCCGGTAACAGCAGCAAACTGTGGCTGTTCCCGATTGTCGGTATCGGTTATGCGATTGTTTACTACACCATCTTCCGTGTGCTGATCAAAGCGCTGGACCTGAAAACTCCGGGTCGTGAAGATGCTACCGAAGACAGCAAAGCAGGTGCGTCCGGCGAAATGGCTCCGGCTCTGGTTGCGGCATTCGGCGGTAAAGAAAACATCACTAACCTTGATGCGTGCATCACCCGTCTGCGTGTCAGCGTGGCTGACGTTGCCAAAGTGGATCAGGCTGGCCTGAAGAAACTGGGTGCGGCGGGCGTTGTGGTAGCTGGTTCCGGTGTTCAGGCGATTTTCGGTACTAAGTCCGATAACCTGAAAACTGAAATGGATGAGTACATCCGTAACAGCTAAGCAGTAAGAAGTTGGGGAGAACTAAGGCAGCCTGCGGGCTGCCTTTTTTATTGTATTAATTAGCCTGAACGCGAATCGGTGCGGTAGCGGCGAACAACCACGGACGAGCCTCTGCATTTACGTGAGGGGATAACGTCTCTCTGACCTGCTGGTGGTAATCATCAATCCACTGCTTTTCAGCTTCATTCAACAGATGCAGTTCAACCAGATTCAAATCAATCGGCACCAGTGTCAGCGTTGAGAAGCGACAGAAGCCAGGACGACTGTTGATTATTTCCACTTGGTTCTCAATACGGATCCCATATTGCCCGGCCAGATAGTAACCCGGTTCGATAGTGATGATATTGCCCGCGACCAGAGGCCAGGGGTTTACTTTCTTGGCAATGCGATGGGGTTGTTCATGGATGAGCAGCTGGTGGCCTACGCCGTGTCCCGTGCCATGATCAAAATCCAGTCCCAGCTCCCACAACGCCCGGCGGCTAAAGGCATCCAGTTGATGGCCCTGAGTCCCACTGGGAAACTGCAGCGAAATAAGCGACAAAAAGCCTTTCAACACGGCGGTGTAATGCAGGCGACGTTGCGGATCCTGTGGGCCAAACGCGAGAGTACGCGTCGTATCCGTCGTACCATTGTGGTACTGGCCGCCGGAATCATTCAGATACATGGCCTGCGAGGTAATTGGCGTATTGGTCTTTTCACTGGAGTGGTAATGGCACATTGCGGCATTGCTGGCAGAGGCCGAAATCGTGCTGAAGCTTTGCTCAATAAATCCCGGCTGCTGTTGGCGAAATTCCAGTTGCTTTGCCTGCGCTTCCAGCTCGGTGACCGGATTGCCTGCCGCTTCGCGCAAAGGAACTTCATGGGCCAGCCAGGCAAGGAAGTTTACCCAGGCTGCGCCATCTTGTTCATGGCATTCCCGATAGCCTGCCAGTTCAACGTCATTTTTGTGGGATTTCATCAGAGTGATGGGATCGGGCGCCCAAAGAACGTTGCCACCGTGTTCTTCAATGGCAAAACGCAATGCAACCGGAGCGTAGTCTTTATCGACCAGGAAGCGCTTCCCATTGGCCAACTGCTGGCAGCGAGTCAGAAAACTCTCTTGCGGGGCCAGCGTGAGCGTGTTCAGTAGTGATGCGGGGAGTTGCTGCGTTTTATTGCTATCCACAAACCATTCCAGCTCACCGCTGCGATGGAGCAGGGCAAACGAAAACGGCACTGGCACCATGGCCAGATCCGAACCGCGTACATTCAACAGCCATGCAATGTTATCCGGCAGGGTAATTGCCAGCACGTCAGCCTGGTGTTGAGCGAGTTGTTCCACGACGCGGGCACGCTTTTGCGTGCTGCTTTCCCCGCTGATTTCAATGGGCATTTCACGAATGATGCCGCAGGGGGCTGCCGGTCGGTCTAGCCATACCTGGTCAAAAGGATCTTGCTCAAGAGGCACCAGCTTGCAATGTGTTGCCGACAAGGCTTCAAACTGGCTGTTGACCATCAGCATTGGTTCAAAGCCGATACGTGTACCCGCTGCAACGTGAGACTGCAAATAGTCGGCCAGCGGCTCATCGTGTAAATGATGAATTTCAAAATCATCCAGCGAGACTTCATTGCGTACCTGGACCTGATAGCGCCCATCGACAAACATTAACGCGCGATCCCGAAGGACCAACGCGAGGCCGGCAGAGCCGCTAAAACCGGTCAGCCAGGCCAGTTTATTGTCATGCGGCGTACAATCTTCACTTTGATGAGCATCGGCGCGCGGAACAATCATGCCATCCAGCCCCTGCGCTATCAGCAGGTTGCGCAGGGCGGAAAGAGGAGTTGAGTTGTGCATAGTTACCTTCAGGTCTTAACGGAACGGCGGTTCGTTGAATGTACGTAATTTACGGGAGTGCAGTCGGTCGCCTTCAGCACGCAGACGATCGATAGCCCGGATACCTATTTGCAGATGCTCAGAAATGGCACCTTCATAAAAACGGTTGGCCTGACCAGGCAGTTTGATCTCACCGTGCAGTGGCTTGTCGGAAACGCACAGCAGCGTGCCGTAAGGAACGCGGAAACGGTATCCCTGGGCGGCGATGGTGGCGCTTTCCATATCGATAGCCACCGCTCGGCTGAGGTTAAAGCGTAGCGCAGAAGCGGAATAGCGTAGCTCCCAGTTGCGATCGTCAGTGGTGACGACGGTACCAGTACGCAGGCGCTGTTTAACCTCTTCGCCGGGCATACCGCTGACTTCTTTGGTGGCGTCATACAGTGCGCGCTGCACTTCCGCTATGCTCGGAATTGGAATATCTGGCGGCAGTACGGCATCCAACACGTGGTCGTCACGCAGATAAGCGTGGGCCAGAACATAGTCGCCGATCGCCTGGCTTTCACGCAGCCCGCCACAGTGACCAATCATCAGCCAGACGTCAGGACGCAGTACAGCCAGATGATCGCAAATGGTTTTGGCGTTAGACGGGCCAACGCCGATATTAACCAGCGTGATCCCCTGACCGTCGGCGGTGATTAAATGCCAGGCGGGCATCTGGTGTTTCTTCCAGGCGAGATCGGAGATGGCTTCTTCAGGCGCTTCAGTTTCAGCGGTGATCCAAATCCCGCCCGCGCAAGAAAGCGCGATATATGGGCTATCAGGGTCGAGGATCTGGCTGCAACCCCAGCGCACAAACTCATCGACATAGCGGGTGTAGTTAGTGAACAGCACAAACGGCTGAAAATGTTCAACCGGCGTTCCCGTGTAGTGGCGTAGTCGCGCCAGCGAAAAATCTACTCGTCGGGCGTCGAAGTGCGACAACGGGGAGAATTCCGCCGGATGATAGGTACCGTCTGCTGTTTCATCGCCAATCTGTGACAGCTCGGTAGTGGGGAAATGGCGCGTTAATCCGGCGCTCATCGAGCGGTCGAGCGTCAGTTCAGAACCGTCAATGACATACGGATAGGGGATTTCATGCTGCGACGGCTCGACGGAGATATGCGCATCATAATCCTGATACAGCAGCGTGAGCTGTTCTTCAAGATACGGACGAAAAAGCGACGGACGGGTAATCGTAGTGGTGTAGCTGCCCGCATGGGTAAAACGACCATAGGCGCGGGTTTTCGGGGGATTGGTGGCGCTGCCATCCCAGGTGACACACAGTGATGGGTAAACAAAAAGACCGTTATGGCGGGCGATTACATCAGGGAGCGTCCCTGTTTCAATATACTTACCAATGGCGCTACGCAGTGCTTTAACCGACTGCTCGTACAGCGCGTCCAGTTTATCCAGTGCCTGAGCCGGGGTCAGGCTGGAGCCCTTATTGTTCATGTCTGTCTCCTTGTTCCACAGATGTACTGCTCTCCCGATAGTATGTCACAGGAATGTGAAACAAAAGTCAGACGTTGAGGAAGATTGTGCGAAGACCGGACGGCCTCCGCACTCAGGCTTAACCGTGCTGCTTATCCCGCATCAGCAATGCTGTAGTGGCGGAAATAAGACAACCCGCCATCAGATAAATGGCCACACTGTGCCAGTCTCCGCCGGAAAATGTCACCAGTGCAGCAGCAATGAAGGGGGTAAAACCGCCGCCAACCACACTTGCTACCTGATAGCCAACGCCCGCGCCGCTGTAGCGATAGCTTGCGCCAAACAAACCGGTAAACATAGGCTGCTGCACGCAGACCACCATATCGTGTGCAATGTTGGCCAACATAATCGCGAAGAACACGATCCAGAAAATGGATTGCGCTTCTAACGCCATAAAGAACGGGAATGCGCTGAGCGTCCCGACCAGTGCGCCGGTAATGTAAACGCGCCGGCGACCAAAGCGGTCGGCGAGCCAGGCAAAGCAGGGGATGGTCAGACAGCTCAGCCCACCCACCAACAAGCCAATATTCAGAAACAGTTCGCGAGGTAAGCCCAGATTCTGCGTGGAGTAATTAAGGGCAAACGCGGTGACGATATACATCGTCAACAGTTCACACAGGCGCAGAGCGATAATTTTCAAAAACGCACCTGGATGACGGATTAACGCCTCTACTACCGGTAGTCTCTTTTTCTCTGGTTGCGGTGCCTGCTGTTGCTGTTCGAATTCGGCCGATTCATCCATTCGGTTACGCATCCACAACGCGCCCAATACCAGCACGATGCTGAACAGGAATGGAATACGCCAGCCCCAACTCAGGAACTGCTCATCGGTAGTTTGCGAGCTAATCAGCGAGACCAGACCGGTAGAAAGCAGTAGCCCGACGCCATAACCGACCTGAACGCCGCTGCTGTAGAAGGCTTTTTTATTTTTCGGCGCGCTTTCGACGGAGAGCAACGCCGCGCCACCCCATTCACCGCCAACGGCGAATCCCTGAATAGCACGCAGCGTTACCAGCAGAACGGGAGCCCACCAGCCAATGGCGTCAAAGGAAGGAATAATCCCTATCAGTGCAGTGGCGATCCCCATCATCCAGACGGTGAGCATCAGCATTCGTTTACGACCCAGGCGATCGCCGAAGTGGCCGAAGATCACCCCGCCTAACGGGCGGAACAAAAATCCGACGCCAAAGGTGGCGAATGCAGCAAGCGTCCCCATCGCCGGGCTAACCTGCGGGAAGAACTCGCGGTTAAAGACCAGTGCGGCAGTGATGCCGTAAAGCAGAAAATCATACCAGTCGACCACGGCACCCGCGAAGCTACCAAGCGCAGCGCGTCGGGCGCGGTTAAGCGAAGAGGCGTCCTGTTGGGGACCCGTGGAGGTGAGGGAGGAATCCATAGTTATCCTGTCTGTACTGTTTTTTAGTTATTAGTATTTGAGTTGGGTTACACACATTGCAGTCGCAATATTAACGACCGTTATGAGATTACCGCGACAGACGAGAAGTGAAAACGATTATCTCCCTCATCTGATGGCAACATGAAAAATAAGACGAATGAGAAATCTGAACCTGGTGGAATCGTGGCCTGTCAGGAGTGTTCTGATTTCAGGCGGAGCATTAGGAGCGCTGTATTTGGGGAAGTTATAAACCCACTTTCATAATGGTATACGGAGATTCGGTGAAACCACATCGCTCATAAGCACGAATCGCACGCCCGTTATCTCCGTGGACATATAAGCGAAGCTCCAGTGCCTTTTCTGATTTAGCTTCTTTTGTAAGATGTTTGATGAGCTCATCAGCTAATCCCATCCCACGATGCTCCGGGGCGATATAAAAGCTTTGGATCCACCAGTAGTCATTTCCATGAAAAGCACTCCATTCTTTTACGACAGAGGTATTGGCGATCACTGTTCCTGAAGAATCTTCCATAGCCCAATATTTTGAACGTGGGTTTTCACAAAACGCCGACGAAACGCCACACTCCACAGCAACAAGGTCAATCACTGAACCTTCAGATTCTTGTGCTTCCTGAGTAGTGAATTCGATGATTTTGTTGATATCGTCAGGGGTAGCTGGTCGAATAAAGTAGTTCGTAAGTCTGGCTCTCATTAGCGTTGCATCGACCCGTTGAACTCACAGCACGGAGCGGACATTGCTGACTGAGCTGAAGGTCCGCTGTGAGCGAAAAGCGGACGCCCGCATAGCGTTAACAGGCGTCCGATATTTTGAAGTGGGCAGATTACTTAACTCGTTTACCCGTTTCGTCAATGACCTTCTCACCATCCTCTTTGGTAAACACTCCTTTCTGACCTTCCGGTAGAATATCCAGCACCATTTCGGAGGGACGACAAAGACGTGTGCCGATCGGTGTCACTACAATCGGCCGATTAATCAGGATCGGATGCTGAAGCATAAAATCAATCAACTGCTCATCAGAAAACTTGTCTTCATCAAGACCCAACTGCTCATAAGGTTCGACGTTCTTACGCAGCAATGTACGTACTGAAATGCCCATATCTGAAATCAGTTTGCTAAGTTCATCACGAGTCGGGGGAGTATCGAGATAATAAATAATGGTTGGTTCGTTACCGCTGTTACGGATCATCTCCAGCGTGTTACGTGAGGTGCCACAGGCTGGATTGTGATAGATGGTAATGTTGCTCATATCTGTATCTCATTACAAAGTGATGGAGAGCCGCAACGCCAGCGCGGCCAGAGTGATAAACAGCACGGGCAGAGTCATGATAATGCCGGTGCGGAAGTAATATCCCCATGTAATCGTTATATTTTTCTGGGCAAGCACATGCAGCCAAAGCAGGGTTGCCAGACTGCCAATCGGGGTGATTTTCGGGCCTAAATCGCAGCCGATCACGTTGGCATAAATCATTGCCTCTTTGACGACGCCAGTCGCCGTACTCCCATCAATCGACAGCGCGCCAATCAGCACTGTCGGCATATTGTTCATCACCGACGACAGGAACGCGGTCAGAAAGCCGGTGCCAAACGTTGCTGCCCATAATCCCTTTTCTGCCAGCAGGTTTAGCACGCCAGACAGATACTCCGTTAACCCTGCATTGCGGAGGCCATAGACAACCAGGTACATGCCCAGCGAAAAAATAACGATCTGCCATGGCGCACCGCGCAGGACTTTTCCGGTGTTGATGGCATGACCTCTTTTCGCCACTATAAACAGTACTGCTGCGCCAGTAGCCGCTATCGCACTGACCGGGATCCCCATAGGCTCCAAAACAAAGAAACCGACAAGCAGCAATAACAGGACAATCCAGCCCACCCTGAACGTTGCCGGATCTTTTATCACACTGGCAGGAGTCTTCAGCAGCGAAACGTCATACGTCGCCGGAATGTCCCTGCGGAAGAAGAGATGCAGCATGACTAGCGTGGCCGCAATCGCTGCCACATCTACGGGGATCATAACGGAGGCATACTGCGTAAAGCCCAGACCGAAAAAGTCCGCCGAGACGATATTCACCAGGTTAGAAACAATGAGCGGCAGGCTGGCCGTATCTGCTATAAATCCTGCGGCCATCACAAAGGCCAGTGTTGTGCCCTTGCTGAATCCCATTGCAAGCAGCATCGCAATCACAATTGGTGTCAGAATCAGCGCGGCGCCGTCATTGGCGAACAAAGCAGCGACAGCGGCACCGAGCAACACTATCCAGGAAAACAGCAGGCGACCACGCCCGTTACCCCAGCGGGAGACGTGCAGTGCGGTCCACTCAAAGAAACCGGCCTCATCGAGTAGCAGACTGATGATAATGACCGCAATAAATGCCGCTGTCGCGTTCCAGACGATATTCCAGACAACGGGAATATCATTGATATGGATGACACCGGTTACCAGCGCCAGCACAGCCCCGATACTCGCACTCCAGCCAATGCTCAAGCCTCTGGGTTGCCAGATCACCAGTATCAGCGTCAGTAAAAATATACTCCCTGCCAAAAGCATCTCAGACTCCGTTATATATGATTATGTAAATGTGTTTTCATTTCTCAACAGGAGGTGCAGGCTGATTTATCCAGCCATTCACGCACATCCTCTCGCATACACTGCCAGGACGTTGTGATTGTCTCAGCTGCCCATGCCGGTATGTGGGGTGACAGACGATAATGGATCCATTTGCCTTCACGACGATCCAGAACCAACCCAGCCTCGCGAAGAATAGCCATATGTCGCGAGACTTTGGGCTGTGATTCGGAAATGGTTGCGCAGATATCACAGACGCACAGTTCTCCTGACTCCCGGAGAATCATGACGATGGCGAGCCGGGTTTCATCCGACAGGATTTTGAAAAGCTGAACAGGTTGTAGCATTTTTCACTCCGTTCCCTTTAGAATATACATATGGTAAATCATATGTGTTAAATTTGAAATCATCTGATCTCTCCGGAGTAGAAAAATGGAACAATTTCCAGCACTGAATAGTGAATGCTTTGATCAACACATCGCCGAGCGCCTGCACCTGCACGAGCCGCCGCGGATTCTGATCCTATATGGCTCAGTTAGAGAGCGCTCCTACAGCCGCTTTGCTGCGGAAGAAGCTGGTCGCCTGCTGGCAGCGATGGGCGCGGAGGTAAAACTATTTAATCCCTCAGGTTTACCCCTGCCGGATGATGCGCCAGATACACATCCTAAAGTCGCCGAGCTGCGCGGTCTGGTCAGATGGTGTGACGGGATGGTGTGGAGTTCTCCGGAACGGCACGGGGCTATGAGCGCAGTTATGAAGGCGCAGATTGACTGGATACCATTAAGTGAAGGCGCAGTTCGTCCTTCGCAGGGCAAAACACTTGCGGTAATGCAGGTTTGCGGAGGTTCACAGTCCTTCAATGGAGTGAACCAGATGCGTATTCTGGGCCGGTGGATGCGGATGTTTACGATCCCTAACCAGTCCTCCGTAGCCAAGGCATGGCAAGAGTTCGACGAAAACGGACGAATGAAACCTTCGTCATGGTATGACCGCATTGTCGATGTAGCCGAAGAGCTGTTTAAAATCACTCTGCTGCTTAAGGGGCAAACCGGCTATCTTGCGGATCGTTACAGCGAACGAAAAGAGAACCATCAGGAGCTTTCATCCCGTGTCAATCAGGACAAAATATAACGTTGTTCTTTGCATAAGCTTAACAACGTCGGCTATTGGCACACCGCGGACGTCGGTATGAAGCAACCCAGCGCCCGTTAATATTAAGCGGAAAGATGAATTAGCGTGTCTCCCCGTTTCGTCATCCTCTTCGCGTTTTACTTAATCCTGCCTTTGTTGCTGTGCATACAGCGACGTGTTATCACTCGGTAAACTGCATTTCACGGGTTGCTATGGTGCAGAGAGTAATCCCTGAACACCGTTGTCTGCGGTTTATGAACCGATGATTCATATGGTTTTGAATGGTTCTAAACGCATGATGGTTGATGACAGAACGCTGCAACATGATCCAGCCCAGAACCGTTGAAATGTTACCTGGGCGGACTGAAGTCATCGTAGCACGAGTGATATAACCGGCGACCTGTTGAAGCCATGGTACCATTACAGACTGTATCATCTACCTCACTACACACATCGGCCTGCCAGATACCGGTTCGGGGTGTATCTCCGTATCCACGCTGAATACGGTTCTCAGCAATCCAGGGTTCATCACCTCTTCTGGTGTGCCTTGCGCCATAACATGTCCGTTCGCCATGACCACCAGATGGTCGCAGTACCGGCTGGCCTGATTAAGGTCGTGCAGCACGGCGACTACCGTTTTCCCCTGAGCCCGGAGTTCCCCCATCAGCCGCATCAGTTCCACCTGGTGATTGATATCGAGATAGGTGGTTGGCTCATCGAGAAGTACAACGGGCGTATCCTGCGCCAGGACCATCGCCAGAAATGCGCGCTGTCGCTGACCGCCAGAAAGATCGGTTAACCGTCGGTCGGCAAGATGTAGGATCCGGGTCTGGCTCATAGCGTCATGGACCCGCGCATTGTCATCAACGCAGAGACGCCCCCAGAGTGACAACCACGGGTTGCGACCGTACGAAACAAGCTCCTGGACGGTGATCCCCTCGGGAGTTAAATGGTGCTGGGGCAGCAGCGCCAGCCTGCGTGCTAGCTGGCGTGATGAGAGCGTGTTGATGGCATTATCGCCGAGAAATACGCCACCGGACTGCGGCGTTAACAGTCGTGAAAAACAGTTTAACAGCGTTGATTTCCCGCAGCCGTTGGGGCCGAGCAGGGCGGTTGTCTTCCCTGCTGGTAGGGCGAGTGAAACACCATCAAGCACCTTGTTTGTACCGTAACAGACCGTCAGATTTTCAGTTCGTAATGTCATTTATCGCATTCTCACAAGCAGCCAGACAAACCATGGTGCACCGATAATGGCGGTCAGCACGCCAGCCGGAAGCTCCAGCGGGGGATGAATAATTCGTGCCAGCAGGTCGGCAATCACCAGTAGCAACGCACCTGTCATGGCCGAAATGGGCAGCAGCCAGCGGTGACGTCCACCGGTAATGCTGCGCACCATATGCGGCACCACGAGACCAATAAAGCTAATTGGGCCGCAGACTGCCACGCCGGTCGATGTCATGGCGACGGCCAGTAGCAAAGCCTGGAGCCGGATACGCGGCACCGACACACCGAGCGTGGTGGCGCGCGCATCGCCCAATGCCAGGAGGTCGAGATCGCGGCAAAAACGCAGACTCAGCGGCAGAAACAAAATCAGCAGCGGGGCGGCTATTTTCACAAAGCTCCAGTCACGCCCCCATAAGCTGCCGGTCAGCCACAGCAGGGCGCTGTTCACATCCTGCGGACGCGAAAGCATCAGATAATCCGTCAGACTGGCCCAGCAGGCAGAAAGCGCAACACCCGTGAGAGCGAGCTTCATCGGCTGGCTGGTGTTCGCCAGCAATCTCAGCAGGATCAGGCCCGTTATGCCTCCGGCAAAGGCCAGCAGCGGCAGAGCAATCACCGGTAGTGACGGTAAGAGAAACAGTGCGCCTACAGAGGCAAGGCTGGCGGCATGGTTTACGCCGAGAATATCCGGCGATGCCAGAGGGTTACGCACGATCCCTTGTACCAGCACGCCTGCCACCGCGAGGGCTGCACCGACAAGCAACGCCAGCAGTAGCCGCGGCAGGCGGTAGGCCGTTAACACGTAATGATATTCGCGCCCGGTCTGCCAGTCGGTCAGCAGGGCACGCCAGGGAACGGCGATCACCCCCATTTGTAACGACAGAACCGAAAATCCTGCCAGCGTGAGGGCGATGAGAATGACTATCGCAATTTTCATCCACGCCTCCTGACCAGCCAGACAAAACAGGGCGCACCAATCAGCGCCACTACTGCCCCCGCGGGCAATTCGCCGGGGAAGGCCAGCGCTCGGGCCAGAACATCAGCCAGCAGCAGCAGCGTGGCGCCCATCAGCATGCTCATCGGCAGGACCTTGCGCTGATCGAATCCCACCCAGAAGCGAGCCAGATGCGGCATCAGCAGACCGATAAACGCCACCGGGCCTGCCACGCTGACGCAGGTACCGACCAGAAGCAGCACCAGAATATTGATGATCAAACGGAGCTTCGGCAGATTCACCCCCAGCGTGCGGGCGGTGCTGTCACTGACGTTAAGCAGGTTCAGTTGATTAGCCAGCAGCAATACCACCGGTACAGCAACCGCCACCATTGGGAAAAGCTGCCAGAACTCCTGCCAACGTGCGTGGGATACGCCTCCCGCTAGCCAGTAAAAAATGCCGTAAGCGTGATCTTCCGTCAGCAGCAAGGTGATGCGGGTAAGGGCCATACAGAAAGCCGAGAACGCGATGCCCGCGAGGATCAGTTTGTTTCTGTCCTGGGTGTGGCGAAATCCACCACCTGCGGTCATCACCATCAGCCAGCTTACGCCGCCACCGCAGGCGGCGATAAAGGCGATGGAGTAACCCGTAACGGGCGCAGGGCTGATAGCGCTGGTAAGCGCCATCGCCAGCGCTGCGCCACTGTTAATACCGAGTAGTGAAGGGGAGGCCATTGCATTATGCGTCAGGGTCTGCAGCAGCGTTCCCGCCAGAGCCAGGCTTGCGCCGATCAAAATGGCGACCAGGCTTCGCGGCAAACGAAGGTTTTGCACCAGCGCTTGTGGAAGCGTCGGCGTATGGCCTGGCAGCAGGGCGTGAATGGCATCAACGCCAGAAACAGAAATGGCCGAGTAGCAAAACAGACTCAGCCAGAAGATAGCGATAAGCGCGACAAGGGGAATCCCCCACTGTAGCGCTGGATGTTTGAAAACTGTCATTTCACATCGGATAAAGGCTGGTGGTGAAAGATTTTTACCGTGTCGCTGGCAATACGTTCGGCTGCGAAAATGCCGCGCATTCGCGCCCAGGCGTTACTGTCGACCGATGCCGTCTGCTGCTTCTGCGCCGCAGTTAACATCTGCCACAGCGGGTCTTGTTGCCAGCGTTTCACGATACTCTCTTCGCGATAGTGCGCGACCAGCAGCCATGCCGGATTGAGCGCCAGCAGCTGTTCCAGACCGATGGAAGGCATAGACGAACCCGCCATAGCCGCAGGCACCGTCAGCCCCAGAGAGGTCAGGACGCCCCCGGTCCAGGTCTCCTGCGTGTGCAGGTTGAACTGCTGCTCTCGGGACGTACCAAACACCACCATCGTGTCTTTTGGCAGTTGGCTGGCCCACTCTGACATCTGTTGTTGGTGTTGCGCCAGGCGTGACTGCATCTGTGCCTTTTTACCCACGATTTCACCGATGATGGCCGCAGACTGAAGATTTTCAGCGTAGGTTTCATTGCGGGACTTGAGCAGCAGCACCGGTGCGATTTGCTGTAAGGCGCTGTAAATACCCGCATGGCGGCTGCTGTCGGCAATGATCAGATCCGGTTTCAGCGCGCTGATGGCTTCTAAACTCGGCTGCGCACGCGTGCCGACAGACTGCCAGGGTTTCAGATGGGTACGAACCTCTGGAAGAATGCGCATGGCATCGTTATCGTCGGCAATGCCGACCGGACTGACATCGACAGCAGCCAGTGCGTCCGCGAACGACAGTTCCAGCACCACTATCCGTTGTGGCGTTTTATCAAGCGTAAAGGTGCCATGTTCGTCATGAACCGTGGCGGCAAAAGCATGGCCGGTGAGCAGCAGAGCGGCGAATAGTGTGCGTAATGGTGTGAACATGTAAATTGCCTGCGTCGGGTGGCGTTTCGTTTGCCCGACCTACAAAACAGCATGCAGGCCGGGTAAACGGGGTTTAGAACTTCAACGAACCCTGCATATACAGCGTGCGCGGCTGGCCTGCGTAGATGCCTTTGTTGTTGTCGTCGTAAGAGCGGGTGAAATACTCTTGGTCGAAGATATTTTTCACACCGAACGCCAGGTTCAGGTCTGCCATCTGCGGGCCGAAGTCATAGGCTACGCGTGCGCCCCAGAGCATAAAGCCAGGGATGCGACCGGTACTACCGTCAGCGCTCTCTTTAACGGTGTTGGCGTTATCCGCAAACTGGCTGGACTGGAAATCGCTGTTCAGGTTGAAGGTCCAGTTGCCCGGCTTATAGTCCACGCCCAACGTGCCTTTGTGTTTTGGTGAGAAGGGCACCTGATTGCCATAGGTATCGCCTTTCTCGCGAATCTCAGCGTTCACATACGCATAGCTTGCGTAGACTGAAACGTTGTCGAGCATTGGCGTCAATGTGCCAAGATCATAGCGAGTCTGAGTTTCCAGTCCGGTATGGCGCGTTTTACCGCGTGCGGTAACGGTGTCGTTGGTTTGGTTGGAATCGTACTGATTATTAAAGTTAATCAGGAACAGCCCCATTTCCGCCGTCAGCGCGCCATCGTCGTATCGGGTTCCGAGCTCCCAGGTTCGCGCTTTTTCCGGTTCCACATTGCCGCTTTGCACAGCCTTGCCAATTTGGCTGTACTGTACGGTGCCGAATGAGCCTTCAGTGTTTGCATAAAGATTCCAGCTATCAGTCAGGTGATAAAGTACGTTTAGCGCCGGAAGTGGGGCGTTGTAGCTTACTTCCTCATGTGAGCCTTTGATGGCGTTGTTCTGGTATGACTCGATATGTTCAAAGCGCATACCCGGTGTGATAGTCCAGTTGCCAATGTCGATTTTGTCATCCAGATACCAGGCGTGCGCTTCGGTGCCGGAACGAGTGTCGCGATCGTAAGGGCTGGCGCTGGACGGCAGTTGTCCGCTGCTGGTGGTCGTGTAGTAACGCATTTCATGCGTCGACTCGCTCACATAGCGGTATCCCACGCCCACTTCGTGCGCAGAAGGACCCACCATAAAGCTCTGACTGTAGCGTGGTTCAATGCCGCGTACCCAGTAGTTACGCGGTGAAAGGGTGAGGCGTTTTCCCTGTTCCAGGTAGCCGCTGCGCAGAGTTTCAGTGTAGAAGCCCTGAATATTGAATTTATGCTGGCTGTCCGGCTGGAACTGATAGCCGAGGCTCGCCAGCTTGCGGCGCCCCCAGAAGCGATCGTAAGGGCGCGTGGATTGCCAGCGGTCGGCGTCGTAATCCGCGCGAGACAGGCCGCCGGGCATGTCAGCTTCACCGTCGTAGTATTGCAAAAGACTGTTGAAGGTATGCACTTCGTTTGGCGCATATTTGCTTTTCAGCATCAGGTCGTCGATGCGGGTCGCGCTGTGTTCGCGCCAGTCGCTTCCACGTGTGCCGGAGTAAAGCAGGGCGGTACCAAAACCGTTATCCGCCGTGCCGCCCACCATCAGGTTGTGCGTTTCTTTTGGGTTATTTTGTGAAGATGTTGGGCTGAGCTGGCCTTCCACGCCGGCTTCCATGCCGAAGTCTTGCGGAATAGCGCGGGTAACAAAGTTCACCACACCGCCCACGCTCTGTGGCCCGTAACGCACCGCGCCACCGCCGCGAACCACATCGATGGCGTCCATATTTCCGAGTGAGACAGGCGCCAGTGAAAGCTGCGGCTGGCCGTAAGGGGCAAACGGCACGGGAATACCGTCCATCAGTACCGTTGAACGACTGGCCAGGCGCGGGTTCAGGCCGCGAATACCAAAGTTCATCGCCAGATCGTGGCTACCGGTGCCGTTGTTTTCTGGGGCGGTAACGCCAGGAATGCGGTTCAGTACCTCGCGCATGGATGTTGCGCCGGTTTTGGCGAAATCCTCACGGCGGATAACGTCACGTGCGCCGGCATGCTCGAATACGTCGTTTTCGCGCGCATCCCCCAGCCAGTCGCCCACCACGGTCAGGGCATCTTCTTGCGGTGTTGGTGCGGGCTCCAGCGTCCAGCTGTTATTACCCAGCGGTTTCACCTGCAGGCCACTACCGTTCAGCAGGTGTTGCAGGCCGGTTTCGACGTCGTAGTCACCGTGAAGACCGTTACTCTGTTTGCCGCGCGTCAGGCTGGCGTCAACCGACAGGGTAATTCCGCTGAGCGCGGCATACTGATTAAGGGCTTTGTCGAGCGAACCCGGTGCAATATCAACCTGCGCTGCGAAGGCGGATAACGACAGCCCGGCCAGCGGCAGCAGGCTCAGGCGAACGACGTTAACCAAAGGTGTTGTTTTGCGAAAAACGCGTAAAGGCGTCATACCTTCTCCATCATCATTTTTGTTGTGTTCATCTATGAGTCGAATGAGAAGGGGAAAAAGGACAATCGAAATGAGAATTATTTTGCTTGCAATGCAGAAATATTTACCCAGTATCGCGTAACTGACTGAATTTTCACTGGAAGAGTCTTGGCAATAACATCCAGGATTGCATCGGTATTGTTCAGCGGGAAAGTGCCACTCAGGCGTAACCCGGCCACAGCCGGATCGCAGCGCAGCACGCCGTTGCGATAACGGCTCAGCGTGGCAATCACTTCACCCAAAGGTTTATCGCTGAAGCTCAGAATGCCCTGCGTCCATGCGGCGCTTTCATCATCCGCTGAGGCTATTGCACCAAATTCAGACGCGCTAAACTGCAGGCTCTCGCCAGCGCTGACGATGCGTTTTTCCTGCGGACGGTTTGCCAGTATGACTTCCACAGCATGTTGTTGTACGGTAACGCGCGTGACGTTGTCCTGCTGATAGACGGTAAATTCTGTGCCTAATGCGGTGAGTTGGCCCTGGCGGGTCACAACGCGGAAAGGTCTCTGCTGCGCGTCTTTTGCAGTAGTAATAGCAATTTCGCCGTACCAGAGATGGACAGCGCGTTGACGCGTATCAAAACG
Source organism: Citrobacter sp. Cpo030 (assembly GCF_030333005.1). Taxonomy (NCBI): domain Bacteria; kingdom Pseudomonadati; phylum Pseudomonadota; class Gammaproteobacteria; order Enterobacterales; family Enterobacteriaceae; genus Citrobacter; species Citrobacter sp. Cpo030. The sequence goes on along the minus strand of NZ_JAOWGT010000060.1, from coordinate 64,078 downwards.
AACGTCCGCGGCGCTTTGTGTGTTGAGCGTCAGCAGCGAGCCATCTTCCAGCCGCTGATGGCTGACCGCGCCTTTGGCGGTGCGGTAATCCGCGCGCAGACCTTCACCGGCTTCAGATTGCCAGAGCTGCCAGCCGCCGCCTACGCCAAGTAGCAGCAGTAGCCCTTTCATGACATGACGACGGGTAAGGCGCGTATCGTGCAGCGCCCGGCTGGCGACATCGCCCGGTACGCGGCTGAGCTGGCTGCGCAGGTTTTCAACCTGTTGCCAGGCCCACTGATGATCTTTGTCCTCTTCGTACCATTGTTGCCAGCGCGCTTCTTGCTGTGGGCTGACACGCTCGCCGCTCAATACAGCATACCAGTGCGATGCCGAGCGCAATGCCTGGCGGCGAGAATCAGTGATAGAAGCGTTCACAGGCCGTGCTCCAGACGAAACAGCAGACAATGTTCGATAGCCTTTGCCATATACTTTTTCACCGAGCTGACGGAGATACCGAGCTTCAGCGCGATCTCGCTGTATGTCAGACCATCCAGTTGCGAAAGCAGAAACGCTTCTCGTGTTTTTCCGTTCAGCCCGTCAAGCATGCTGTCGATGAGTTGCAGGGTTTCGAGCTGGCTCTCGCGTTCCTCGGGGGAAGGCGCGAGCGCCTCCGGCATAAGCGCCAGCATCTCCAGATAGGCTTTTTCCAGCGCGTTTCGGCGAAACAGGTCGACCATCACCCGTTTAGCGAGAGTGCACAGAAAGGAGCGCGGATCGCGGATCGTCGAGAGCGAGTCGCTGCCCATTACCCGTAGAAAAGTGTCCTGGGCAATGTCATCTGCATCAAAGGCGGACTGGAGTTTGCGCGTCAGCCAGCTTTTCAACCAGCCGTGATGTGCGCCATAAAGCGACTCGAGCGTAAAGGAAGCAGTGGTAGTGGCGTGGTCAGACATGTGGAATGTATCAAAAGTTAATTATCACGCGTTTATAGTAATATGAGAATGGTTATCATTACAATTATAAATATAATTGTATTACGTTGAACTTCTTAATGCTTTGTTATTTATAAAAATGTTATGAGGTGGATATAGGAAGGGGAAGAGGGAGTCTGCTTCTGGCATGTGACGGTTGGAATGACATCTGTCCATGCCTGCTGTGAGCGTGGAGCAGCTGTTACTTTTCGGGAAAAGGTGAGCTGCGGATCAGGAAATGCTCAATCGAGTCGATTAAACCGGGAGCTAAAGGGAGCGCGGGTTCAGCGTATGTTGCGATATTCGCTTTGCGATCGTCCGAAGTCACCTCTTTCATAACATGGTTCATATTGGGCAGTATAACCAGGGACGCTTGAGGATTCGCGGCCTTAAGCAGTCTTGCATCCGTTTCTTCCACCTGGAGATCGCGTTGCCCTTGTAGCACTAACACGGGTTTGGAAATACTCGAAATGAGATGACCCGGATTATATGAAAATGCATTGATCAAAAATCCCTGAACAGCAGGATTAAAGATACTTTGCAGTGCTGGGTGAATATTCGTAATATCGACTCGCCGCCGATGCTCCAGAGCATCAATTATCGGCAGTGCCTGCTTTAATAGAATTTCATTTTCCGGATTAGCGTTAAGTTGCCCCCTCAACACCTCGCCCATCGGCCTCCCGGGCGTTGCGATAAGAATCACACCGCACACATTCTCTTCTTGAGCCGAGGCAAGTGCGACTACGCCCCCTTCACTGTGCCCTAAAACCCAAATACAGGGGGGGGGCATGTGACGTCTAAGCACGTCTACCCAGGATCGAACGTCGTCAACATAGTCAGCAATCGTCACCGCATTGGCATCCTCTACGGCCATTGCGCTAGCGAACATTCCACGTTTGTCGATACGAAGCGTCGCAAAGCCTTTGGCAGCAAGGCCTTCAGCAAGAAGTCGGTAAGGCGATGCATTCACACCAAGCGGGTTGTTTCCATCCCGATCGGTTGGCCCGGAGCCAGGAATGATAAGAACAACGGCTGTTGGTTTTGAATTCGGGGTGAGTAACGTGCCTTTCAAAGGGCCTTTTGGCCCTGCGGCATCCAGGACAGTTTCGGAAAAGGTCACCGGTACTGCCGCCAGACTTACAAATGGGCAAGCGCCCAAAAGGGCAATTGAGGCGGCAATATTCATTGGAGATGTTCCTGTAAAATTCAGCGTACCCGTCAATTTATATTATAAATATGGCCTGCTCTCCATGGATTAATATATCAGCGGCGATAGAAAAGTCCTCTGCTGGCACAGAGCGGAGGTACTGGGTGAGTTTAAAGTCTGCAGTGAGCGAAAAGCGGACATCTCAACTCATTGGTGTTCCTGTCTATTGATATGAAAGCCCGGAACGGCAAGCGTCTGGAACAAATACCTGCGGCTATTATGAATGAAGTGTTGGCCAGACTAAGTTGAGGTTTTGATATGCGCAATGAGCAATGGCATAAAAGCAAAAAGCCTGCTTAGTTTTCTAAGCAGGCTTCTTAAATTTGGCTCCTCTGACTGGACTCGAACCAGTGACATACGGATTAACAGTCCGCCGTTCTACCGACTGAACTACAGAGGAATCGTTTGAACGAGGCGCATATTAGCGAGGGTGGTGAGGCTTGTCAAAGGGGTAAATACATTTGTGTGTTCGTTTGCTGACAAAATCAGCAAAGCGGCGATCTTTCCGTCTTTTTATGCTTTTGCCCCATTCTGGTGCGTGTCTACCTCTTCCAGGGCAGACTGAATGAGATACTTAGGTGTGCAGAATGATCTTTCTCCGCTTTTACTCCTGACTTTACACGGCTTTAACCGTAAAACACCGTTTTAGACGAAAGTGGCAAGCATCTTGCAGTCCTGAATTTAATGACTGCCAGCACGGGTTCTGGTATTCCGACAGGAGGCAAAATGAACTTCAGACGACTGAAATATTTCGTGAAAATCGTCGATATTGGTAGCCTGACCCAGGCAGCGGAAGTGTTGCACATTGCGCAACCCGCGCTGAGCCAGCAGGTCGCTACGCTGGAAGGTGAGCTGGATCAGCAATTGCTGATTCGTACCAAGCGTGGCGTCACGCCGACGGAAGCAGGAAAAGTGCTATATACCCACGCCCGGACGATTTTACGTCAGTGCGAACAGGCGCAACTTGCGGTTAATAACGTGGGCCAGACCTTGAGTGGACAGGTCTCTATCGGCCTTGCGCCGGGGACAGTCGCGTCATCCATTACCATGCCGTTATTACAGACGCTACGTGCCGAACTGCCTGATGTGCTGGTCTATTTGCATGAAAACAGTGGGGCAGTGCTGAATGACAAGCTGCTCAGCGGGCAATTAGATATGGCAGTGCTCTATGAGCGTTCACCTGTGGCGGGCATCAGCAGTCAACCGTTGCTTAAAGAGGATCTCTACCTGGTCGGCACGCGTGAGTGTCCTGGCCAAAGCGTCGATTTAGCCGCGGTGGCGCAGATGAATTTGTTCTTGCCACGGGATTACAGCGCGGTTCGCCTGCGCGTGGATGAAGCATTTTCGCTACGTCGCTTAACGGCTAAAGTGATTGGCGAAATTGAGTCTATCTCCACCCTAACGGCCGCCATTGCCAGTGGTATGGGTGTCACAGTGTTGCCTGAGTCGGCCGCCCGTTCATTATGCAATGCGGCTAACGGCTGGATGGCACGCATCACAACACCATCGATGAATCTGCCATTATCGTTGAACGTATCAGCCAGAGGGAGCTTATCGCCCCAGGCGCAGGCCGTGAAGGAGATCCTGTTGTCGCTGGTCAGCCGTCCGGCGCTGGAAAATCGCGAGCTGCAGCTGGTCAGCTAAACCTTATTCCCACAAGGAATAAGATGCAGGTTTTTATTATTTGTTATGCCGGGCATCAGACTTTAACAATAGCGTAATGTCTGATGTGCCCGGAGCGAAATGTGAATTTCCAGCAACTTAAAATAATCCGCGAGGCGGCCCGTCAGGATTACAACCTGACAGAGGTCGCGAATATACTGTACACCTCGCAGTCGGGCGTCAGCCGACACATTCGTGAACTTGAAGATGAACTTGGCATCGAGATTTTTATCCGTCGCGGTAAACGCCTGTTGGGCATGACCGAACCGGGTAAAGCCTTGCTGATTATTGCCGAGCGTATTCTGAATGAGGCCAGTAATGTTCGTCGACTGGCGGATCTGTTTACCAATGACACGTCCGGCGTTCTGACGATTGCCACCACGCATACCCAGGCACGCTATAGCTTGCCTGCGGTGATAAAAGCCTTTCGTGAGCTGTTCCCTGAGGTGCGTCTGGAACTTATTCAGGGTACGCCACAGGAGATTGATGTCCTGCTACAAAATGGCGGGGCAGATATCGGAATTGCCAGTGAGCGGCTGAGCAGCGATCCATTGTTGGTGGCTTTTCCCTGGTTTCGTTGGCACCACAGCCTGCTTGTTCCTCACGACCATCCATTAGTGAAAGCTTCTCCGCTCACGCTGGAGTCTATTGCTCACTGGCCGTTAATTACCTATCGTCAGGGGATTACAGGGCGTTCCCGCATCGATGAAGCATTTGCTCGCAAAGGGCTGATACCGGATATTATTCTCAGCGCCCAGGACTCGGATGTGATTAAAACTTACGTGTCGCTGGGGTTGGGGATTGGGCTGGTGGCAGAGCAATCCAGCGGTGAGCAGGAAGAGGGGACCTTAACCCGTCTGGATACCCGGCATTTGTTTGATGCAAATACCGTTTGGCTAGGGCTTAAACGCGGACAGCTGCAGCGCAACTACGTCTGGCGATTCATCGAGCTATGCAATGCAGGGTTATCCGTCGATGAAATTAAGCGCCAGGCGATGGAGCCAGATGAGGCGGTGATTGATTATCAGATTTAACTACAAAAGCCCGTGAGTAAACGGGCTTCCCTGACGTCGCTGAATGGCGGGTAGAAAGCTGCGTTACCTCAAGGTCTCCAGCCTCAGATCCTGCGTCGGTACCCGCGACAATATCGAACAAGACACCGCCCGTCCCGAATCCGCATAAATAAACTGAAATCCATTCTTCACCGAAAGAACATCTCGATTGGTAAACATATAGAATTTATTACTCTGACTACGCCGGGCATCGGAAACATAAAAACTATTGTTTTCCCACAGCACGCTAACGTGTTGGAACAGATGAAATGTCACCTCCGCCCAGCCTCTGTCCGGGCAACGTAGCGTGACTTTCTCACCGGCTATTGTACTCAGTGGAATTACTAATAAAGCGGTTAGCGCTGCTTTCAGCAGTATCGGCATGGGCAAGTATGGGGCTCATTTTGATGTCGTTGCACGATAAGATACTTAACCATGACGTTAACGAATTGGATCATAGAGACATTTAGCATAAGCAGACGGACATTCTCCCGTCGTCAGTATGGAAAAGCCTGGATGTGGAGTGAAGCGCTTTACCCGGCAAATGGGATCGCAGAAAAGCAAAAAGCCCGCTTAGTTTCCTGAGCAGGCTTCTTAAATATGGCTCCTCTGACTGGACTCGAACCAGTGACATACGGATTAACAGTCCGCCGTTCTACCGACTGAACTACAGAGGAATCGTGTGAACGAGGCGAATATTAGCGATGCCGTTCAGCGTTGTCAAAGCCTGAATAGATAAATGCGATCGTTTGCTGAAATATTCCCCATTTCGCCGCTTATTCAGACGCAACCGGTTGTTTTATGCACTTTTCGCGTTCGGGGCGCGGGTATTTCCACAACCAGCGGCCGGTAACCATACGCCAGTAAAATAACGCGGCGCGTACGGCCCAGTCGAAGAACATACCTAACCAAACGCCGACAACGCCCCATCCTAATACGATACCCAGGGTGTAACCCGCGACTACACGGCAGCCCCACATGCCCAGCATCGATACCCACATAGCAAAACGTGCATCTCGCGCACCTTTAAAGCCTGCTGGTAACACCCAGGATGCAGCCCATATCGGCATAAATGCTGCGTTGAGCCAAATCAGGATGACTATGACCTCTTTTACATCCTGATCGTGGGTATAAAATGAGGCCATCACTCCGGCGAAAGGAGCGGTTAGCCAGGCAATTGCCGTCAGGCCGATCGTCGACAGCCAGAATACATGCCGCAGCTGGATTTCAGCCTGGGCAATCTGACCATTTCCCAGACGCCTGCCGGTAATGATTGTCGACGCGGAACCTAAAGCATTCCCCGGTAAGTTGATAAGCGCGGCGATAGAAAATGCAATAAAATTCCCGGCGATAACGCTGGTTCCCATGCCTGAAACAAACATCTGCGTCAAAAGTTTACCGCCATTGAACAGCACTGACTCAATACTTGCCGGAATGCCGATCCCCATCACTTCCCAGATAATGGCGAGATTGAGTGGCTTAAAATAGCTTTTGAAGGGAATTCGCAGCGCGGGGTTAAAACCAATCATCAGTACCCAGATGATGGCAATCGCCCCGATGTAGCGCGAAATGGTCAGTCCCAGGCCTGCTCCCACAAATCCCAGACCTTGCCAGGAAAAGATCCCGTAAATCAGGATGCTACTGATGATGATATTCAGGATGTTCATGCCGCCGTTAATCAACAACGGTATTTTTGTATTTCCGGCTCCACGTAGTGCGCCACTGCCGATCAGCGCAATGGCTGCCGCCGGGTAGCTGAGCACCGTCAGCTCCAGATAGGTGAGTGCCAAAGCTTTAACGTCTGGCGTTGCTTCACCTGCCACAACGTCAATAATCTGTTGACCAAAATAGTGAATGACAGCTGCCAGAACGGTAGCAAAAATTGTCATGATCACCAGCGATTGTCTGGCCGCGGCTCTGGCCCGTCGACGATCTCGTTTCCCGAGGCTAAATGCTACAACCACGGTGGTGCCCAGATCGATGGCGGCGAAAAATGCCATGATGACCATATTAAAGCTGTCGGCGAGTCCGACACCGGCCATCGCTTCTTTTCCCAACCAGCTGACCAGGAAGGTACTCAGAACACCCATCAATAGCACACAGGTGTTTTCCAGAAAAATGGGGACAGCCAGCGGAGTGATTTCGCGCCAAAAGAGAACCTTATAGCTCTTGCGTTTGGCATACCAGGGCGTGCGGGAAGCGACCTGGCGTAAGGCAGCGGAGACGTTCAAAGTGGACCTTAACGAAGAAAGTTGAAACCTCATTTCAAATGATGAGGGAGAATCAAAAAAGCTGCAAAGTTTTTTCTATTTAAAATGTCTGTAAATGCAACAAACTGTCGAGAGAAGCATCAATTGATTCGCATTCGAGGAAATGGGGTTTGACAAAATTTTTTTCGCCGCTAAGATAAGCCTCCACAACGATTCCTCTGTAGTTCAGTCGGTAGAACGGCGGACTGTTAATCCGTATGTCACTGGTTCGAGTCCAGTCAGAGGAGCCATATTTAAGAAGCCTGCTTAGGAAACTAAGCAGGCTTTTTGCTTTTTGTTTCAAGCCTGATCGAGCGAACCTACACCGGAATCTTACGCCGGGAAATCCCCATGCTGACGCGCAACCAACGTCAGAATGGAATACAGCGCCACCGCCTGCTGGTGCTGATTAAAGATCTCCACCGACCACTCCACCACGCCGGTCGCTTTTTCTTCGGCATTGCGCTGACGTTTCACTGTTTTGCGTTTGCAGGTTAAACGCACCTGGATAGTGTCGCCCGGCTTAACCGGCTCGATAAAGCGCAGGTTTTCCATGCCATAGTTGGCAATCACCGGACCGACGCCCGCGTCAACAAACAGACCGGCTGCGGCGGAAATCAGGAAGTAACCGTGCACCACGCGCTCGCCGAAAATGGAATCGGCTGCTGCAATCTTGTCCATATGGGCGTAGAAGTGGTCACCGCTGAGGCAGGCAAAGTTAACGATATCCGCTTCGGTCAGTGTACGACGTGGCGTCAGCAGGCTGTCGCCCGGCTGGATCTCTTCGAAGTATTTACGGAACGGGTGAATACGATCTTCCTCTACCCGAGCGCCACGCACCCACTGTTGGCTTACCGCCGCGAGCATGGTTGGGCTGCCCTGAATGGCGGTGCGTTGCATGTAGTGTTTCACCGCACGCAGACCGCCCAGCTCTTCACCGCCGCCTGCACGTCCAGGCCCGCCGTGGACCAGCTGTGGCAGCGGAGAGCCGTGACCGGTCGATTCCGTCGAGGACTCTTCGTTCAGCACCTGAATACGCCCGTGGGCGCGGGCCGCACCGAGGATAAACTCTCGCGCCAGTTCGCCGCTCGCCGTCACCAGCGTTCCTGCCAGACTGCCTTCACCGGCGCGCGCCAGCGTCATGGCATGCCCGGTATTTTGATACGGCATCAGCGTGGCGACCGGACCAAAGGCTTCAATTGCATGTACCGCGGCAATTTCATCCGGCTGCGGACAAAACAGCAGCGTTGGCGGGAAGAAAGCCCCAGCCGTGCTCAGATCTGCTTTTCCGCCCAGCAGCACCTCACACCCGGCTTCAACCAGACGATTCACATTATCCTGCACGTCCTGACGCTGATCATTATTCACCAGCGACCCCATCTTCACGCCTTCCTGCGCCGGATCGCCCACTACCACTTTTTGCAGACGGGTAATCAGCGCCTCGCTGACTGCTTTCACCTGCGCCTGTGGCACGATAATGCGGCGGATAGCGGTACATTTCTGCCCGGCTTTGGTCGTCATCTCGCGCACGACTTCACGTACAAACAATGCAAACTCAGGCTGTTCTGGGGTGACGTCATCACCAAGCACACAGCAGTTGAGTGAATCCGCTTCCATGGTGAATGGAACCGATTTAGCCACCAGGTTGGGGTACACGCGCAACTGCTGCCCGGTATGAGCAGAACCGGTAAAGGTCACCACATCCTGGCTGTCGAGGTGATCGAGCAGGTCACCCGCGCCGCCACAGATAAGGCTAATTGCGCCGTTCGGTACCAGGCCACTGTCGATAATCGCTTTCACCATTGCCTGAGTGAGCTGCGCGGTGGCGGTTGCAGGTTTGATAATGGCTGGCATCCCGGCAAGCCAGGTTGGCGCCAGCTTCTCCAGCATACCCCAGCAGGGGAAGTTAAAGGCGTTGATATGCACCGCAACACCGGATTTGGAGGTCAGCACGTGGCGTGCGGCAAAACCGCCCTGTTTGGACAGCGGGATCAGTTCGTCTTCCGGCCACAGTGTATCGTCCGGCAGCTCGCGGCCACCGAGACTGGCATAAGTGAAAAGCGTGCCAATGCCGCCTTCGATATCGACCCAGCTGTCACCGCGCGTTGCTCCGGTTTGCGCAGATATGGCATAGAAATCGGCTTTCAGTTCCATTAAATGCTTCGCCACCGCTTTTAGCATCGCGCTGCGCTCAATAAAACTCATTGCCTGTAACGCTTTGCCGCCGTGCTCAATAGCAAAGCGGCGCGCCTGCGCCATATCCAGTCCAACGCTTGTCACTTCCCAAAGCGCTTCACCGGTAAGGGCGTGGTGGATGGTGCGGGTGCGGCCCCGGCCTGTCTGCCAGGCACCGGATAAATAACTGGCTAACTGCTGCATCGTTAATCTCCAGATGTGTTCCGTAATATCTCTTTAAATAGTTCTTTTATGAATCACAAAATGCAAGCGAGATTTTAATAATTTATTAACAATGAGATCGCGAACACTTTACCTTTATTGGTTATCTATCTGTTATTAATGGATAAACAAAAACCATTTGCGACAAGTATCGCAAAACCAGCAAACAAAATTTGTGGTTTTATTTAACCAAGATGTAACTTTTATAAAATAAAGTGATTCGCAAATATTGATTTGTTGAAATTATCGGAATCATAAGGTGATGACGTGACAGAAGAACAACGCTTTGACCAGCGCATCGCGCAGGAAACGGCCATCGAGCCGCAGGACTGGATGCCGGACGCATACCGTAAGACGCTGATCCGCCAGATTGGCCAGCATGCGCACTCGGAAATTGTCGGCATGTTACCGGAAGGCAACTGGATAACCCGCGCACCCACGCTGCGGCGTAAGGCCATTCTGCTGGCAAAAGTACAGGACGAGGCCGGACACGGACTGTACCTCTACAGCGCGGCGGAAACACTGGGCTGCGCGCGTGAAGATCTGTACCAGAAGATGCTCGACGGCCAGATGAAATACTCCTCCATTTTCAACTACCCAACTCTGAGCTGGGCGGATATCGGTGTGATCGGCTGGCTGGTCGATGGCGCGGCGATTGTTAACCAGGTGGCGCTGTGTCGTACCTCCTACGGCCCGTATGCCAGGGCGATGGTCAAAATCTGCAAAGAAGAGAGCTTCCATCAGCGTCAGGGCTTCGAAGCGTGTATGGCGCTGGCTACCGGTAGCGAGGAACAGCGTCAGATGCTGCAGGACGCCATCAACCGTTTCTGGTGGCCTGCGCTGATGATGTTTGGCCCGAACGACGACAACTCACCGAACAGCGCCCGCAGCATGGCGTGGAAAATCAAACTGCACTCCAACGACGAACTGCGTCAGCGCTTTGTTGATAACACGGTCCCGCAGGTAGAAATCCTCGGTATGACCGTGCCGGACGCCGACCTACAGCTTGATGAAGCGACGGGGAAATATCGATTCGGCGAGATCGACTGGCAGGAATTTAATGAGGTCATCAACGGTCGTGGTGTCTGCAACCACGAACGTCTGGGCGCAAAGCGTAAGGCCTGGGAAGAAGGGGCATGGGTGCGCGAGGCCGCACTGGCGCACGCCGAAAAGCAACAGGCCCGCGACGCGGCGTAAGGAGAGAGTCATGAGCAAAATATACTGGCCGTTATACGAAGTTTTTGTCCGCAGCAAACAGGGGTTATCGCACCGTCACGTTGGCAGTCTGCATGCCGCCGATGACCAGATGGCGCTGGAAAATGCCCGCGACGCCTACACTCGCCGCAGCGAAGGCTGCTCCCTCTGGGTGGTGAAAGCCAGCGAAATTGTTGCGTCGCAGCCGGAAGAACGCGGTGAATTTTTCGACCCGGCGGAGAGCAAAGTCTATCGCCATCCCACGTTCTACACCGTGCCGGACGGCATGGAACATATGTGAGGCAACGATGAATAACCTGAATCCCGTTGCAACCTATGCCTTGCGTCTGGGCGATAACGGCCTGGTGCTGGCTCAGCGTCTGGGTGCCTGGTGCGGCCATGCGCCGGAGCTGGAGATTGATCTGGCGCTGGCTAATATCGGCCTCGACCTGCTGGGGCAGGCGCGCAACTTCCTCAGCTACGCAGCCGAACTGGCGGGTAGCGGCGACGAAGACACGCTGGCTTTTGGCCGTGACGAGCGTCAGTTCCGCAACCTGTTGCTGGTAGAACAACCTAACGGCAACTTTGCCGACACGATCGCTCGCCAGTTCTTTATCGACGTCTGGCACGTGGCGCTGTTCACTCGTTTGGTTAACAGCCGCGATAAGCAGATTGCGGCTATCGCTGCCAAAGGACTGAAAGAAGTGCGTTATCACCTGCGCTTCAGCCGCGGCTGGCTGGAGCGACTGGGGAATGGTACTGACTACTCCGCGCAACTGATGCAGAAGGCGGTGGACAATCTGTGGCGTTACACCGGCGAATTGTTCCTTGCCGACGAACTGGAGATCGCTCTGGCCAGGCAGGGCATTGCCGTCGATCCGCGCGAACTGCAAACCGAATGGCAGACGACGGTACACACTGCGCTGATTGATTCTGGTTTACACGTTCCGCAAGAGGCGGCGTTTCGCAACGGCGGTAAGCAGGGGCTACACAGCGAACATCTCGGGCCGATGTTGGCCGAGATGCAGTACTTGCAGCGTGCGTATCCTGGTCAGCAGTGGTAGCAGGGGGTGGCTATGCAACGTCTTACCGCGGTCGCACCGCCAGAGGTGCACACCGTTTGGGGGCTGTTAAGTGCGATTTCCGATCCGGAAGTGCCGGTGCTGACCATCACCGATCTCGGCATGGTACGCAGCGTTGAGCGCTGCGGCGACGGCTGGGTAATCGGCTTTACGCCGACATACTCCGGCTGCCCGGCCACCGAGCATCTACTGGGTGAAATTCGCATGGTGATGGCGGAGCACGGCTATACGCCAGTACATATCGTCTTGCAGCTTGACCCACCGTGGACCACTGACTGGATGAGCCTGGACGCCCGTGAACGCCTGCGCCAGTATGGTATCAGCCCGCCGCAGGCCCACGCCTGTCATGCCGAAATGCCAACTGACGTACAGTGCCCGCGCTGCGCCAGCACCCATACCTCGCTGATTAGCGAATTCGGTTCCACGGCCTGTAAAGCGTTATATCGCTGCGACAGCTGCCGTGAACCCTTTGATTACTTTAAATGTATTTGAGGTTGCGATGACAACATTTCATTCGCTTACCGTGGCCAACGTCGAAGCGGAAACGCGCGATGCGGTGACCATCACTTTCACCATTCCTGACGCGCTGCGTAATGACTACGCCTTTCGACCGGGCCAGCATTTGACGCTGAAAGCTCACCTCGGTGGAGAAGAGCTGCGTCGTTGTTACTCCATTTGTCGCAGCCGCTTGCCGTCGGAAATTAGCGTCGCGGTTAAAGCTATCGACGGTGGGCGTTTCTCCCGCTATGCCCAGCAGGATATCCAGCAGGGTATGACGCTGGAAGTGATGGTGCCGCAAGGCCATTTTGGCTACCAGCCGCAGGCCGAGCGCGAAGCCGAATATCTGGCGATTGCCGCCGGGTCCGGCATTACGCCGATGATGGCGATTATTGAAGCGACGCTGACGACCGAACCGGCCAGCCAGTTCACGCTGATCTACGGCAACCGCAGCAGCCACAGCATGATGTTCCGTCAGGCGCTGGCCGATCTGAAAGACCGCTATCCGCAGCGTTTACAGGTGGTGCACCTGTTCAGTCAGGAGTCGATGGACAGCGATCTGCTACAGGGTCGTATTGACGGCGACAAACTGCGTGCGCTGGGCAAAAACTTGCTCGATTTCAGCCGCTTTGATGACGCCTTTATCTGTGGCCCATCGGCGATGATGGATGAAGCCGAAGTGGCACTGCGCGAACTGGGTATAGCGGAAAAATCCATTCACCTTGAGCGTTTTAATACGCCGGGGACCAGCGTGAAACGCGCCACCGGCATCCAGGCGGAAGGCCGCACGGTCACCCTTCGTCAGGATGGGCGCGATCGCCTGATTTCACTGAATGCGGAAGATGACAGCATTCTCGACGCCGCGCTGCGCCAGGGCGCTGACCTGCCGTTCGCCTGTAAAGGCGGCGTGTGCGCCACCTGCAAATGCAAGGTGGTCAGTGGCGAGGTGGCGATGGCCGCCAACTACAGCCTTGAAGCCGATGAACTGGCGGCGGGCTATGTGCTGAGCTGCCAGGCGCTGCCAACCAGCGGTGACGTAGTGGTCGACTTCGATGCGCGGGGGATGGCATGAGCGAACTGCTGATTTCCCGTCACGACCGTGTACTGCAACTGACTCTGAACCGTCCGCAGGCGCGTAACGCCCTGAACAATGCGCTGCTAACGCAGATTGCTGACGCGCTGGAAAGCGCGGCGGCGGACGCCAGCATCAGCGTTTGCGTGATTGGCGGTAACCCGCGCTATTTCGCCGCCGGGGCCGATCTCAATGAAATGGCGGAAAAAGATCTGCCCGCCACTTTCGACGATATTCGCCCACGCCTGTGGGCACGTATTGATGCCTTCAACAAGCCGTTGATCGCGGTGGTTAACGGTTACGCACTGGGCGCGGGCTGCGAGCTGGCGCTGCTGTGCGACCTGGTGATTGCCGGGGATAACGCGCGCTTTGGTCTGCCGGAGATTACTCTCGGCACCATGCCAGGGGCGGGCGGTACGCAGCGGCTTATCCGTTGTGTTGGCAAAGCGCTGGCCAGCCGAATAGTGCTGAGCGGTGAAAGCATTGATGCCGAACGAGCACAACGGGCCGGGCTGGTGAGTGACATTCACCCGGCGAACCTCTCTGATGAATACGCGCTCAAGCTGGCGGCGACCATCGCCCGTCACTCACCGCTGGCGCTGCGGGCGGCAAAACAGTCTCTACGCGCTGCGCAAGAAGTGGGTCTCCAGGCCGGTCTGGTGCAGGAACGTCAGCTGTTTACGCTGCTGAGCGGCACCGAAGATCGTCGTGAAGGCGTCAGCGCCTTTTTAGAAAAACGCACACCGGAATTTAAAGGACGCTAATCGTGGACGCATTTATTCTCAGCGAAGTGGAGCAGGGCGTGATGACTATCACCCTGAACCGCCCGGACCGACTCAACAGCTTTAACGACGTGATGCACCAGCAGCTCGCCGACTGCCTGAAACAGGCCGAGCGCGACGACACCATTCGTTGCCTGCTGATCACCGGTGCCGGACGCGGGTTTTGCGCCGGACAGGATCTGAACGACCGTAACGTTGACCCGAGCGGCCCCGCGCCGGATCTGGGCATGTCGGTGGAACGCTTCTACAACCCGCTGGTGCGCCGCTTAGCCGCGCTGCCGAAGCCGGTTATCTGTGCCGTCAACGGCGTTGCCGCTGGTGCCGGTGCCACGCTGGCCATGGGCTGCGACATCGTCCTCGCCGCGCGCTCGGCGAAGTTTGTCATGGCCTTCAGCAAGCTCGGCCTGGTGCCGGACTGCGGCGGAAGCTGGGTGCTGCCGCGCGTAGCCGGTCGCGCTCGCGCCGTCGGCTTACTGATGCTTGGCGATAACCTCAGCGCCGAACAGGCCGCGCAGTGGGGCATGATCTGGCAAGTGGTCGACGATGCCGAGTTGAAAGATACCGCGTTGACCATGGCGCGCCGTTTCGCGACGCAGCCGACCTATGGCCTGGGGCTGATTAAGAAAGCCTTGCAGCTTTCCGAAACCAACACGCTGGATCAGCAGCTTGAGCTTGAGCGCGACTACCAGCGCATGGCCGGTCGCAGCGACGACTATCGCGAAGGGGTCAGCGCCTTTCTCGGCAAACGCCCACCACAGTTCAGCGGGAAATAAGCCATGACGAAAACACTTCACCGCGTTGCCGTGATCGGCGGCGGAACAATGGGTGCAGGCATTGCCGAGGTGGCTGCCAGCGCCGGGCATTCGGTCCTGCTGTATGACATTTCCGCTGAGGCGATTACTCGCGCTATTGAGGGTATTCGCCAGCGACTCGACGTTCGTGTTGGTCGTGGAAAAATTAGTGCGGAACAGGCCAGTGAGCTGCTGGCACGAATCGTACCCGCGACTGAACTGAATCAGCTTGCCGATGCACAACTGGTGATTGAAGCCGCTTCCGAGCGGCTGGAAATTAAAAAAGCGCTGTTTAGTCAGTTGGCGGAGATCTGTTTGCCGTCAACGCTGCTGACCAGTAATACCTCGTCGATCTCAATCACCGCAATTGCGGCGGGAGTGAAGCATCCGGAACGTGTGGCGGGGCTGCACTTCTTTAACCCGGCACCGGTGATGAAACTGGTGGAAGTGGTGAGCGGCCTTGCCACCTCAACTGAGGTAGTCGAGCTGCTTTGCCAGTGCGTAATCGCCTGGGGCAAGCAGCCGGTGCGCTGCCGCTCAACGCCGGGTTTTATCGTCAATCGCGTGGCGCGTCCGTACTACGCTGAAGCCTGGCGCGCGCTGGAAGAACAGGTTGCGTCAGCGGAAGTGATTGATGCGGCGCTGCGTGACGGCGGCGGCTTCCCGATGGGACCGCTGGCGCTGACCGACTTGATTGGTCAGGACGTCAATTTTGCCGTGACCTGTTCGGTGTTTAACGCCTTCTGGCAGGACCGCCGTTTTCTACCGTCTTTGCTGCAACAGGAGCTCGCTCTGGCGGGGCGTCTGGGCAAGAAGAGCGGCCACGGCGTCTATTGCTGGCCTGCTGAAGTATCGCCTGAACTGGCTGTTGCAGCGGTAGCGCCTGAAAATGCAGCAAAAAATATCAAGCGTGACGTTGTCACTGAACTGGATGATGTGCTGCTCCTTGAAACAACCGGTGAAACCGCGCTGGCCTTAAGCGTGCAGCACCAGCGCCCGGTGGTGGTGTATGACCATGCTGTGGGCGACACCGTCGTGCTGGCAAGCGCACCAACCAACCCGGCTTCAGCCACCGACAAAGCGGTGTACTACTTCCAGCAGCAGGGCAAAAAAGTGCTGCGTATTGCCGACTACCCTGGGCTGCTGGTATGGCGCACGGTAGCGATGCTGGCGAACGAAGCGCTGGATGCGCTGCAAAAAGGAGTTGCCAGCGCCGAGGATATCGATATCGCTATGCGCTTGGGGGTTAACTACCCGCACGGGCCGCTGGCCTGGGGCGAATCGCTCGGCTGGGGACGTGTGCTGCGTCTGCTGGAAAACCTACAACAGCACTATGGCGAAGAACGCTATCGCCCGAGTGCGCTGCTGCGCCAGAAAGTGCTGATGGAGATGCGTCATGAGTAATGAAGCCTGGCGCAACGCCCGCGCCATGTATGTGAAAGACACCTGCGCGCAGGCGCTGGGGATTGACATTATTGAGATGGACGACGGTTATTCGCAGATGACCATGACCGTGTCGCCGTCGCAGCTGAATGGCCATCAGACCTGTCACGGCGGGCAACTGTTTTCACTGGCGGATACTGCCTTTGCTTACGCCTGCAACAGTCAGGGACTGGCGGCAGTAGCCTCAGCGGCCAGTATCGACTTTCTGCGTCCGGCCTTTGCAGGTGACAAACTGACCGCCACTGCGCGGGTTAAGCAGCAAGGCAAACTCACTGGCGTTTACGACATTGAAATTGTCAATCAGCAACACAAAACCGTGGCTCTGTTTCGCGGCAAATCTCACCGCATCGGTGGCACGATTACAGGAGAAGTCTAATGCGTGACGCATTTATTTGTGACGGTATTCGTACCCCGATTGGTCGCTACGGCGGGGCGCTGGCAGGCGTGCGTGCCGACGATCTGGCGGCCATCCCGTTGCGTGAATTACTCAACCGCAACCCACGCCTGGATCCCAGCGCTATTGACGATGTGATCTTCGGTTGCGCCAACCAGGCGGGCGAGGATAACCGCAACGTGGCGCATATGGCGACCCTGCTGGCGGATTATCCGCACAGCGTTGCCGGCACGACCATCAACCGTCTGTGCGGCTCCGGGCTTGATGCGATCGGCTTCGCTGCTCGCACGATCAAAGCCGGTGATGCCGACCTGCTGATCGCTGGTGGTGTTGAGTCAATGTCACGCGCGCCGTTTGTAATGGGCAAAGCCACCGCGCCGTTTCAGCGTCAGGCCGAGATGTTTGATACCACCATTGGCTGGCGTTTTGTGAACCCGCTCATGCAGCAACAATTCGGAACTGACAGCATGCCGGAAACGGCGGAGAATGTAGCTGAATTGTTAAATATAAGCCGAGAGGACCAGGACGCCTTTGCGTATCGCAGCCAGCAGCGCACGGCGAAAGCCCAGCGTGACGGCATTCTGGCGCAGGAAATTGTGCCGGTACAAATCATTGGCAAGAAAGGGGCAGTTAGCGCAGTACGTGAAGATGAACATCCGCGTGCAGAAACCACGCTGGAGCAACTCGCACAACTGAAAACACCGTTTCGTAAGAACGGCGTGGTTACCGCAGGCAATGCCTCTGGGGTGAACGACGGCGCGGCAGCAATGATCGTAGCCAGCGAGCAACACATAAAGGCCCAGGGACTAACGCCGCGTGCACGCATTGTCGCGATGGCGACGGCGGGCGTGGAGCCGAAGTTTATGGGGCTTGGGCCAGTTCCTGCGGTACGAAAAGTGCTGGAGCGCGCCGGGCTGAATATCAACGATATGGATGTGATTGAGCTGAATGAAGCCTTTGCCGCCCAGGCGTTGGGTGTGATGAGACAGCTTGGACTGGCAGATGACGCAGAACACGTGAATCCCAATGGGGGGGCTATCGCTTTAGGTCACCCGCTGGGGATGAGCGGTGTGCGGTTAGCGCTGGCTGCAACGCTGGAGCTGGAACGACGCAATGGACGTTATGCGCTGTGTACGATGTGTATTGGCGTGGGTCAGGGCATTGCCATGATCCTTGAGCGAGTGTGAGCTAATTGACCTGCGAGTGCCCTACAAAATGACAACGACAACAACAAAATTAGATCCGATTGAAACCGCATCGCGTGACGAATTACAGGCTTTGCAAACCGAGCGCCTGAAATGGACGTTAAAACACGCCTATGAAAATGTCCCGATGTACCGCCGTAAGTTCGACGCGGCGGGGGTTCACCCGGATGATTTCCGTGAGCTGAGCGATCTGAGCAAGTTTCCCTGCACCACCAAGCAGGACCTGCGTGACAACTATCCCTTCGACACCTTCGCGGTACCGATGGAGCAGGTGGTGCGTATCCATGCATCATCCGGCACCACGGGTAAACCGACGGTGGTGGGCTATACGCAAAATGATATCGATACCTGGGCTAACATTGTCGCCCGCTCGCTGCGTGCCGCAGGCGGTACCGCGAAAGATAAAATCCACGTCGCTTATGGCTATGGCCTTTTCACCGGCGGCCTGGGCGCGCACTACGGCGCGGAGCGCTTAGGGGCAACGGTTATCCCAATGTCCGGCGGGCAGACTGAAAAGCAGGCGCAGCTGATTCGCGATTTCAAACCTGACATGATTATGGTCACGCCGTCTTACTGCCTGAACCTGATTGAAGAGCTGGAGCGCCAGATGGGCGGTGACGCGCGGGGTTGTTCACTGCGTACCGGTGTATTTGGCGCAGAGCCGTGGACCACGGGGATGCGCGCGGAGATCGAACGTCGCCTCGGTATTACGGCGCTGGATATTTATGGCCTCTCGGAAGTGATGGGGCCGGGCGTGGCGATGGAGTGCATCGAAACGGGTGATGGTCCGACAATATGGGAGGATCATTTCTTCCCGGAAGTGGTCAATCCGGATGACGGTACGCCACTGGCCGACGGCGAGCACGGCGAACTGCTGTTCACCACGCTGACGAAAGAAGCGCTACCGGTCATTCGTTATCGTACCCGCGACCTGACGCGCCTGCTGCCGGGTACCGCGCGCACGATGCGTCGTATGGATCGCATTAGCGGGCGCAGCGACGATATGCTGATTATTCGCGGCGTCAACGTCTTCCCATCGCAGGTGGAAGAAGAGATCCTCAAGATTGAGCATCTGGCTCCGCATTACCAGTTGGAAGTGGATCGCCGAGGGCATCTTGATTCGCTTTCGGTACGCGTGGAGCTTAAAGAGAGTAGCCTGGTGCTGAGCCATGAGCAGCGTTGCCAGATTTGCCATCATTTGCGTCATCGTATTAAGTCGATGGTCGGTATTTCCACCGACGTAAGCATTGTTAACTGCGGCAGCATCCCGCGCTCAGAAGGTAAAGCGTGCCGGGTGTTCGACCTGCGCAAAGTTGCCGCCAACGGTTAATACTTTCTCCCGGAGGCGGCGCGTTGCGCCTGTCCGGGCTACCCGATGCCTCAAGCCCGTAGCCCGGACAGGTGCGTAGCACCGCCTCCGGGATTTCCTGTGCTATGATTCAAAAAGGAAGAAAATGACAACAGTATGAATCATATGGAAAAACTCGATAGTTTTATTCAGCAGGCGGTCACCGCGATGCCGGTCAGCGGCACCTCGCTTATCGCCTCGCTTTACGGGGACTGTTTATCGCAACGCGGTGGAGAAGTCTGGCTCGGTAGCGTTGCCGCGCTGCTGGAAGGGCTTGGCTTCGGTGAACGTTTTGTACGTACCGCACTGTTTCGCCTTAATAAAGAAGAATGGCTGGACGTAGTACGTATCGGCCGCCGCAGTTTCTACCGCCTGAGTGATAAAGGGCTACGCTTGACGCGCCGCGCCGAGAGCAAAATCTATCGTGCCAGCGCCCCTGAGTGGGACGGTACCTGGCTGCTGCTGCTGTCGGAGGGGCTGGAGAAAAATACCCTGGCCGAAGTTAAAAAGCAGCTGTTATGGCAAGGTTTTGGCGTACTGGCGCCGAGTCTGCTGGCGTCGCCATCGCAAAAGCTGGCGGACGTACAGTCGCTGCTCCATGAGGCTGGGGTGGCGGAAAATGTCATCGTTTTTGAGGCGCATTCGCCGTTGGCACTCTCCCGCGCTGCGCTGCGTGAGCGGGTAGAAGGGTGCTGGCACTTAACCGAACAAAATGCCATGTACGAGGCGTTTATCACGCTGTTCCGTCCGTTGTTACCGCTACTGCGTGACGCCGGGCCGGACGAACTTACACCAGAGCGCTGCTTCCAGATCCGCCTGTTGCTTATTCACTTCTATCGTCGGGTTGTGCTCAAAGATCCGCTGCTGCCGGAAGAATTGCTGCCTGCTCACTGGCTGGGTCAGACGGCGCGTCAGCTGTGCATTAATATTTATCAACGTGTTGCGCCCGGCGCCCAGGTTTTCGTCAGCGAAAAAGGCGAGAGTTCGGTGGGGGAACTGCCCGCGCCGGGGCCGCTCTATTATCAACGTTTCGGCGGATTAGCCGAGGTGTAACAGGAGAAGCCATGCCGATTTACCAGATTGACGGGATGATCCCGGTAGTTCCTGCAGAAAGCTATGTTCACCCAACCGCAGTGCTGATTGGCGATGTCATTCTCGGCAAAGGTGTTTATGTTGGTCCCAACGCCAGCCTGCGCGGAGATTTTGGGCGTATCGTGGTTAAAGATGGGGCGAATATCCAGGATAACTGCGTGATGCATGGATTTCCCGGCCAGGATACGGTAGTGGAAGAGGACGGACATATCGGCCACGGCGCGATTCTGCATGGCTGCGTGATTGGGCGTAACGCGCTGGTCGGCATGAGCGCGGTGATTATCGATGGCGCGACCATCGGTGAAAACAGTATCGTTGGTGCTTCGGCGTTTGTGAAAGCGCGCGCTGAGATGCCTGCCAACCATCTGATTGTCGGTAGCCCGGCGAAAGCGATTCGCATGTTAACTGAGCAGGAACTGGTGTGGAAAAAACAGGGCACTCGCGAGTATCAGGTGCTGGTGGAGCGCTGTCAGCAGACGCTTGCAGAAGTGGAGCCGCTGACTGCGGTAGAACCTGACAGAAAGCGGCTGGAGTTTGATGAGAATTTGCAACCTAAGTCAGCGAGTTAGCGATTCTACGCAATACCCGATGTCAGAACTGATAGCTGGCGGTGATGCTGACGTTGCGCGGCTCACCATAAACGATAGAACCGTCGATATTCGTGTCGTAGGTTTTATCGAACAGGTTATTAAGGTTACCCTGCACTGAGAAGTTTTTTGTTACCTGGTAGCGGGTGAACAAATCTACCAGGGCGTAGCTTCCCTGTTCCGCGCGGAATGTGCCATAAGGCGTGACCGTATCGCTGTAAACACGATTCTGCCAGTTAACTCCACCGCCTACGGTCAGTTCCGGCATGGCTGGCAGGCGATAACGGGTAAACAGTTTTACCGTGGTACGCGGCAAGTTCGGGTTCACCGCATTGCCTTCGTTGTCTTCTGCAACATAGCGTGTCGCACCAAATGTCATCTGCCAGTTATCAGTGATTGCACCGTTAACTTCGAATTCGACCCCTTTGCTGACCGTTCCATCCATCGCTTTATAGGCCGTGTCGCCATTGCTACCAGCGATTGGCACGCCGGTTGATTGCGCTACGTTATCCTGTTCAATGCGGAACACCGCGAGCGTGGTGGTTAAACGGCTGTTCATCCAGTCGGACTTCAGACCAAGCTCATAGTTGTTGCCGGTAATCGGAGAGAGATATTTACCGGAACTGTCGCGCTTGTTCTGCGGCTGGAAGATTGAGGTATAGCTGGCGTAGGTAGACCAGTTATCGTCAATGTCATATACCAGACCCGTATACGGCGTGGTGTGGTTTTGCTCCATGCTGTAGGTCAGGGTGTCGATACGCCAGTTGGTATAACGCGCGCCGACAATCAAATGCAGTGGGTCGGCCAGCGAAATACGCGTTGCGGCGTACAGCGATTTCATGTGCGTGGTATCGTCCTGAGCCAATGACTGCGGGTTCCAGTTGGTTTCCGGGAAGTTACCATCGTAGGTATAGAAGCTGCCGATTTCGTTGGGGAAAACGTTCGCCCACGAGCTTTCATAACGGTTATTCTGTTTACTGTAGCTGCCGCCCAACATCAGATTATGCTGACGACCAAACAGATCGTAACCGCCGTCGGCGAATAGATCGACAGCATCCACTTTACGTTTGCCGCTGTTCCAGCCGGTTCCTCCGACGTTGCCATATGGGCCAATCAGCGTGCCGTCGGCCTTATTAACATAGGCATCGACGTACATCATTTTACTGTCGAACTTGACCTCGGAGTGGGTGGCGTTCATGGTCGCCTGCCAGGTATCGGCAAAACGTTGTTTGATGGTGACAAACACTTTGTTGAAGTCTTTATCGTTGTAAGCCCAGTCCGGCGCAGTGCTGCGCGAACGGTCATAGCTGTTTTTACTGCCATCGGTATTCCAGCGCGGCAATCCACCCCAGGTTGGGCTGTTGATATCAATGCGCTGATATTCATAGCCCGCAGACAGGCTGGTGGTGTCACCCAAATCGGCATCGACAATCCCAGAAAAGAACATTTTTTCGCTATTGTAGCGATCAAGCCAGGAGTCGTTATTCTGGTAACCCGCCACGATGCGGCCGCGCACGTTGCCGTCTGCCGTAAGCGGGCTTTGCAGATCGGTCACATAGCGTTGTTTATTCCAGCTGCCATATTCCGCTGAAACATTACCGGTGAACTCGCGGCTGGTGGCATGCTTACGGATCATGTTAATGGAGGCTGAAGGGTTACCCGTCCCGGTCATTAGCCCGTTTGCGCCACGGACCACTTCGACACGCTCAAAAAGGGCGGTGTCAGAAAGGGCGTCACCGAGATTCCAGCGGGATTCAAAATAGGTCGGGATCCCATCGACCATATAGTTATCAATCTGAAATCCGCGCGAGTAATAGCTGCTGCGATCTGAATCCGCCTGGCTTTTGCTTATCCCCAACGTGTTGTCCATCACATCGCCCAGCGTTTGCAATTGCTGATCTTCCATGCGTTGCTGGCTGACAATGCTGACCGATTGCGGAATATCGCGCTGTGTCATCTGCATTTTTGTGCCAGCGGTGGTCGATTTAACGCTGTAATCCTGCTCCTCACTGGATGCGGATGGAGCAGAACCCTCCACGATCACTGTCTCTTCTGCAGGGGCTGCGAGGCTGGTGGAAGGTAAAAGCGCTAGCGTGATGCATGCTGCCAGCAAAGAAGGGGCAAGCCCCGGTTGGCGTTGAACATTCCCGTTGAGTGTTGTGAAAGACATCGAAAAGTCCTTGATAATTATTAATATTAAGTTCGAATCACCGGTAGTTGTGATGAACCCTTTGGTTGTAAATTATTAAATGCGCATGTAAATACAAATGCGAAATATACGCATTAGCAGTCAATGTGTAAACAGATGCTACGGCATAAATGAAATATTGTTTCAGTACTATGCTTGAGCGATAGCGCAGGGAAATGGTTATAAGAGCAGCACTGACTGGGGTTTTCGCTTAAAAAATCGAGGGTTAAAGTTGAAAGAGCGTGAGTAACTCGCTCATACTCTATACTCGCAGAGTTACCCGGCGTAGCATGGCAAAACGCCTGGGCTGTTAATGAAAAAGGAAAACGTCGTGGCAGAAGAAACTATATTCAGCAAAATTATTCGTCGTGAGATTCCGTCGGATATCGTATACCAGGATGAACTGGTCACTGCGTTTCGTGACATTTCCCCTCAGGCACCAACGCATATCCTGATCATTCCTAACATCCTGATCCCAACTGTCAACGATGTGACGGCGGAACATGAACAGGCATTGGGCCGCATGATCACCGTTGCAGCGAAAATTGCAGAGCAGGAAGGTATTGCTGCTGATGGGTACCGCTTAATTATGAACACCAACCGCCACGGGGGGCAGGAGGTGTATCACATTCATATGCACCTGCTGGGTGGACGTGCGCTTGGCCCAATGCTCGCGCATAAAGGTCTGTAAACATGACCAGAGGATGCATTGCGCTTTCAATGGGCTTGCTGTTGCTGGCGGGTTGTCGAACACATCCTGAAATTCCGGTAAGTGATGAACAGTCGCTGGTGATGGAATCAACGATTCTGGCGGCGGGTATAACAGCAGAACAGCCGACGTTAACCACGTCTGATATTCAGGCCTCGGCATCCTCTCGACTCTATAACGAAAGACAAGAACCCGTTACCGTTCATTATCGGTTTTACTGGTATGACGCCAGAGGGCTGGAAATGCACCCTCTGGAAGCGCCACGCAGTGTGACTGTTCCGGCTCATTCGTCGGTGACGCTGTACGGCAGCGCCAATTATCTGGGGGCGCACAAGGTTAGACTTTATCTTTATCTGTAAGGGGTGAATCTTGATGAACAAAATGAATCGCTACGCACTGATTGCCGCGCTGGCGATGTTTCTCTCTGGCTGTGTGGTGCAACGTGAGCCCGCGCCGGTAGAGGAAGTCAAACCGGTGCCGGAACAGCCTGCGCAGCCGCAACAGCCGGTGCCGGTTGTGCCAACGGTGCCAACCATACCGCAGCAGCCGGGTCCGATTGAGCACGAGGACCAAACGGCGCAGCCGACGCCACGTCAACGTCACTATGACTGGAACGGGGCTATGCAGCCGATGGTCGGCAAAATGCTGCAGGCCGACGGTGTCAAAGCGGGCGGCGTTCTGCTGGTGGATAGCGTGAATAACCGTACTAACGGTTCGTTGAACGCGGGGGAAGCCACCGAGACCTTGCGTAACGCGCTGGCGAATAACGGTAAGTTTACTCTGGTTTCCGCTCAGCAACTGGCCGTCGCCAAGCAGCAGTTAGGTCTGTCACCGAACGATAGCCTGGGAACGCGCAGTAAAGCGATTGGTATCGCCCGTAACGTTGGCGCGCAGTATGTGCTCTATTCCAGCGCATCTGGCAACGTCAATTCGCCTGCGCTGCAAATGCAATTAATGCTGGTACAAACTGGCGAGATAATCTGGTCAGGTAAAGGTGCCGTTCAGCAACAATAACAAACTCACGCGCGGCGAAGTGTTGTCGCGCTATTTCCCGCAGTATCATCCCGTCGCAGCCAGCCAAACCGGTCTGAGCGGCGGGAGCTGCATCATTGAACACCGTTCCCACCGGCTGGTGCTGCGCTGCCATCACGACCCTGACGCGCCGGAATCTCATTTCTTACGCCAATATCATGCGCTAAAACACCTGCCAGAAAGCCTTGCGCCACGTCCTCACTTTTATACGCGTGGGTGGATGGCAGTCGAGTTTTTTCACGGTAAGGTAGAATCCAGATTACCGGACGCCGACGAACTCGCAGGCTTACTGTATCATCTGCACCAGCAACCCCGATTGGGCTGGCGAATCAGCCTGCTGCCGCTACTTGAACAGTACTGGCAGTGTGGCGATCCGGCGCGTCGTACACCATGCTGGCTGCGCGCGCTGAAGCGGCTAAGGAAACGAGGTGAGCCTCGACCTTTGCGCCTGGGGCCGCTGCATATGGATGTTCACGGTGACAACATCGTACGTACGGCATCAGGGCTGCGGCTGATTGACTGGGAATACGCCGGAGACGGTGATATTGCCCTGGAGCTGGCGGCAGTATGGGTTAGCGATGAATCCCAGCGCCAACAGTTGGTTAGCACCTACGCCCAACGAGCGCACATTGAGCCAGACGTTTTGTGGCGACAGGTCAGACAATGGCAACCCTGGATAATGATGCTGAAGGCGGGGTGGTTTGAGTATCGCTGGCGGCAAACCGGCGATCGACAATTTATCAGGCTGGCCGATGAAACCTGGCGGCAGCTAACAATTAAAGGATAAGGAGAGCAGTGTGGGCCCAGTAATGTTGGATGTCGAAGGGTATGAGCTGGACGCTGAAGAGCGTGAGATTCTGGCACATCCGCTGGTAGGTGGGTTGATCCTCTTTACCCGAAATTATCATGACCCGGAACAGCTGCGTGAATTAGTGCGCCAGATCCGGGCTGCGTCACGTAACCATCTGGTGGTGGCGGTAGATCAGGAAGGCGGACGCGTACAGCGTTTTCGTGAAGGCTTTACCCGCCTGCCTGCGGCTCAATCCTTTGCTGCGCTGCACGGCCTGGAAGAGGGCGGCAAACTGGCTCAGGACGCCGGGTGGTTGATGGCCAGCGAAATGATCGCGATGGACATTGATATCAGCTTTGCACCCGTGCTGGATGTGGGCCATATCAGCGCGGCAATCGGCGAGCGTTCTTATCATACCGATCCGCTAAAAGCGCTGGCGATGGCGACCCGCTTCATTGACGGGATGCATGCTGCTGGCATGAAAACGACCGGTAAACATTTTCCTGGACATGGGGCGGTGACGGCGGATTCACACAAAGAAACCCCAACCGATCCTCGTTCAGAAGCCGAGATTCGTGCGAAAGATATGTCCGTGTTCCAGACGTTGATTACGGAAAACAAACTGGATGCCATTATGCCTGCGCACGTCATCTACAGTGATGTCGATCCGCGTCCGGCGAGTGGTTCACCTCACTGGCTGAAAACGGTGCTGCGCCAGGAGCTTGGCTTCGATGGTGTCATTTTCTCCGACGATTTGTCGATGGAAGGGGCGGCGATTATGGGAAGCTATGCGGAGCGTGGACAGGCATCGCTGGATGCAGGTTGCGATATGATCCTGGTCTGCAATAATCGTAAGGGAGCGGTCAGTGTGTTAGATAATCTGTCGCCGATCAATGCAGAACGTGTTACACGTTTGTATCATAAAGGTTCATTTTCACGTCAGGAACTGATGGACTCGGCACGCTGGAAGACGGTAAGCGCTCAACTTAACCAACTTCATGAGCGCTGGCAGGAAGAGAAAGCAGGTCATTAACGCAAGTTTGGCGAGGATGCGATGATTATCTATTTACACGGTTTTGACTCTAACAGCCCGGGCAACCATGAGAAGGTGTTGCAGCTGCAATTCATCGACCCGGATGTCAGGCTGATTAGCTACAGTACGCGGCATCCTAAACATGATATGCAGCATCTGCTGAAAGAAGTGGACAAAATGCTGCAGCTGAATGTGGATGACCGTCCGCTGATTTGTGGTGTGGGGCTCGGGGGATATTGGGCTGAACGGATTGGTTTCCTGTGTGATATTCGTCAGGTAGTGTTTAATCCCAACCTGTTCCCGTATGAGAACATGGAAGGCAAAATCGACAGACCTGAGGAGTATGCAGACATCGCAACAAAATGCGTGACCAATTTTCGTGAGAAGAATCGCGATCGCTGCCTGGTGATCCTGTCACGTCATGATGAAGCGCTTAACAGTCAGCGTTCGTCGGAAGAGCTGCATCATTTTTACGAGATAGTCTGGGACGAAGAGCAGACGCATAAGTTTAAGAATATCTCTCCGCATTTGCAGCGCATCAAAGCGTTCAAGACGTTAGGTTAATTCTTATTGAGCGTTTAAAAAAACAGCCTCCAGGCTAATGCTCGTCAGTTACGAACGTATGGTGAACATGTGATCCCGGCTCAGGGTTCCGTTCACCTCAGCGGTGTCATTTCTCTGAAGCGCAGATACCTGTGAACGTGCAAGGGAGGCTCACCGCCGCCTCCCTTGCAACCCAGGCTCCCGGCGGGAAAATTGTCGCTGCGCGAGTTATTCGTCTTATGCCGTCTGCCTGTCGGGTCGGGGTCGAGCCTGCGTCCATGCAGGCCGTCCCCTCTGTCCGCATCCCTGCGGACAGACCCGGTCAGTCGTCAACGCCTCATCGATTTTCAGCCGGACCGGGGTCATCGCTTCAACGCACTGACTTCCAGTTAAATCTTTTTTGCTGTTTAAACAAAAAAACGCAGATGGTCAGGTGTGGGCTGGTCCGGCTGAAAATTGCCGACGTGTTTCCGTAAGGCCGGGAGAGCCAGCATGGATGCTGGCTCAGGGCGCGCTTTGCAAGGACGCTTCCTCGCGCCCGGCCCGGTAGCCTGGAGGAATAAGCGGAGGGTATTGCGCAGCAACAATTTTCCTGCCGGGAGCCGGGATTGTAAAGGGCGTGGCGGAGAACGCCCTTTACACGTTCACAGGAATCGGTGCTTAAGAGAAATGATGAGCATGAGGTGAACGGAACTCTTTCTCCGAGATAGCATGTTCTTTACCTCGGGCAGCACAGCTTGAAGCTTTCTGAAACTGAGGCGCTAACTGACTGGCATTACAGCCATTGGGCTGGTTTTTTTGTTCTTAAAGTTCCTGTTGTCTATCTTTTCAGCATCAAAACTTGATACACATCAATTTTGGTATGACCAATGCACCGTTCGTGTTATTCTCACTCTCGAAGAACATTTTCATTACCGTAACTTGTTGTTAATTAAAGGCTACGCTCATAACCTTTAATTAACAATTGGTTAATAAATTTGAGGGGGTCACGTTGACTACACCATTGAAAAGGATCGTGATTGTCGGCGGCGGTGCTGGCGGACTGGAAATGGCGACGCAGCTGGGTAAAAAACTCGGGCGTAAGAAAAAGGCCAAAATCACACTGGTAGACAGAAACCACAGTCACTTGTGGAAACCGTTACTGCATGAAGTGGCGACGGGTTCACTGGACGAAGGTGTGGATGCGTTGAGTTATCTGGCTCATGCCCGTAACCATGGCTTCCAGTTCCAGTTAGGCTCGGTGGTGGATATCGATCGTGAAGCGAAGACCATTACTCTCGCTGAGCTGCGTGATGAGAAGGGTGAGCTGCTGGTTCCTGAGCGTAAAGTGCCGTATGACACGCTGGTGATGGCGTTGGGCAGTACGTCCAACGATTTCAACACCCCTGGCGTGAAAGAAAACTGCATTTTCCTCGATAACCCGCATCAGGCGCGTCGTTTCCACCAGGAGATGCTGAATCTGTTCCTGAAGTATTCCGCGAATCTGGGCGCTAACGGAAAAGTGAATATCGCCATTGTGGGTGGCGGTGCGACGGGGGTTGAACTCTCCGCTGAGCTGCACAATGCGGTAAAACAACTGCACAGCTATGGTTACAAAGGGCTGACCAACGACGCGCTGAACGTTACGCTGGTCGAAGCCGGTGAGCGTATTCTGCCTGCGTTGCCGCCGCGTATTTCCGGTGCTGCGCATAATGAGTTAACCAAATTGGGCGTACGCGTACTGACCCAGACGATGGTAACCAGCGCTGACGAAGGCGGACTGCACACCAAAGATGGCGAATACATTAAAGCCGATCTGATGGTGTGGGCGGCGGGTATCAAAGCGCCAGACTTTATGAAAGACATTGGCGGTCTGGAAACGAACCGTATTAACCAACTGGTGGTTGAGCCAACTCTGCAGAGCACGCGCGATCCTGACGTGTACGCGATTGGCGACTGCGCTTCCTGCGCCCGTCCGGAAGGCGGTTTTGTGCCTCCGCGCGCTCAGGCTGCACACCAGATGGCGACCTGTGCGATGAACAATATTCTGGCACAGATGAACGGCAAGCCGCTGAAAGCGTATCAGTACAAAGATCACGGCTCTCTGGTCTCGCTCTCTAACTTCTCTACCGTGGGTAGCCTGATGGGCAACCTGACCCGTGGTTCGATGATGGTAGAAGGGCGTATTGCGCGCTTTGTGTACATCTCATTGTACCGCATGCACCAGATTGCTTTGCACGGCTACTTCAAAACCGGCCTGATGATGCTGGTCGGCAGTATCAACCGGGTGATTCGCCCACGTCTGAAACTGCATTAATATCGACTTGTGGCGTCGGATGATTTTACGCATCCGGCGCCTTCCTTCAGAGTTGTCTGAATCATTCCGCTTTCGCTCCACCTCCGCTATTTTCATCCGTAATCTGATTGGCATTCCTTACCTTCTGTTGCAAAGTTGTTGCTAATAGCAAAAAAGGAGGAAGTCCCGTGAATAAATCAATGTTGGCGGGTATAGGGATTGGCGTAGCTGCTGCGCTGGGTGTTGCAGCGGTGGCCAGTCTGAACGTTTTCGAGCGTGGCCCACAGTATGCGCAAGTTGTCTCTGCAACACCGATTAAAGAGTCAGTAAAAACACCACGTCAGGAGTGCCGGAACGTAACGGTCACGCACCGTAAGCCGGTACAAGATGAAAACCGTATCGCGGGTTCCGTGCTGGGCGCGGTTGCGGGTGGTGTTATTGGGCATCAGTTTGGTGGTGGACGTGGTAAAGATATTGCCACCGTGGCCGGTGCTTTAGGCGGCGGCTATGCAGGTAACCAGATTCAGGGTTCGATGCAGGAAAACGATACTTACACCACCACGCAGCAACGTTGTAAAACGGTGTATGACAAATCTGAAAAGATGCTGGGCTACGACGTGACGTACAAAATTGGCGATCAGCAGGGGAAAATCCGTATGGATAAGGACCCCGGTGCGCAAATTCCGTTGGATAACAACGGACAGTTGGTACTGAATAACAAAGCGTAAAATAGCATTATCCTGAACATTAGCCCCCCATTCGCTCAGGCTGGGGGGCTTTTTTTATCAGAAGGTTAAGGCGTAGTTCAGACCAAAAGTACGACCCCGGCCCTTGTATTCATACAGTGACGGGCTGCCGTAGGTTGGGCTGTACAGCAGTGGCGCACGTTGTCCCCACAGTGTGGTGTACTCTTCATTCAGCAGGTTTTCCACGCTGAAGGTCAGCTTACCCAACGGGAGCTGATAGCTGCCGATAAAGTCCATGGTGTTATAGCCATCCAGCTTGTTACCGCTGGCGTCGGTCAGATCAAATGTTTGCTGGCTCTGTACGCGCAAGGTCCACGGTTCTGGTGCCCAGCCGACCCACGCGGTTGCTTTGGACGGTGAGGCCAGCGTGACATCCCATTTTTGCCATTTACCGTTCTGCTTCACTTCCGATTTAATGACATTGAAGTTGCCGCCCAGGCTCCAGTCCGTATCCGCAATGAAATAATCCACTGCACCTTCAAGGCCATAAATGCGGCGATCGTCGGGCTGAACGTTAATGGTCATATCGCTGCGGTTGATAACGATCGATTTATCCGAAGTCGAGTAGTAAGCGGCGAGTTGCGTGCGCAGACTATCGCCGGTGTAGCGCCACCCCAGTTCGTACGAGTTCACTTTAATCCCTTCCAGACGTGAATCCGCCACGTTGACGCTGCGCTGGAGCTGGTAATGATCGCCAACCAGCGAATAGGTACCGTTACCGTAATATTTCCCTGGGTCCGGAAGCTCCACGCCCTGAGAAAAGTTAAACCACGTTTGCTGACGGTCGGTCAGGTGGGCGAGGATACCAGCGTTGAACAGGAAATTATCGTAATCGGTTTTGCCGCCCGGAATGGTATCGGCAGAGTTCGCAATCCCGGTCGCGATTCCCTGCTGTTGGGCATAGCCAACGAAATCATCAACCCTGTTTTCGGTCCACTGATAGCGCACACCGCCGCTGAGGGTAAAGATGTCGTTAATGTCATAGCTGTTTTGCAGGAAAGGCGCGAAGTTGGTGATGCTGTAACCGGGGTAACGTCCGGTGGTATAAGCTGTACGGTTATCCATACCGCCGGAGGGCAGGGACCAGGCCAGATCGAAGAATTTCTGATTGGAGTCGAAGGTTTCGTGATCGGCATCGACACCCCACGTCAGCTCCCAGTTATCCATCAACTGGCTGTTGAGAGTAATTTTGGCACCAAACTGGTCTGTGTCCTGCTGTGATGCGGAGAAACTGGTGACCTTACCTTTGCTGAGCGTAGGGAAGGGGTAGAATTTCAGTGATTCATCACGGTAATAGATTTGGCTGACCAGGTTCTGGCCATAAAAATCCGCATCTGAATATTGCAGGCTAATAAGATGACGTTCGGTGCCGGGAATACGATCGGAATTCAGTCCGCTGCTGGTGTATGCTTTGCCGTTTCCGGTCACGGCGGACATGTTCTCGCCGAGATCCAGCCCGTAATCGTCATCCCCCTGACTCTTATAGTACTGAGTAACCAGTTGCAACTGACGGTTGTCGTCAAGTTCAATTGTCCCGGTGCCCATGATGTCCAGACGATCGGAGTGCTGTAGCCCGGTTTGGGTGTTATCCAGCAGCAGGGCATCGTGATTACCGTCATACCAGCCGCCAAATCGTTGATACGCGACGGACATACGCCCGGAAGCGCGATCGGTTCCGCCACTCACCGCCGCGGCAACACGTTCATCATGATCGTTGCTATTGTTGAAACCGCTTTTGCTCCCCAGTTCGAGTTCTACTTCACGCTCCGGCTGGCCTTTTTTGGTGACAATGTTGATTAATCCGCCGGTACTGCCACCGCCATAAAGTGAGGTTGCGCCTGAAATGACTTCAATGTGCGCAATATTAAACGGGTCAATGGAGTCAAGTTGACGGCTGTCGGTTCGCGAGGAGTTCAGACGGACGCCGTCAATGAGCACGACAATGGCGCGACCACGCATGTTCATGCCGTAGTTTGTGCGTCCCTGGCTACTAACATCGATTCCTGGGATTAGCTGAGCAAGAACATCCTTGAACTCTTTTCCTCCCTGAACCTGTTGTTCAATCTCGCTTCCTTCAATAACCCAGGTCGTTTGCGCCATTTCTGCCACGGTGCGCTGGCTACGGTTGGCGCTGACGATGAGATTCTCTTCCTCAGCCGCAATGGCCGGAAGGGTTAAAGACAACAGGAGAGGATTGAGCACCCAGAGACGCTTATGCATTTGTATTCCTTTTAAAAAAGAGTCGATCTGTTTTTGTTATGACGGTAAAGAAACCGATGGTTACATTGTGAAACAGGCGTTAAAACAAATGCGAATATTGCTGATAATAATTGTCGTTATCAATACATTTTACAAAAAATGATCGGGTAAGATGATGAAAACAATGAAGAATGTAGGGTTAATGCGTGAAATTCTAACCGGGGGCTTTATCAGCTCCCGGTGGTGTGAGTACTGCGGGGGAATTGTGGGAAAGGGTTAAGCTTTGACGAGTTCGGGCCACAGCCGCAGGGTTGTGTGTGCGATCTGCATCAGTTTTTCGAACGTTGCACCTTCCCGGGCGCTGATCGACATACCCTGTAAAATACAGTTCAGGTATTCAGCCAGTTTTTGCACGTCGCAATGGGCCGGAATTTCGCCTCGTTGCTGGCGTTGGTGAAGGAACTGGGTAAGCGTCTGTTCCTGCATTGCATGGCGGGATTTCACCGTGTGCGCAATATCGCGGGAAGAGGCTGCCAGCGTCGCAGAAGTGTTAATCATGAAACATCCCGCCGGGGTGTCCTTGCTGGTAAAGCAGGTTGCTATGGCGGTGAAATAGTCTTCCAGTGCGGACTCAAGGCTTTTTTCTTCACAAAATAGCTGGGCTTCGTGTTTCGCCGCAAAGCGGGTGATGTAGCGGTCTAGTACGGCACGGAACAACCCTTCTTTATTGGTGAACTCCGCATACAGCGTGGGCGCTTTTGCGCCGGTGGCTTCCACGAGATCGGCGAGCGAGGTCGCTTCATATCCGTGCTGCCAGAAGAGTGTCATGGCCTTATCAAGCGCGGCTTCCCTGTCGAACACTTTTGGTCGGCCACGGCTTTTTTTAGCACAACCTGTCGTTTCAGTTGTCATGGCGCCGATGTACCTTTGTTGGGTTTATTGAATAACCATTATAAAAATATTCGACTGCACACTCCAGCGGATTCACGATAAAAATAATTTATAGCTATTAGCATGAAAAATAAGACCTTTATATTTTATATAACGATCATTATAAAAAAATGTTGACGTGTGACCTGGATCACACCTATGATTTACCTATCGATCGTTAAGTTAATCTTTTCGACACCCATTCATCTGCTAAAGGTCACTATCATGAAAAACGTAAAAACACTGTTTGTCGCTGCTGTTCTTAGCTCACTGTCATTTGCAAGCTTTGCCGCTGTTGAAGTTCAGTCCACTCCTGCGGGTCAAGAGAAAGTCGGTACTATTTCTGCGAATGCGGGGACTAACTTAGGTTCTCTGGAAGATCAACTGGCGCAGAAAGCCGATGAGATGGGTGCGAAGTCTTTCCGTATTACTTCCGTTACCGGTCCTAACACTCTTCACGGAACTGCTGTTATCTACAAATAAGATTTAACCCATCGCAATGCCACTGCGAGTTAAATAAAAAACCCCCGCGGAATAAAATCCAGCGGGGGTTTTTTTATACGCTACGATTACAGCGGTTGTTGAGCAACGTCATGATGACGGGTCACATCGACCGGCATGCCTGAGCGAATCTCCATCGCATGATCCATGACGGCGGTATCTGTTTGCGCCGCATTTTTAAATGTCTGCATGGACGCGTTCAGCACGATCGGCAGCAGTTGCGGATCGTCATTGATTTTTTCGGACAGCGGTTGGTGTACTTCCACCAGGCGCACGCCATTAGGCTCAACGGATGCTTTAATCGGCGTATTGATAATATTGACCTTAGTTCCGGGCGTTACCTGACGGAACAGGGTTTCGATATCACCGTCGCGCAGACGAATACAGCCGGAACTGACACGCATTCCGATGCCAAAATCAGCATTTGTACCGTGCAACAGGTACACGCCGCCGTATGCCGCTAAGCGAATCGCATGATGGCCCATCGGGTTATCCGGACCGGCAGGCACAACGGCAGGCAGGTCAATCCCGTTTGCTTTGTATCGCGCGCGGATATTTGCCGTTGGCGTCCAGGTGGGGTTGGCGCGTTTATCAGAGATGGTGGTTACCATCGTAGGCGTCAGCGTGTCACCACCTAACTGGCCAATACCAATAGGATACACGGTCACCGAATTGGTCCCCGGCTGGTAATAATAAAGACGCAGTTCGGCGAGGTTGATAACAATACCTTCGCGCGGAGCGTCAGGTAGCAAAGTTTGTAATGGGATCGTCAAAACGCTGCCCGGACGTGGTACGTAAGGGTCAACGCCAGGGTTGGCCTGCAGTAGCGCGAGAAAGCCGACATTGTACTTTTTCGCAATCGCCTCCAGAGAACCGCCATTGTCTTCAACAACATGAACGGCATTCTGACCCACCAGACGGCTTCCCGGTGGCGGCAGCGGCCAGGTGTTTGCCTGAGCCGGAAGTGCTAACGCGAATGTCGCTGCAAGCGTAAAAAACGCGAGCCAGCGAGAGAGTCGTTTATTGTTTAACATCACCATAAATCCATTGTTTTTACGTGGTTTTTATTATGTAAAAGTAAACGAGAATTATGGCTGTTTGCTGTGTCGGGAAGTGCAGGGAAGTGCAAAGAGTTTGTAAATTCATCAGGCCGGGTGAGTGGTGTGTTCACCCGGCCTGTTCGCTATGCTTATGCTACGGCGTTTTCTTCAAGCTGACGCATAAACTGGCGGACCCAGTCGATCCGCGTTTTACGCTCGCTCAACTCCTGCATGAATTTCAGCCGGGTTGGACCGTCCAGACGGAAGTGCTGCGGCTGCTTTTGCAGTAAACCAATCAGCCAGACCGGGTTGACGTGGTTTTTCTCGGCAAATTCAATGGTACCGCCTTTTTCATTGCCTTCGAGCTTTCTGATCCCCAGTTTCTGCGCCTGCTGGCGTAAACGGGCGATATCCAGCAGCGTACGAGCCGGGTCGGGCAGCAGGCCAAAACGGTCTATCAGCTCGACCTTAATTTCTTCCAGCTCGTTTTCGCCTTTCGCACTGGCAATGCGCTTGTAGAACGACAGTCGCGTGTTTACATCCGGGATATAGTCGTCCGGCAGCAGAGACGGCATGCGCAGTTCAACTTCGGTTTGCTGGCTGGTGAGATCTTCCAGTGACGGCTCACGCCCTTCTTTGAGCGCATCGACCGCGTTTTCCAGTAGTTCCATATACAGCGAGAAGCCGATGCTTTCCATGGAACCACTTTGATCTTCACCCAGCAATTCCCCGGCGCCACGAATTTCGAGGTCGTGGGTCGCCAGCGCAAATCCTGCACCCAAATCTTCCAGCGAGGCGATGGCTTCCAGGCGTTTTTGCGCGTCGGTGGTCATTGCTTTCGGATGCGGCGTCAGCAGCCAGGCGTAAGCCTGGTGGTGAGAACGTCCCACACGACCGCGCAGCTGGTGTAATTGCGCTAAACCGAAGTGATCCGCTCGTTCGATGATGATGGTGTTAGCGGTGGGGATGTCGATCCCGGTTTCGATAATGGTGGTACACACCAGCACGTTAAAACGCTGATGGTGGAAATCGTTCATCACGCGTTCCAGTTCGCGCTCGCGCATTTGTCCGTGACCGATACCAATACGCGCTTCCGGCACCAGTTCAGCCAGCCTGTCAGCGGTTTTCTGGATGTTTTCGACGTCGTTAAACAGATAATAAACTTGTCCCCCGCGCAGAACTTCACGCAGGATCGCCTCGCGTACCACCAGGTTGTCGTATTCGCGCACGAAGGTTTTGACCGCCAGACGACGAGCGGGCGGCGTGGCGATAATCGACAGATCGCGCATGCCGCTCATTGCCATATTGAGCGTACGTGGAATTGGCGTTGCCGTCAGGGTCAGAATATCGACATCTGCGCGCATCGCCTTGATGCGTTCTTTGTGGCGAACGCCGAAACGGTGCTCTTCATCGACAATCAGCAGACCCAGATCTTTTAACTTCACATCCGCTTGCAGCAGTTTGTGCGTGCCGATGAGAATATCAATTTTTCCCTCGGCAACTTGCTCCAGAATCTGCGCTTGCTCTTTGGCGCTACGGAAACGGGACAACATCTCAATGCGTACCGGCCAGTTGGCAAAGCGGTCGCGGAAGTTGTCGAAGTGCTGCTGTGCGAGCAGGGTGGTCGGCACCAGCACGGCAACCTGCTTGTGGTTCTCTACGGCGAGAAAGGCCGCGCGCATCGCGACTTCGGTTTTACCAAAGCCGACGTCGCCGCACACCAGGCGGTCCATGGCCAGCGGTTGACACATATCGCTGAGTACCGCGTTGATCGCCTGCGCCTGGTCAGGCGTGGTTTCAAACGGGAAGCTGTCGCAAAACAGCTGGTATTGTTCACGGTCATGCTTAAAGGCAAAGCCTTCTTTTGCCGCGCGCTGGGCATAAATATCCAGCAGCTCTGCCGCGACATCGCGCACCTTCTCAGCGGCTTTCTGTCGGGCGCGTGACCAGGCATCGCCGCCAAGTTTATGCAGCGGCGCATTCTCTTCCGCGCCACCGGCATAGCGGCTGATCAGATGCAGTGACGACACCGGCACGTACAGTTTGGCGTCGTTGGCATAAGTGAGCATCAGGTATTCACCGGTGATGCCGCCCGCTTCCAGCGTGGTCATACCGGCATAACGTCCCACGCCGTGCTCCAGATGCACCACCGGTTGACCGGGATGCAGCTCTGCGAGGTTACGAATTAACGTATCCGGGTTGATGGTGCGACGAGAATCCTGGCGGCGGCGCGCCACGCGTTCCCCAAGCAGATCGCTTTCACAAATCAGCGCCAGATTGCGTTTGCTATCGATGAAGCCGTGCTCAGCTGCGCCAATCATCAGATAACGACCGTTATCTACGGCTTCATCGAGTCGCAATATCCGCTTCGGCGCCACTTTGATACGGGCGAGCAGTTCGCCAAGCGCTTCACGGCGGCCTTCACTTTCCACCGAGAAAATCACCGGACCGGTGAAGCCTTCAAGGAATTTACGTAACGCATCTAACGGCGCTTTTTGCTGCGCCTGAACGGCAATATCCGGCAGCTTCTGGAACCCGAGGTTGGTATTTGCTGCTTTGTTCGCCAGACTCTCGGTTTTCAGTTGAACGCGCGGCCAGCGTTTAAGTTCAGAAAACAGCTCATCAACCCGCAGCCACAGCGATTCCGGCGGCAGAAGCGGGCGCATCGGATCAACACCTCGATTTTCAAAGCGTGACAGGGTATCGGCCTGGAAGCGTTCTGCGCTGGTCTCGATATCACCGGTATTCACCAATAATGTATTGGAGGGGAAGTAGCTGAACAGCGGCGGCAGCGGCTCGCAGAAAAACAGCGGTTGCCAGTATTCAATACCCGCAGGTAACGTGCCTTTGCT
Source organism: Citrobacter sp. Cpo030 (assembly GCF_030333005.1). Taxonomy (NCBI): domain Bacteria; kingdom Pseudomonadati; phylum Pseudomonadota; class Gammaproteobacteria; order Enterobacterales; family Enterobacteriaceae; genus Citrobacter; species Citrobacter sp. Cpo030. The sequence continues at coordinate 26,232 of NZ_JAOWGT010000060.1, read as the reverse complement.
GACCTGCTGGTAAATATGTTCGGCGTCGCGTTTCACCTCAAAGGTATCGCGCCACTGGCTACGGAATAGCTCGATGGCCGTTTTGTCAGTCGGGAATTCGTGCGCGGGAAGCAAATTAATGGCATCGACTTCTTCCAGCGTGCGCTGGGTGTCGGTATCAAACAGACGCAGGCTGTCGATTTCGTCATCAAAGAAATCCAGACGATAAGGCAACTCGCTGCCCATCGGGAACAAATCCAACAACGCGCCGCGGGTGGCGTATTCGCCGTGTTCCATGACCTGATCAACATGGCGATAGCCCGCACTGTCCAGCTGTTCACGCAGAGCGTCACGTGAAAGTCGCTGGCCCTTTTTCATGACCAGCGCATGGCCGTGCAGATAGCTGTGCGGACAAACGCGCTGCATCAGTGTATTTACCGGAACGATCAGCACGCCGCGCTGCATGGCAGGCAGTTGATACAGCGTGGAGAGCCGCGAGGAGATAATCTCCTGATGGGGAGAAAAGCTGTCGTAGGGTAGCGTTTCCCAGTCGGCCAGGTTCATCACCATCTGGTCGGTAAACTGACGAATTTCATCATGCAGACGCAGCGCATTTTGCATGTCCGGCGCGATCAGGACCACTGGACCCGCGTGATGTTCGGCGATTTCGGCGACCAGCGTTGCGCAGGCTGCACCGGTAAGCTCACCTAACTGGCGCTGATCGCCAGCTTTCGCCGGGAGCGTATAACGATGTTGTTCAGGCATTCGGTTGTCAGGATCTCGTTTAGATATACATCTGATAAGCAATGTTCTTTATTATCCGTGATCGTTTCTCATAAGCAAATTGATTCGCCCCCTGATGGGGGCAAAAAGCGCGTAGGGGTTAGCGCGAGACAGCCGATAAATAAGGCGGGGAAAAGAGCAGATCGGCCACTGTTTTTTGTGAAATTTTACGTACCAACAGGCCAAACAAGGTGCACAGCAGCAGGCAGGCGAACGGATACACCAGCAGCAGGGCCAGCTCCGCATAGGCAGGCCAGGCGGTATAATTGATTTTAGGGATTAGCGTTAAGCTGAACAGCTCAACCAAAATACGGTGGGTGGTGTAGATGGCAATGGTATTGGCACCAATCACGCTTAACGGGCCGGACTCACGCATACCAAAGCGCAGCTCAAATTGATAAAACAGCTTCATGATCAGCACAATGGAAAGCAGAGAAAGTAATAGTGAGACATTTGCCAGCCACGCGACGACGGCGGCGATTGCGCTAACCAGAACAATGACCGCATGGCGGCGCAGAGGCACCTCCTTGATCCATACCATCAGCGTTGCGCCAAACCATGCACCGAGGCTGTACCAGGGCAGATTGCGAATCACGCTGTTCATTCCCCACCACGGCGTCGGGACAAAACTGATCGCCACGCTCAGCACCACAAATAACGCCAACAGCGGCGCCGCCCAGCGGCTGAAAATCTTACACAGAACAAAATAGACAATCAGCGCATACAGATACCACAAGCTGGTGCTGGCGGTCAGCATTCCGTGGGTAAAACCTGTGATCGAATCGGCATAAGCGGCGTTGGCGGCATGGCTCAGATCGCGCTGTGGGGCCAACCAGTTATTGAGCGCGACTAACGCCAGCCATTGCACCACACCCCAAAGTACCAGCACCCAGGAAATGCTCCAGATCCGTTTTTCCACGCAGGTTGTCCACGGGACGCTATCAATGTAGCGACGGATCAGATATCCCGAAATAAAGAAAAACACCGGCATGCGAAATGGCGCCAGGTACAAATTGAGGTAAATCCAGCATTTGCTCAGCAGCTCTGAAAGCGGATGCTGAAAAGTAGTAAGGTGCGGGTAAAATGTGATTACCGAGTGGTAAATCACCACCAGGCAAATACATAACCCTTTGATTTGATTAATCCATAGTTCTTTTTTCTTCATCGAGACGGCGTATCCATATTGTTGGCTATAGCCTGCCATCCTGCGCAACCCACTGTGCGCTGTAATGCGTAACTGTCTGCATTTTGTTTTTTTAAGATAAAGATCAGGGTCCCGGGCTGAAGGGAAGAGGGACAACTTTAGCGAATTGATTTATTTATACTTTTAGGAATAGTGCTGACGAACACTTACGGTTCAGTCATTTACCCATTCCGCTTTCGCTTATATACTCGTGACTTTGCTAACAGCAACCAGACGGATTTCATGTACCAACCTGTCGCTCTATTCATCGGCCTGCGTTATATGCGTGGGCGTGCAGCAGATCGCTTCGGTCGCTTCGTTTCCTGGCTCTCCACCATAGGCATTACTCTCGGGGTAATGGCGCTGGTCACGGTGTTGTCGGTGATGAACGGTTTCGAGCGCGAGCTGCAAAACAATATTCTTGGCCTGATGCCTCAGGCCGTACTCTCGTCTGAACAGGGTTCCCTCAACCCGCAACAACTGCCGGAAAAAGCGGTGGTGTTGAACGGCGTCAACCGCGTTGCACCCATAACTACGGGAGATGTGGTGCTGCAAAGCGCGCGTAGTGTGGCGGTCGGCGTGATGCTCGGTATCGATCCGGCACAAAAAGATCCGTTAACGCCGTATCTGGTCAATGTGAAGCAAACAGATCTGCAACCGGGTAAGTATAATGTCATCCTCGGCGAGCAGCTTGCCGGGCAGTTGGGCGTGAACCGTGGCGATCAAATCCGTGTGATGGTGCCCTCGGCCAGCCAGTTTACGCCGATGGGGCGTTTGCCGAGCCAGCGTTTGTTTACGGTGATTGGCACTTTCGCCGCCAACAGCGAAGTCGATGGCTACCAGATGCTGACCAACATTCAGGATGCCTCGCGTCTGATGCGCTATCCGGTGGGTAATATCACCGGCTGGCGTCTGTGGCTGAACGAACCGTTAAAAGTTGACACGCTGAGCCAGCAAACGCTGCCGCAAGGCACCAAATGGCAGGACTGGCGCGAGCGCAAAGGGGAACTGTTCCAGGCCGTGCGCATGGAAAAGAACATGATGGGGCTGCTGCTTAGCCTGATCGTGGCGGTGGCGGCTTTTAATATTATTACCTCGCTGGGTCTGATGGTAATGGAGAAGCAAGGGGAAGTGGCGATTTTACAAACGCAGGGGCTAACGCCGCGGCAGATAATGATGGTGTTTATGGTTCAGGGGGCCAGTGCCGGGGTGATTGGCGCGCTGCTGGGCGCTGTACTGGGTGCCTTGCTCGCCAGCCAACTGAACAATCTGATGCCAATTATTGGTGTGCTGCTGGATGGCGCTGCGCTGCCGGTCGCTATCGAGCCGCTGCAGGTTATCGTCATTGCGCTGGTGGCGATGGCCATCGCGCTGCTGTCTACGCTTTATCCTTCCTGGCGCGCTGCCGCCACTCAACCCGCTGAGGCTTTACGTTATGAATAAGATCCTGTTGCAATGCGACAACCTGTGCAAACGCTATCAGGAAGGCACTGTGCAGACCGATGTACTGCACGATGTCAGTTTTTGCGTCGGCGAAGGTGAGATGATGGCGATTGTCGGCAGCTCAGGCTCCGGCAAGAGTACGTTGCTGCATCTGTTAGGTGGGTTGGATACCCCGACTTCCGGCGACGTCATTTTTAGCGGTCAGCCAATGAGTAAGCTCTCGTCGGCGGCGAAAGCGGAACTGCGTAATCAGAAGCTGGGCTTTATTTACCAGTTCCACCATTTGCTGCCGGATTTTACGGCGCTGGAAAACGTAGCGATGCCGCTGCTGATCGGCAAGAAAAAACCGGCTGAAATCACCGAGCGCGCACGGGATATGCTGAAAGCAGTAGGGCTGGATCATCGTGCCAGTCATCGTCCGTCTGAACTGTCTGGCGGCGAACGCCAGCGTGTGGCCATCGCGCGTGCGCTGGTGAATAACCCGCGCCTGGTCCTGGCAGATGAGCCAACAGGTAACCTGGATGCGCGTAACGCGGACAGCATTTTTGAGCTTCTGGGCGAGCTGAACCGCTCTCAGGGCACGGCATTTCTGGTGGTGACGCACGATCTGCAACTGGCGAAGCGGATGAGTCGCCAGCTTGAAATGCGCGATGGTCGCCTGACGGCTGAACTGAGCTTGATGGGAGCTGAGTAATGGCTTCGCCTTTATCGTTATTGATTGGTCTGCGCTTTAGCCGTGGTCGGCGTCGCGGCGGTATGGTTTCTTTGATTTCGGTGATATCTACCGTTGGCATCGCGTTGGGTGTGGCGGTGCTGATCGTCGGTTTAAGTGCCATGAACGGATTTGAGCGTGAGCTGAACAACCGTATTCTGGCCGTAGTCCCACACGGAGAGATTGAAGCCGTAAATCAACCGTGGAATAACTGGCAGGAAGCGCTCGACAAGGTACAAAAAGTGCCGGGTATTGTCGCCGCGGCGCCTTATATCAACTTTACCGGACTGGTGGAGAGCGGGGCGAACTTACGCGCGGTGCAGGTGAAGGGCGTTGACCCGAAACAGGAACAGCGTTTAAGCGCGCTGCCATCCTTTGTGCAAAACCACGCCTGGGATAATTTTAAAGCCGGTGAACAACAAATCATCATTGGTAAGGGTATTGCCGATGCGCTGAAGGTGAAGCAGGGCGACTGGGTGTCGATTATGATCCCTAACGCCAGTGCGGATCATAAGCTACAGCAGCCTAAACGCGTGCGTTTGCACGTGACGGGGATCCTGCAACTGAGCGGTCAGCTCGATCACAGCTTTGCCATGATCCCAATGGAAGATGCGCAGCAATATCTCGATATGGGAACCAGCGTTTCCGGGATCGCGCTGAAGGTTAACGACGTGTTTAACGCCAATAAGCTGGTGCGAGACGCGGGTGAAGTCACCAATAACTATGTTTACATCAAGAGCTGGATTGGCACCTACGGCTATATGTACCGCGATATTCAAATGATCCGCGCCATTATGTATCTGGCTATGGTGCTGGTGATTGGCGTGGCCTGTTTTAATATCGTTTCCACGTTAGTGATGGCGGTAAAAGACAAAAGTGGCGATATTGCGGTATTAAGAACACTCGGGGCGAAAGATGGGTTGATCCGTGCCATTTTTGTCTGGTACGGCCTGCTGGCGGGTCTGTTCGGTAGCCTGATAGGCGTCGTCATCGGGGTGGTTGTCTCGTTGCAACTGACGCCGATCATAAACGGGATTGAGGCGCTTATCGGCCATCAGTTCCTGTCCGGCGATATCTATTTCATTGACTTCCTGCCATCGGAATTACACTGGCTGGATGTGATTTACGTGCTGGTGACAGCACTCGTGCTGAGTCTTTTGGCAAGTTGGTATCCGGCGCGTCGCGCCAGCAATATTGATCCTGCGAGAGTACTTAGCGGCCAATAACAACAATAATACACGACAGCATTCATGCTGCATCAAGGCGTAGCCAACGTAGAGGCATCTTGAAGGATGACGTGTATCAAGGAGCGGTGATGTATTACGGATTTGACATCGGCGGGACCAAAATTGCGCTGGGCGTGTTTGATAAGCAACGTCGTCTGCAATGGGAAACTCGCGTTCCTACGCCTCGCGACAGCTACGACGCTTTCCTTGATGCGGTCTGCAACCTGGTGACGGAAGCGGATCAGCGGTTCGGCATCAAAGGTTCGGTAGGCATCGGCATTCCAGGCATGCCGGAAACCGAAGACGGCACGCTGTACGCGGCCAACGTTCCTGCCGCCAGTGGCAAACCGCTCCGCGCCGATCTCAGCGCTCGCCTTGACCGCGATGTGCGTCTGGATAACGATGCGAACTGTTTTGCTCTCTCCGAAGCCTGGGATGACGAGTTCACCCAGTATCCGCTGGTGATGGGGTTGATCCTCGGTACGGGCGTCGGCGGCGGCCTGGTGCTTAACGGGAAATCCATCACCGGACGCAGCTATATCACCGGTGAGTTTGGTCATATTCGTTTGCCGGTCGATGCGCTGACGCTGATGGGCTTTGATTTCCCGCTGCGCCGCTGCGGATGCGGTCAACTGGGATGCATCGAAAGCTATCTTTCCGGCGGTGGATTTGCGTGGTTGTATCAGCATTACTACCATCAACCGCTGGATGCCCGCGAAATTATCGCGCTGTGGGAGCAGGGTGATGAGCACGCGCGGGCCCACGTTGAACGCTATCTGGATTTGCTGGCGGTGTGTCTTGGGAATATCCTGACTATCGTCGATCCTGATTTGGTGGTGATTGGCGGAGGCTTGTCGAATTTTACCGCTATTACGACGCAACTGGCGAACCGACTGCCGCGTCATCTGCTGCCGGTTGCCCGGGTACCGCGTATTGAGCAGGCACGGCACGGTGATGCCGGCGGGATGCGCGGGGCTGCTTTCCTACATCTTACCGATTAATACAAAGAGGTTGTTATGCTGTCGCGTCGGGGTCATCGGTTAAGCCGCTTTCGTAAAAATAAACGCCATTTGCGCGATCGCCTGCGTCAACGAATCTTTTTCAGAGACAGAGTGGTGCCTGAATTGATGGAAAAACCAAGAGTGCTGGTACTGACTGGAGCGGGAATCTCCGCTGAGTCAGGAATTCGAACATTTCGCGCGGCGGATGGTCTCTGGGAAGAACATCGGGTTGAGGACGTTGCGACTCCGGAAGGATTTAGCCGAAACCCGGAGCTGGTTCAGTCGTTTTATAACGCCCGTCGCCATCAGTTGCAACAGCCAGAAATCCAGCCCAACGCGGCGCATATCGCGCTGGCAAAACTCGAAGCCGAACTGGGCGACCGTTTTTTACTGGTGACGCAGAACATTGATAATCTGCATGAGCGTGCGGGCAGCCAGAACGTTATCCATATGCATGGCGAACTGCTTAAAGTTCGCTGTTCGCAAAGCGGGCAGATTCTGGAGTGGACGGGCGATGTGACCCCGGAAGATAAATGCCATTGCTGCCAGTTTCCGGCACCGCTGCGACCCCACGTAGTGTGGTTTGGTGAAATGCCGCTGGGCATGGATGAAATTTATATGGCGCTGGCAATGGCAGATGTGTTCATTGCGATTGGCACATCGGGACATGTTTATCCGGCAGCCGGTTTTGTGCATGAGGCGCGGCTGCATGGGGCACATACGGTAGAACTAAATCTCGAGCCGAGCCAGGTAGGCAGCGAGTTTGAAGAGAAGTATTACGGCCCGGCAAGCCAGGTGGTGCCTGAGTTCGTTGAGAAGTTATTGAAAGGGCTGTGATTTTTTATTGCCGGATGGCGGCAAATGCCTTATCCGGCCTACGGTTTGCATTGATGTAGGCCCGATAAGCGTCGCGCCATCGGGCATTCCTTACAACGCTGAATTAGCGTCCTGCTTTTAGCTTTTGATAATACTCTTCATAGATAGCGCTGGCGGAACCAACATCGTTCTGCCATTCCCCTTTGTTGATGGTTTCTGCGTCAGGGTAGAGCGTTTTGTCGTTCGCGACCTCAGGATTTAACAGCTTGCGTGCTGCCAGGTTTGGCGTCGGGTAACCGATAGTTTCTGCGACTTCTTTCGCCACGTCCGGGCGCAGCAGGAAGTTAATCAGCTTCAGCGCACCTTCTTTGTTTTTCGCGTTAGCCGGAATAGACAGGCTGTCCATCCAGAAAATGCCACCTTCTTTTGGCCAAACCACTTCCAGCGGTGTGCCCGCCTGACGCGCAACATACGCGGAGCCGTTCCACACCATCCCCAGATTAACTTCGCCTTCCATATACGGGTTGGCCGGGTTGTCAGAGTTAAATGCCGCAACGTTAGGCATCAGCTTCTTCAACTCGTTATAGGCGGCTTCAATCTCTTTAGGATCGGTGGTATTGCCGGAATATCCCAGCTTGCGCAGCGCCATCTGGAACACTTCTCGCGCATCATCCGTTAACAGCAGACTGCCTTTATACTCCGGCTTCCACAGATCGGCCCAACTGGTGACGGTTTTAGGATCGATAGCATCGCTGTTGACGCCAATGGCCGTTGCACCCCAGATATACGGGATGGAGTAGTCATTGTTCGGGTCAAACGGCTTGTTGAGCATTTCCGGATCAAGGTTGTGGAAGTTGGTCAACGCCGACTTGTCGATCTTCTGGATCATGCCTTCTTTACGCATTTTATCGACGTAATAGGTGGACGGAACCACCAGATCGTATGCGCCGTCTTTATAGGTTTTGAGCTTGGCGTACATGGTTTCATTCGACTCGTAGGTCGAATAGATAACCTTAATGCCGGTTTCTTTGGTGAACTGTTCCAGCAGACCCGGTGGTACGTATTCAGTCCAGTTATAGAAATAGAGCGTGTTGTTGTCATTCGCGTGAGCGGCGCTCATGCCCAGTGCCAGAGCACCCGCCGCGAGCAGGTGGCGTGACCATTTTTTCATCATTTAACGTCCCCTGAATTAAGGGCCTTAGCGGCCCTTGGTTTTATCACGTGCAATAAGCTGGCTGGCAATCACCATAACCAGCGACAGAACCAACAAAATGGTCGCCAGCGCGTTTACCTCTGGTGATACGCCGACTTTAACCATTGAGTAGATTTTTAATGGCAAAATTTCATAACCCGGTCCGGTGACGAAAGATGAAACAACGACATCATCCATCGACAGCGTAAAGCTCAGCAACCAACCTGCAGCCACCGCAGGCATAGCCAGTGGCAGTATTATCTTGCGCAGAATAGTTACTTCGCTGGCACCCAAATCTTTAGCCGCCTCAAGCATGCGGACATCAAAACCTTTCAGGCGAGAGTAAACCGTCACCACCACAAAAGGCAGACAAAAAGTGATATGCGAGAACAGCAGCGACCAGAAACCCAGTTGAATGCCGATCAGCATAAACAGCACCAGCAGAGATATTGCCATCACAATATCCGGCGACATCATCACCACGAACAGCATGCCACTGACGAACGGTTTACCGCGAAAACGGTAACGGTACAGCGCAACCGCAGTAAGTGAGCCGATCAAGGTGGCAAACGTGGCGGATAGCACCGCCATCGTCAGCGAGTGCTGTGCTGCCTGCAACAGGCTGTCGTTATTCATCAGCAGGCCGTACCATTTGGTAGTAAAACCCTGCCAGTTGATGCCAAAGCGCGAACTGTTAAAGGAGTTCACAATCAGAATGATGATTGGAATATACAGATACGCGTAGATAGCGGTCATAAAACCGCCGCGAAGCAGTCGACCGATCATTCGAGTTCCACCTTCTTGTTCAGTAAGCGGGAGGCGCGCCAGTAGATCAGCAGCATCAGACCCATCACGATGGTCAGCGTAATGCTGGTGGCTGCACCAAACGGCCAGTCGCGGATGTTCAGGAACTGAACTTTAATTACGTTACCAATCAGCAGGTTTTTCGCACCGCCCATTAAGTCGGAAACGTAAAACAGCCCCATTGCGGGCAGCATGACCAGCAGGCATCCGGCGATAATCCCCGGCATCGTCAACGGAATAATGATGCGAGTGAAGGTCTGAAGCTTATTGGCACCTAAATCGCGTGCGGCTTCCAGCAGCGGTTTATCGAGCTTTTCAATGCTGGAATAGAGCGGCATCACCATAAACGGCAGCAGGATGTATACCAGCCCGATAATCACCGCGCTGGGGGTAAACATAATGCGAATGGGTGTATCGATAACGCCGAGCCATAACAGAAACTCGTTGAGATAGCCTTTGGTACTGAGGAAAATTTTGAGTCCGTAGATGCGAATAAGGGAATTGGTCCAGAACGGAACAATCAGCAGGAATAGCAGCAGCGGACGTACTTTTTCCGGCAGTTTCACCAAAAACCAGGCAAACGGGTAGCCGAGTACCAGACAGGCGAGCGTGGCAATCAGCGCCATATTGAGGGAGTGAACCAGCACCTCAAAATAGAGCGGATCGAGCAGACGCGTATAGTTCTCCAGCGTAAAGACCATTTTGACGAAATTGGCGTCGTCACGGGTCAAAAAGCTGGTGCCGATGATCATCAGGTTGGGCAGAAAGACAAATAACACAAGCCAACCGACAATGGTGAAGATCACCACACTCTGGAATTTACTTGTGCTCTTCATCAGCCAGTACGACCTCCCAGCTTTCTACCCAGTTAATTGCCATTTTCTGGTCGAGCGAGTGGTCAAAGTCAGGATCATCTTCGTTGAAGAATTCGCTGACCATCACCATCTTGCCATTTTCCAGTTCTACAACCGACTCCAGCGTCATGCCTTTGTAGTTGCGTTCGCGCACGTAGCCGATCAGGCCTTCGATATGATTATCATCGTTGATTTCATCAACGCGTAAATCTTCAGGGCGTAACAGAACGTGCAGCTTTTGTCCGGGAACTACCGCGAAGTTGACATAAATATTGCACTCGCGGCCTTCAACGTTAGCACGAACACGCTGTTCATCCAGACGTTCAATCACCGTGGCGTTAAACATATTGATCTCGCCGATAAACCCGGCGACAAACAGATTCTTTGGCTCTTCGTAGATTTCGCGCGGCGTACCGTCCTGCTCAATCTTACCATCGCGCATCACCACGATGCGGTCAGACATAGTCAGCGCTTCTTCCTGATCGTGTGTGACAAAGACAAAAGTGATACCAAGCTTACGCTGCAGCGCTTTCAGTTCGTTCTGCATCTGCTTACGCAGCTTGTAGTCCAGCGCAGAGAGGGATTCATCTAACAAGAGTAAGCGGGGTTTGTTGACCACTGCTCGGGCAATCGCTACGCGCTGCTGCTGTCCGCCGGAAAGTTGATGCGGTTTTCGCTGGGCGAACTCTTCCAGTTGCACCATGCGCAAGGCTTCGGTAACGCGGGGAGAAATGTCGGCTGCGGGCGTTTTTTGCATGCGCAAACCAAAGGCCACATTCTCAAACACAGTCATGTGGGGGAATAGCGCATAGCTTTGGAAGACGGTATTCACGTAGCGATTTTCCGCTGGAACGTGAGTGATGTCCTCGTTGTCCAACAAAATATGACCGGAATCAACCGTTTCCAGACCGGCAATCAGGCGAAGAACGGTTGTTTTACCGCAGCCAGAGGGGCCAAGCAGCGTAAGAAACTCGCCATTATTGATGGTCAAATCCAGGCTGGAAATCACCTCTTTGCCATCGAAACTTTTGCGAATTCCCGCTAATTGCACCAGTGGAGAAAGCGAACGCGGTTGTTTATTCAATTTTTTACTCTGTCCCATGTAAACGCAACGGATGGCTGACCGATGCGGGGTTTGTGGTTAACCACCTTGATGACTCTTAATGAGGGCCGTTATTCTACGGCAAACCATTGTAATCGCCAATCCTTGTTGCGAATTACTGACTTAGCCCTATAGTCAGAGGGGATGTCAGGGCGAAATATTCTCACTTGCGGGGATAAAAGTGACCTGACGCAATATTTGTCTTTTGTTGCTTATTGATAATGTTGTCACAAAAAGTGAGGGTGACTGCATGGATAAACTACTTGAGCGTTTTTTACACTACGTGTCGCTGGACACCCAATCAAAATCGGGCGTGCGGCAGGTTCCCAGCACCGAAGGACAGTGGAAATTATTACAACTGCTCAAACAACAGCTTGAAGAGATGGGGCTGGTTAATATTTCACTGAGCGAAAAAGGCACGCTGATGGCAACGTTACCCGCTAACGTTGCAGGCAATATTCCCGCGATCGGCTTTATTTCTCATGTGGATACCTCACCGGATTTCAGCGGTAAAAATGTTAATCCGCAAATCGTTGAAAACTATCGCGGTGGCGATATTGCGTTAGGCATTGGTGATGAAGTTTTATCGCCGGTGATGTTCCCGGTGCTGCATCAACTTTTGGGGCAAACGCTGATCACCACAGACGGTAAAACGTTGCTGGGGGCGGATGATAAAGCAGGCGTGGCGGAAATCATGACCGCGCTGGCTGTGCTTATCCAAAAAGATATTCCGCACGGTGATATCCGCGTGGCCTTTACGCCGGACGAAGAGGTGGGGAAAGGGGCGAAGCATTTTGACGTTGCGGCATTCGATGCGCAGTGGGCCTATACCGTTGACGGTGGTGGCGTAGGTGAGCTGGAGTTTGAAAACTTCAACGCCGCGTCGGTTAATATCAAAATTGTTGGCAACAATGTGCATCCCGGCACCGCAAAAGGGGTGATGGTGAATGCGCTGTCCCTGGCGGCGCGTATTCACGCTGAGGTTCCGGCAGATGAAAGCCCTGAAAAGACGGAAGGCTATGAAGGCTTTTATCATCTGGCGAGCATGAAAGGGACGGTCGATCGGGCGGATATGCACTACATTATTCGTGATTTTGACCGTAAGCAGTTTGAAGCGCGTAAACGCAAGATCATGGATATCGCCAAGAAGGTTGGCAAAGGGTTACACCCAGACTGCTATATCGAACTGGTGATTGAAGACAGTTACTACAATATGCGCGAAAAAGTGATTGAGCATCCGCACGTGCTGGATATCGCCCAGCAGGCGATGCGCGATTGTGATATTGAGCCGGTGCTGAAACCGATCCGTGGCGGCACTGACGGCGCGCAGCTGTCGTTTATGGGATTACCGTGTCCAAATCTGTTCACCGGCGGCTACAACTATCATGGCAAGCATGAGTTTGTGACGCTGGAAGGAATGGAAAAAGCGGTGCAGGTGATTGTGCGTATTGCTGAATTGGCCGCGAAACAAAAATAAAGCATGTGTAGTTGCCGGATGGCGCTTTGCTTATCCGGCCTACAATATTTCACTCCAGTAGGCCTGATAAGACGCATGGCGTCGCATCAGGCACAGTCTATTACCCTTCGAAGAACCAGTACCCGCTGTTGACCAGCGCGGCAAGCATGGCAAGGAAAGAAGGATCTTCCAGCGCATCCTCAAAGTTCTCAGCCGTCAGCACAATATGACTGGCCAGCGCTTCCAGCGCAGGACGATGTGGCGAGTCAATTTTCTCACCGTTAGCGTAGACGTCATCGCCAATGCGCAATACGCGCAATCCGCCCAGACGCACTAAAACATCACCTTGTTTCAGGGCATCATAAATTTCGTCTGGCTGATACGGTGGCTCCGGCGGGGCAATATCCAGCTCATGACGAGACTGAGAGATAAACTCGCCAAACCACTGCTGAAAATGTTCTGGCTGATTAATCAGACCCAGCATCATTTCGCGCAGCTTGTCCATTTCCTGCGGCAGAACATCTGCCGGATGATCGCGCGGTGGCAGGTCAGGATCGCTGTAATAGGTGCTGCCCAGTTCGCGTTGCAAAACGTAATCGGCGAACCCGCTGATCAGCTCGCGAGTGTTTGGCGCGCGGAAGCCAACCGAATAGTTCATCGCGTTTTCTAACGCATAGCCTTCGTGCGGGAATCCCGGTGGAATGTACAGGATATCGCCGGGTTCCAGCTCTTCATCAATGATGGCTTCGAACGGGTCGACCTGAAGAAGATCCGGGTGAGGGCAGTGCTGCTTCAACTGCAGCTTTTCGCCTACGCGCCAGCGACGACGACCGGTTCCCTGAATGATAAATACATCGTACTGATCCAGGTGCGGGCCAACGCCGCCGCCGGGTACAGAGAAAGAAATCATCAGATCGTCGATTCGCCAGTCCGGTAATTCACGGAACGGGCGCATCAGCGCGGCGGTAGGTTCGTGCCAGTGGTTGACCGCCTGCACCAGCAAAGACCAGTTGTTCTCGCCAAGATGGTCGTAGCTTTCGAAGGGACCATGGCTAACCTGCCATTTACCATCCTGATGGCTGACGAGTCGGCTGTCGACCTCGCTTTCCATTGCCAGTCCAGCCAGTTCGTCAGGAGAAAGAGGATCAATAAAGTTATTAAACCCGCGTTTTAAGACCACCGGGCGTTTCTGCCAGTGGCGTTCAAGAAAATCGGGCCAGTTAAGTGTGAGTTGGTATTCCATAGTGAGCATCCCGCAGGCTGGTATCTGCAACCGATTATAACGGATACTTAACCTCAAGCGTGAAGTCAGTACATATTTATTACATGCGACGATTACTCGTCTTTCTGGCCCGGCTGCTGGCGGCCAAAAATAACTTCCATGCGCGCGCCACCCAGCAGGCTATCACCAGCAATAATTTGCCCGTCATACTGTTCGGTGATTTCTCGCGCCACCGCCAGACCGACGCCTTGTCCGGGACGTAGTGTATCTACGCGCTGTCCACGGTCAAACACCACTTCCCGTTTGCTTTGCGGAATACCAGGACCATCGTCTTCGACCAGAATATGCAGCTGATCCTCAGACAGTTGCGCCGAAATCTCGACAAACTCCAGACAATATTTACAGGCGTTATCCAGGACGTTGCCCAACACCTCGACAAAGTCATTCTGTTCGCCCACAAAGCTGATCTCAGGTGAGATATCGAGATTAATGTTGACCCCTTTACGCTGATACACTTTATTCAGCGCCGAGGTGAGCTTATCCAGCAACGGCGCGACCGGGTGCAGCTCGCGGCTGAGTAGGGCACTGCTGCCACGCATACTGGCGCGATGCAGGTAATAGCCTATCTGTTGGGAAATACGACTAATTTGTTCCAGCATGATAGGCTCTGCGTCGCTGACGTTCATCTTTTCGTTACGCATTGAGCGCAGCGTACTTTGCAGTACCGCCAGTGGCGTTTTCAGGCTATGGGTGAGATCGGTTAACGTGGTGCGGTATTTATCGTAGCGCTCACGTTCGCTTTTTAAAAGTCGATTGAGATTGCGAACCAGGCTGGTCAATTCGCGTGTGGTGGCGGGGTTTAGCATCTCACGATGATGTTCCTCAAGCTCACGGACTTCACGCGCTAGCGACTCAATTGGCCGCAGGCTCCACCAGGCGGCCACCCATAACAGCGGAATGACCAGCAACAGATTGGCGACCAGGACATAAATAAACCAGCTCCAGACCATATACGAGCGCTTTAGCTCTATAGGAATGGTGTCGACAACCACAATGGTCAGTTGCGGCATTCTGGCTGTGGCGGGGTAGACGTTCACCGCCACGGAGTGGGTCATTTCGGCGTCGTCATCATCTTCTCTGACTTCTTTTAACTGCTGCTGAGCGGAGTGATCTTCGCCCAGTAAAGTGCTGGTGGCGTTTACATTGGCTTCAATTTCATGAAAACCGTTCGTTTTTAGCCAGTCCGGTTGGATACTTTTCGTCAGCCAGGGAACATTGCGCTGCGCCCACAACAATTCACCGCTTTCGTTATAGATCAGCGACATTGTTGGACTTTGCATATCGAGATGTTCAGGCAGCTCGACGTTTATCTTGCCGTTTTCCCACTTTGCCAGGGTATAAAACAGATTACTTTCACCCCGCAGCAGGCGGAACGTTGTCTTATCAAAGCTGACGCTGTAGCCCACCAGGGCAACCATGCCGTAGGCCAGTGAGAGCACCAACACCACGCCCGCAGTTGCCAGTAAAAAGCGCAACCGCAGCGATAGCGGGAAAAAATGACGCAATAGTTTATTCATTAGCGCAGTTCAAAAAGATATCCCTGACCACGCACGGTGGTGATGACGTCGTCCGGATACTGCGCCTGTATTTTCTTACGCAGACGTCCCATTAGAACATCAATGGTGTGACTTTCGCGCAGCTCGGCATCCGGATAAAGCTGCAGCATGAGCGAATCTTTACTGACCACTTTGCCATTATTACGGATGAGCGTTTCCATAATGGTGTATTCAAACGCAGTGAGCTTGATAACTTCATCATTGACGGATAACTCGCGTCGAGAGAGGTCCACCTGAAAAGGCGGAAGGGAGATAATTTGCGATGCCAGACCGCTGTTGCGGCGCATCAGTGCCTGCATGCGCGCAGCCACTTCTTCGATGTGAAACGGTTTGGTGACATAATCGTCAGCGCCAGCGCTGAGGACTTCCACCTTGTCCTGCCAGCCTTCGCGCGCGGTTAATACCAGAATCGGCAGCGAAACCTCATTACTGCGCCAGCGGCGGATCAGCGACAAACCATCTTCATCGGGGAGTCCTAAATCAACGATCGCGATATCCGGCAGATGTTCATTCAGATAATAGTCCGCTTCCTTCGCATCTTCTGCATCATCCACCTGATGCCCTAAATCCTGTAACTGAACCTTGAGGTGGTGGCGTAATAAAGCATTATCCTCGACAACCAGTACGCGCATCATCGTTTCTCCCTAAAATAATGGTATGAATAGTTTAACGCTGATTATGTGGCTGTGGGGATAAACATTTAATAAACCGGGGGAAGGGATAATCTCGCGGACAATAAAAAAGCCGGAAGCGCTGATGCTTTCCGGCTTACTACGATATGAACGGAAGACCGGAACAGGCTCAAGCACGCTCCGGCATCAAACAGATTACTTCAGTTCATCAACCATGGTGATGGCGCGACCAATATAATTGGCAGGCGTCATTGCTTTCAGGCGAGTTTTCTCTTCTTCCGGCAGCGCCAGACCGTCGATAAACTGCTTCATACCTTCGGCGTCAACGCGCTTACCGCGGGTCAGCTCTTTCAGTTTCTCGTACGGCTTCTCAATACCGTAGCGACGCATCACGGTCTGAATCGGCTCTGCCAGAACTTCCCAGTTATGATCCAGTTCATCCAGCAGATGATCGCGGTTCACTTCCAGTTTGCTCACGCCTTTCAGCGTGGACTGATACGCGATCAGCGCATAGCCAATACCTACGCCCAGGTTACGCAGAACGGTAGAGTCAGTCAGGTCACGCTGCCAGCGGGAGACCGGCAGTTTGCTCGCCAGGTGCTGCAGAACCGCGTTAGACAGACCCAGGTTACCCTCGGAGTTTTCGAAATCGATGGGGTTAACTTTGTGCGGCATGGTGGAAGAGCCGATTTCACCCGCGATGGTTTTCTGTTTGAAATGGTTCAGCGCCACGTAACCCCAGACATCGCGGTCAAAGTCGATCAGGATGGTGTTGAAACGGGCGATGCAGTCAAACAGCTCGGCAATGTAGTCGTGCGGCTCAATCTGCGTGGTGTACGGGTTCCACTGGATGCCCAGCGAGGTGACAAACTCTTCGCTGAACTGATGCCAGTCAACTTCCGGGTAAGCGGCGATGTGGGCGTTATAGTTACCGACTGCACCATTGATCTTACCAAGAATTTCAACCTGGTTGAGCTGACGATACTGACGCTCCATACGGTAAGCCACGTTAGCCATTTCTTTGCCTAGCGTAGAAGGGGTGGCTGGCTGACCGTGGGTACGGGAGAGCAGAGGAATATCGCGATACTGTACAGACAGATCTTTCACCGCGTCGATAAGCTTACGCCAGTACGGCAGAACCACTTCGTCGCGTGCGGTTTTCAACATCAGCGCGTGAGACAGGTTGTTGATGTCTTCTGAAGTACACGCAAAGTGGATAAATTCGGAAACAGCGTGCAGTTCCGGGATATCCGCCACTTTCTCTTTCAGGAAATACTCAACTGCCTTCACATCATGGTTGGTCGTACGCTCAATGGTTTTGATGCGCGCAGCATCTTCTTCATTGAAGTTAGCGACGATCGCATCAAGGAAACCGATTGCGTCGGCAGCAAAAGCAGGAACTTCCTTGATCGCTGCGTGCGCGGCCAGTTTTTGCAGCCAGCGTACTTCAACCTGTACACGGAATTTCAGCAAACCGTATTCGCTGAAAATCCCGCGCAGCGCGCTGACTTTATCGCCGTAGCGTCCATCGACAGGGGAAACGGCGGTCAGTGAGGATAATTCCATAGATCACAACTCCGGGGTTAAATGAGCAAGAATTTGTTTTGCCTGAGTCGTCAGGCGATTACGAGAAAACATGAGTTGCAGACGGCCTCCACCAACCTGATGCCAGAGCACGGCAGCACGGATGCCAGCCAGCAGCGAAGCGCGTACTTTAGCCTGTACTTGTGGGCTCTGAAGGATGGCCGGGGAACCCGTGACCTGAATACGCGGGCCGAGTGGGCTGATGACGTCAACATAAATACCAGCCATCGCACTCATCAACGTTTCTGACTGCAAATCAAAATGGTCTAGTTGGCGCTGCAAGCCGCTAATACGGTCTCCCAGCGTGTCCATAGCGCCCTTGGCCGCTGACAGCTTACGCTCCAGCACCATCAGGCTTAGCGTATAGCGGGTGAGTTCCGCGTTCAGTCCCTGACGACTGCTGGCGTTCAGTACGCCAAGCAGCGTTTCAAGGCCAAGACGCAGATTGGCTTCGCTGCCGCCAAACACGCCCAGCGTAGAGCTGGGATTCATGTCGATGACACTGTTCAGTGAAACGTGTAATGCATCGGCATCACAATGCCCCTGGTGCGCCAGTTCCTGCACCAGGCGTGCCGACTGACAAATGCCTGCCAGGGCGAGGGTGATGTCATAATAATTCTTTGCCACGTTCACTGCTTCCTTGTATCAAATGTGTAAGTAATTATACCGGCAGAGGCAATCGTTGTTCGATAATGCCGCCGCCGAGGCACACTTCGCCATTGTAAAAGACAGCCGACTGACCCGGCGTGACCGCCGCGACTGGCTCGTCGAAAATGACTTCAATACGCTCAGCATCCAGTGCCTTAACGGTGCACGGAATGTCGGTCTGACGATAGCGGGTTTTCACCGTGCAGCGCATGGTGCCGGTGAACGGTTCGCGATCGACCCAATGCAGCTGTTGCGCCACCAGCCCAACGGACATCAGACGTGGATGTTCATGACCCTGAGCGACAACCAGAATGTTGTTCTCAACGTCTTTATCCACCACATACCATGGATCTTCTGTCCCTTCTTTCGTTCCGCCAATACCCAGACCTTTACGCTGACCCAGAGTGTGGTACATCAGCCCCTGATGCTGGCCAATCTCTTCGCCGTCAACGGTGATGATTTTGCCTGGCTGAGCCGGCAGGTAACGACCAAGAAACTCGCGGAACTTACGTTCGCCAATGAAGCAGATGCCGGTGGAGTCTTTTTTCTTGGCCGTAATCAGACCAAGATCTTCGGCAATTTTACGCACCTGCGGTTTTTCCAGTTCACCGACCGGGAACAGGCTTTGCGCGATTTGCTCATGGCCGAGTGTGTAGAGGAAATAACTCTGGTCTTTATTGCCATCGAGCCCACGCAGCAGGCGGCTTTTGCCGTCGACATCCGCGCGACGCACGTAGTGACCGGTGGCGATGTAATCGGCACCTAAATCTTCTGCGGCAAACTCAAGGAAGGCTTTAAACTTAATTTCTTTATTGCACAGAATATCCGGGTTCGGCGTACGGCCCGCTTTGTACTCTTCAAGGAACAGTTCAAAGACGTTGTCCCAGTATTCTGCGGCAAAGTTGACGGTATGCAGTTCAATACCGAGTTTGTCACAGACAGCCTGCGCATCCGCAAGGTCGGCGGCCGCTGTGCAGTATTCCTCGCCATCGTCCTCTTCCCAGTTCTTCATGAACAGGCCTTCTACCTGATAGCCCTGTTGTTGTAACAGCCAGGCAGAAACGGAGGAATCGACACCGCCGGACATGCCGACGATCACTTTTTTTGGGCTTTCAGACATAGGAATACTCACGACATTGAACTTCAAGGCGGCATATTCTAGCACGCAGCCCTTTACTTGACACCCTCTGTAAACGGCCAGTTAAATTCGCCGATCATGGCCAGTGGGTAGCGCTGTCCGCTCTGATAACAGCGAATACTCTCTGCAACCAACGGCGAACGCAGGTTTGGCGCAGAGAAAATCTCTTCTGCGCTGACCCAGCGACAGCAATCTATATCGCTGTCATGGGGTTCTGTAGCGCACATATTGGCAAGCTCGATAGAGAAAAGAAAACGCAAAAAGGGCGTTCTGTCCGGCGCAATCCATTGATGCATACGAATGAAATGCTGCGGCTGCCCTTTAATGCCCGTTTCTTCCCACAGTTCGCGTGTTGCGGCTTGCACCAGCGTTTCATCGGCTTCCAGGTGTCCTGCAGGCTGATTCCACAAGGCTTTGCCATTGATCGTTTCTTCAACGACTAAGAATTTATCTTCTGCATGCACAATGCAGGCGACCGTGACGTGCGGTTTGAACATGTTTTCCCCTTATTCCTCAGCAAATCCTTCGGTAACATCAGGCCAGCTAATTTCACCGCTGGCCTTGTCGATACTGGTATAAGCCACGGGAGGTGACGTTTGTGGGTCGGCCCCTCCACGGCACAATGCGGTTTGATGATCCTCGCGCACGATAATTTCAATGGCCTTTTTAGCATTCCAGCTTTCATAAAAGATACATTGGTGGTCGTGACGTAGCCCAAGGGTGGCGACTCTTGTTGCTTTGTCTGTCGACAACGGGTTGATGTCGCCGCGATAGTGGTCACCGCTGTTTATAGCCTGTAACTGCGACTTTTTTAACCAGCCGCGTATGATTTGGCGATCGGTGGTGTAATAGACCGCTTCCATAAAATCATCGTTGGATTGTTCTTGTACAGAGACGAGGTCGCCGGGCACTAAAAATACGGACGGGCTGCGACACTGTTCGGTTGGCATCGCATAGAACCATGCGCGGGTGTCTCCTGTTACCTGATAGTGGTTTGCGGAGGAGGAGGGTAAGAACCCGCGCTGCGACATCGCTTTATTTGCCCATGTCTGGCAAGACGCGCTTACTGCAAGCGGACTGGATAACGGCGTTAACCCAACTACCGAGACCCAGCCGGTGGCGAAGGTTCCTTTAGCGTCCCGATAACGTACGTAACGATAAGGTTCATCTTTGGAAAGCATGCCCGTGCTTTTGTAGCGCTGTGAACTCCTGAGCACCTCGACGGTGTCGCCATTGACCATGAACGCGGGGAGTTGACACTCTGTTGCTGGTGCAGAATAGAAATGCAGGCGTGAGTCGGTTTTTACTTTGGCAGACTCATAAAGGTAGTTTGCCTCTCCGGCTGCTGTTCCGGCAATCGTCTCACAGTCCAGTTTTGCTGAACAAAACGGTGACGCGCCGAGCAGGATGAATGCTGCAAAAAGCTGCTTATCCATTTTTTTCATTCTGCCCTGTTAACACTCACGTTAAACCGTACGGTTACGATTTCAGTTCCCGCCACTCGCCGTTAGCAAGATTTTCCAGCGTGTAATCCCCCATGGCATAGCGGATGAGGCGCAGCGTAGGAAATCCAACATGCGCTGTCATACGACGTACCTGACGGTTGCGGCCTTCATATAAGGTAACTTTCAACCAGCTGGTGGGAATGTTTTTCCGTTCCCGAATCGGCGGATTTCTCGGCCACAGCCATACGGGTTCCTCTACTACTTCAATGCCTGCGGGTAGCGTGGGGCCATCATTGAGCGTTACTCCGTTACGCAGGGCGTCCAGCGCTTCTGCTGTCGGCTCGCCTTCAACCTGGACGTAATAAATTTTCCCGGTACGCTTACCGGGTTGCGTTAACCGCGCCTGCAGCGCGCCGTCATTGGTTAGCACCAAAAGCCCTTCGCTGTCCCGGTCGAGTCGGCCCGCCGCATAAATTCCCGGCACGGGAATAAAATCTTTTAACGTGCTTCTGCCAGCCTCGTCAGTAAATTGTGGCAAAACATCGTAGGGTTTATTGAACAAAACCACGCGTTTTGGCTGGTTTTCTTTACGCTGCTTAGTGACTTGTCGTGAGCTGAATCGCTCAACCCGGTGATTTCTAAAAGAAGTTTTTTGCATGGTATTTTCAGATTATATCAATTGCCGCATTATAGCCTAAGAACGAGTGTCTTTCATGGCGGCGAACAATAGGGTAGTATTGACACGCTCATTACAAATCATTAACAAAAAGTTGCTCTAACGCATCCGTGTAGCAGGACGCAAACGCACATGCAGCGTGATGACAGACGAGCAGAACCAGAAGCGCTCGAAGGAGAGGTGAATGGAAAGCAAAGTAGTTGTTCCGGCGGAAGGTAAGAAGATCACCCTGCAAAACGGCAAACTCAACGTTCCTGAAAATCCGATTATCCCGTTCATTGAAGGCGACGGTATCGGCGTTGATGTAACCCCACCGATGATCAAAGTTGTCGATGCTGCTGTCGAGAAAGCCTATAAAGGCGAGCGTAAAATCTCCTGGATGGAAATCTACACCGGCGAGAAATCCACTCAGGTTTATGGCCAGGACGTCTGGCTGCCTGCTGAAACCTTAGATCTGATTCGTGAATATCGTGTTGCCATTAAAGGCCCTCTGACCACCCCTGTTGGCGGCGGTATTCGCTCTCTGAACGTAGCTCTGCGTCAGGAACTTGACCTGTATGTCTGCCTGCGTCCGGTGCGTTATTATCAGGGCACACCAAGCCCGGTTAAACACCCTGAACTGACCGACATGGTCATCTTCCGCGAAAACTCCGAAGATATCTACGCGGGTATCGAGTGGAAAGCTGACTCTGCCGATGCTGAGAAAGTGATTAAATTCCTGCGCGAAGAGATGGGCGTGAAGAAAATCCGCTTCCCGGAACATTGCGGCATTGGTATCAAACCGTGTTCTGAAGAAGGGACTAAACGTCTGGTGCGTGCAGCGATTGAATACGCCATCGCCAACGATCGTGATTCAGTTACCCTGGTACACAAAGGCAACATCATGAAGTTCACCGAAGGCGCGTTCAAAGACTGGGGTTACCAGTTAGCGCGTGAAGAATTCGGTGGTGAACTGATCGACGGCGGTCCATGGGTGAAAATCAAGAACCCGAAAACCGGTAAAGAGATCGTGGTTAAGGACGTTATCGCCGATGCGTTCCTGCAACAGATCCTGCTGCGTCCGGCTGAGTATGACGTGATTGCCTGTATGAACCTGAACGGTGACTACATCTCCGATGCGCTGGCCGCACAGGTTGGTGGTATTGGTATCGCGCCGGGTGCAAACATCGGTGACGAATGCGCTCTGTTCGAAGCAACCCACGGTACTGCACCGAAGTATGCAGGTCAGGATAAAGTGAACCCAGGTTCCATCATTCTGTCTGCTGAAATGATGCTGCGCCACATGGGTTGGGTCGAAGCGGCTGACCTGATCGTTAAAGGTATGGAAGGCGCGATTAACGCGAAAACCGTAACCTATGACTTCGAACGTCTGATGGACGGCGCTAAGCTGCTGAAATGTTCAGAGTTTGGTGATGCGATCATCGAAAACATGTAATCCACATTCTGGGTTGTATGAGAACGGGAGCCAAGTGGTTCCCGTTTTTCATTATTAGGATTCTAACGGTTATCAAAATTTTATCAAAATAAGTTATCAAAAACAGTTACATTTACAATGTGCATTGTTTGGGAACATAAATGTGCCTCTTTTCTTGATACAGGAATAAAAAAAATAAGTAATAATTATAGATATCATGCAGAATCGTTCGAGATGTCATATGATTACGAATCTTGCTAGTAATAATGACTTTATTTCTGTATCTTAATCTTAAAGCATTTTTTCGTCAAAATTATATTAAGGTTTAATATGCACAGTTCTTTAGAAACTTTGAGAAATGCACTCAATGCACTTTCAGAAGCTGTAAACGATACTATTCCAGATGGTGAGAATACCTTATTGCTTGATAAGAACGGTATAAGCTATCCAGCTCTGTACCCAGGTGATTTAGTTGATCTCGTTAATTATTTGACTGATAGAATTGACAACGATAATCTTGACATATTGACCGATGAGGAAATCAAAGAGATAAAATTTATCACCAATAAGGTTAATAAAATAAAAGAAAGTTTGGTGCCTCATCTATTTAACGGAAATGGTCTTACTGCTATTCCTTCTTTCATAAACTCTCTTAATTACATATCCTTCTTTTTTGATAATTTATTCAGCTTTAGTAGGTTGCAGGACTCCAATTTACTCCCTCAAAAGATGTCTCGAAAAATAAAAATTATGGATGCGAGGGTAAAACAGATTTCACCTGAAATTGATGAGTTAGAGCAAAAAGTGAAAACTATTCTTGATGCTCATGCAACTGCCGACAATTTACCATTGCTTTTAGATGAGTTGCAGAAGTATCGTGAAGATATTATTAAAGGTAAAGATGAAGTTGTAAACTATAAAGAAGATAGCGAACATTCTCTTATACTGATGAAAATAGCTTTGGATGAAAGTGAACAATTAATAGCGAATCTTAAGAAAGATAGTTTAAAGGCTCAAGAATATTTAGCAATGTGTGAAGAAGCTATTAGGGCATCAACCTCGAAAGGTTTGGCTGGTGCTTTTGAAATTAAAGCCGAAAAATTAAATTGGAGTATCCGCTTGTGGGTTGGAGGTTTGGCTACAGCGCTTGGTGTTGGCGGGTTTGTAGGGTATGAAAGACTTAAAGCACTTTCTATTGTGCTATCATTACCTAATCCAAGTGCTATTGTTATCGGTACTCAGCTTCTATTATCTGTATTAAGTATTGGTGCGCCATTATGGTTTGCATGGCTATCTACCAAACAGATAAATCAGCGATTTAAATTGGCAGAGGATTATGCTTATAAATCTTCTGTTGCAAAAGCTTATGAAGGCTATAGAAATGAAGCATCTAAGTTAAATGACGAGACATTTTCAACTCGTTTATTTGATTCAGCATTAACTAGGTTAGAAGAGCCGCCATTACGATTTGTACAAGGTGAGGATCATTCTACACCTTGGATGGAAATGTTAAATTCGAAAGCGTTTGAGCGTTTCTTGGATTCATCGATAGATAATGTTAAATATGTAAAAAATATCATTGATAGAAAGTCAAAGCCTAGTGCTGTAACTGAAACAATTATGGCTACTGATAAGGATTCTAATTAAACTTAATAGAGGGTAGGCATGACTACCCTCTGACTTAAGGAAGTGATTTAATATATCTCTTTAATTACTTACCTTGACTTAAGTTTTTTGATAGACAATTTTATTGTCTGTCACTTCAAAATTATTATTGTAAATCAACTTTTCGCCAACCTTTGCCTCGATCATCGTGATAACGGTCTGTCTGCCTCTGTGATTTATGCCCTAGCAATTCTTTAGTATTGATCCCTTGGGATCTATACAACCGTTCGGCCAATGAACGTTGTTCGTGAAATGTAGCAGGGGTCCCATCACTCCAATCAATTCCTGCTGAATCTCTCGCTTTACTAAAATTCATTGTCAATGTATTGGATTTAACCTGTGCCCCACGCTCTGCCTGTGAAGTTGATCTGAAAAAATGTACTAAGTATGGACTAACTACATAGTCACGGCAGCGAGCTACAACATCGCGCAAGTGTAAATAGACCCGTTTTAGTTCCAGGCATTTTTTGAGATCCCGGCCAAATGATTGTGTTGCCGATATTCCTCCGGCGTCATATTGTTCAGTGATTCATGCGGGCGTTCACAGTTATATTCTGACACCCATCTTTCCGTGATTTCCCGCACTTCATTCAGCGTTCTGAACAGATAAAAATCGAGTATTTCTGTACGGTATGTTCGGTTAAAGCGCTCAATAAAAGCGTTCTGCGTCGGCTTACCCGGCTGAATAAATTCCAGTTTTACTGCATGTTGCTCTGCCCATTCAGCCAGTGCAAGTGAGATAAATTCCGGACCATTATCCATGCGTAGCATGACCGGATAGCCGCGATTTGCCGCGATCCTGTCGAGTACACGGACCACGCGCAAAGCTGGCAGATTCAGATCGATTTCAATCGACAATGCCTCACGGTTAAAGTCATCAACGACATTGAACGTGCGAAAACGACGGCCACAGACCAGAGCATCATGCATAAAATCGACAGACCAGCTCTGGTTCAGCGCTTCCGGTGTGGCCAGTGGCGAGGGATTACGCACCGGCAACCGTTGTTTGCCTTTACGGCGAAAATTCAGCTTCAGCAGACAATAAATACGATGGATCCTTTTGTGATTCCACGGGTATCCCTGCCGCCGCAGAACCTGGAAAAGTTTTGGAAAACCGTACCGTGGGTATCGCTCTGCCACTGCCTGTAACGCGACAATAACGGGTTCGTCACGCGTGGTATCCGGACGGTAATGGTAAACCGTTCTGCTCAGGTTCAGACTCCGGCAGGCCTGACGGATACTGAGTCCAAATGTCGTTATCAGATGAGTGACCAGCTCACGCTTAAAGGCTGGTTTTAAAGCTTTTTTTCGATAACGTCTTTCAGCGCCCGGTTCTCAAGGCTCAGGTCGGCAAACATCTGTTTGAGACGTCGATTCTCGTCCTCAAGATCCTTGATCTTTTTAATATCAGAAGCCTCCATGCCGCCGTATCTGGACTTCCAGTTGTAGTAGGTGGCTTCAGAGATACCGGCCTCCCGGCAGACATCTTTAACGGTTCGTCCGGCTTCAACCGATTTAATTACAGCAATGATCTGATGCTCAGTAAAACGGGCTTTACGCATAGCGATCTCCTTTGTTGGCAGAGTGATTATGCCGGAGGGTCTCTAAATGTGAATGGCACGATTATGCGGGATACTTACA
>NZ_JAOWGT010000059.1:0-49976 GCF_030333005.1 Citrobacter sp. Cpo030 | reverse complement strand
TAACGCTTACCGCTCATGGGCACCTCTCTTTAAGCCATCTTAAATGACTCTGAGGTGTCTGTTAAACCCGTGGCGATTCAGGCTGAACCTGAGTCACTGGGCTACTTAGACAGACTGCCTTCCCCTTTTTATTCAGCCATTATTTACTGGTACTTCATTCCATTACCTTTTCTTTACTACATTCGTTTTTTTATTTTTAAGTATTCAACGAAAAAGAGTATACGGGTGGCGATTATTGGTCTGACCGACAATGGTCTGGCCGCAGAAACCGCGCTAATGAATGAATACGCCAATATCACATTAGATCTGGCCTTTTATGATGAGCGCGCCTTATCTCGTTGTGGCGATGTCGTTGATAAGGTTAAAAGTCCCTTTCGTGGTCCGGTTATCAATCTGGTCGAGGAAGCCAAGAAGGGAAACATAGACGAAATCTATATTGCTTTACCGATGGTTGCTTTACATCGCATTCGTCACTTTTTGGCCATGATGTCAGACACCACCGTAGATACCTATATTGTCCCTGACTTTTATACCTACAGTAACAACATGTCCAAGTTACGCTCCATCCACAATCTGCAAACTATCGGTATCTTTAGTTCACCTTTTGAGGGGGCTGGCTCGTTTATTAAGCGGGCGGAAGATTTGGTTCTTGGCAGCGTCATTATGGTGATGATTTCCTCCCTGATGCTGGCGATTGCCATTGGTATCAAACTCACGTCCCGTGGGCCTGTTTTTTTCAAACAGGACCGCTATGGCTTGAGCGGGCAAAAAATTAAGGTCTGGAAGTTTCGTTCTATGCGCGTCATGGAGAATTCCGATACGGTTATTCAGGCCACTAAAAACGATCCACGGGTAACCAAATTCGGGAGCTTTTTGCGCCGCACTTCGCTGGATGAACTTCCGCAATTTATTAATGTTTTGCAGGGAAGTATGTCGATTGTCGGTCCCAGACCTCATGCGGTTACGCATAATGAGCAGTACCGCAAACAGGTCGAAAATTACATGATTCGCCATAAAGTTAAGCCAGGGATCACTGGGCTTGCGCAGATCAACGGGTTCCGCGGGGAAATCGATGCGCTTTATAAGATGGAAAAAAGAGTTCAGTACGATATTGAGTACATTCAAAACTGGTCGTTATGGCTGGACATAAAAATTATTATTAAAACTATTTTCAAAGGATTTGTCGGTAAGAATGCATACTAAATTACTCGTTATTACCGGAATCGTGATATCGCAGTCCGCATGGGCTGATTTAACACCGAAATCACACATTGGCTTTGCGGGGATAGACTTCCAGGGCAAGGTCGCTGTGGACTATGGTTATAATGATAACGTGTCTTATCAGCCACATAGCAGCGATGCTATCGGTTCCTCGTTTCAGAGTGCTGCGCCCGTTCTGAGTATGATTGGAGAGCGTGGTCAGGATAAGTATTTGCTGATGTACTCTGGGGATTATCGTAACTACTCAAGCGATTCTGCTGATAACTACAACGATCATTTTTTCCGTTTTAACGGTGCCTGGCGTTATGGGCTCATGCATGGCTTAACCCTCAATCTGGAGGATTCGCTTGGGCATGAATCCCGCGGCCGTGATATCACCGAGGGTTTTCTACCGAGTCAGTTTGAGCAGTATGGGATTAAATCTCCGCTGACGACGAATTTTATCAATAGTGAATTGCGCTACAGCTACGGTGCGCCTGATGGTCGCGGCAAAGCGGAACTGGCGTTGTTATACAAAAAACTGACTTTCGGTAACACCTCTGATGTTCGGGACAGCAGTGAGGACTTCTACAATTATATTCAGGAACAGGAATGGCATGAAAATAGCCTGATAGCGGAAGTTTTTGACCAATACTCATCCAGAACGCGCTTTCGCTATAGCTTTATTACTAACCAGCGTCGCTATGATAACAACTCAGATAAAGACACTAATGAGTATTATTTGCTGTATGGCCTGAAGTCGCAGTTGACGGGGAAAACCAATGTCGACATGAATATTTCATGGCTGTATAAAACATTTGAAAACAACGCAAACTCGCATGATTTTAATGGTCTAAACTGGGACATAAAAGCGGAGTGGAAGCCGTTACAGCAGTCTGTTTTCACGGCCCATTCTGCGCAAAGCATTAAAGACCCATCGGAAGTTGGGGGATATATTTTAGTGACCCAGTATGGCCTTTCTTACCAGCATTTCTGGTTAGGTACTCGTTTTTCTACTTTATTGGACTACTCATTCACTTCGGAAGACTATAAAAAACAGAACAAGGATCGGCATGATAAAGATGGCGTGTTTAGCGTCACCATGAGCTATGACTACACGCCGTCGGTTAATTTTGAGATTAAATATCAGATAGATACATTAAATTCGAATAAGGATACTGACTCGTTTTATATCGGTCCCAACGACAATCAGGAAGTCATTAGAACGTTGGGTTATGATAATTCTATGATTATGCTTAAAGCTAAGGTTCAGATCTAAAATGAAAATAATAGAACTGTGCGCGGTTTTGCTATTCAGTATCCTGTTGGTCGGATGCACAGCGTCCAGCCCGCGATTAATGGACGATCCTGCTACTGTTCAGCAGGATTACCGGCTTGGGGCGGGGGATACGGTCAATATCGCTGTTCATGGTCAACCCGATATGACGATGCGGTTTATTTTGGATAAGAGCGGGGAAATTAATTTCCCGTTTGTTGGTGCTCTTAAATTACAAGATAAAACCGTTGATCAAGTGACTAAAGAATTAACTCAACGCCTGACCGGAGATTATTTTACATCTCCGATGGTGACGGTGAGTATTGCCGAGTTCCGCAAATACTATGTTTCAGGTGAGGTAAAAAGTCCAAATGGCTTCGCCTATGAGCCAGGGCTTACCGTCGAGAAATCTATTGCGCAGGCGGGTGGATTTACAGATCGTGCTGACCGAAAAGATATCAACATTCGCCTGTCAGGGAGCAATCAGTTGCTTGAGAATGTCGATTTAACGCACTCTGTTCATCCTGGGGATGTCGTGATTATTGGCATGGGGTTCTTCTGACGATGAAACTATCAATAGTGGAAAACGGCAAAAAACGAGAAAGCAGTGTCGAATTCTCCCGCTTTGCCAAAGAGCTGAAAAAGAACGCCTGGAAAATCGCGCTGGCCGGTATCGTTGCCGGGGTCGTCGCGTATCCGTTAATCAGCATGATGTCCTCAAAGTATGTTTCAACGGCGACGGTGCTGATTAAGGCGCAGGCTGATAACGTTTCTCCGTTTCCACAGGTTGATGGTTTCGATTCAACACGCAGTGGTTACTACGAAACACAATATGCGTTGATGCATTCACGTATTGTGCTGGAGCAAGCCGTACGTGATATGAAGCTGGATGAAAACCCGGAGTTTACCGGGGAAAAAGCCGGTGCTCAGGGGGCTGATAGCAATGAAAGTCGGCAACTGAGAATGGAGCAAGCGCTGAAAACGTTATCGAAAAACCTGAATGTCATCGGTATTCGCACGACGAACCTGGCTTCCATTACCTATGAATCAACTTCGCCTCAGGTTGCGGCTGATATTGCCAACGGCGTCGCGCAGGCTTTCATCAACTATACGGTGGAGCAGAAACGTCTGAAGGTGGAGAAAGCTCGCGAACTGAATTTTGAAAAAATGGAAGAGATTCAGAAGTCGATAGCTAAGCAAAAAGACGAGATGGACAGCTATCTGAAAAATGCCGGGCTGCTGACCTTCCGCGGTATCGATGGTTTTGAAACCGAGCAGTTAAGTATCGTAACTAATCGCCTGGCCGATGCGACCCAGCGTCGGGTTGCCGCTGAATCCGTCTATAACGAGGTGAACGGGGGAGGTAAGTCCCTTGAGAGTGTTATCTCGCTGCCTTCGGTCTCTAACCACGCTCAGATCCAGGATTTGCGCATCGCGTTGATTCAGGCGCAACGAACGTTGTCCGAACAGCGTAAAGTCTATGGGCCAAAAAATCCCGCCATTTTAAAAGCAGAAGCCGATGTTCAGTCGATCCAAAGCCAGACCGGGCGGGTATTGGGCGAGCTGAAAGTCGGTTTACGTCAGCAATATCTGGCGGCGCTGGCGGACGAAAAAAACTATCAACAGCAAGTGATTGAGCAGAAAGAGATCTTCCAGAAAATGGCGTCAAAACGGGATACCTGGAACAGTCAAAAGCTGTCGTTAGATAAAATGGAAGACCTGTATAAATCGCTTTATCAACGTACTCAGGAGTTGTCGCTGTCCGGCGTGAATGCCGATGCGGTGTTATACGACCCTGCGGTACCCGCGTTAAAACCGGCGAAACCGAATAAATCTTTATTGTTGCTGATGGTGGTCATGCTGGTGGTGGTGTTCAGCATCATGTATTTCATTGTCAAAGCGGCAATGGATAACTCAATCGGTACCCTTAGTCGCATGAAAAAACGGCTCAATGTTGTTCCGCTGGGTGAAATTCGTCGTTTTAGCGGAACCTCAGGGCGCGCACAGGTGCGGGATATGATCATGAAGAACCCGCTTAATGCCGATATTGTGCACGGTATCCGTACCCGGATTATGCTGGATAATCGACCTTTACAGACGCTCGCCGTGGCGTCGACGGAGCACGGTGATGGGCGTTCTTTGTTGGCGAATCTGTTAGCGAACTCTTTTAGTTTCGACCAGAAAACACTGCTTATTGATGCAGATTTCTTTAACACTGGTGGGCTCACATCCGAGCTGGCGTCAGCTACATCCGCAGGCTTAGCGGAACTGCTGCGCGGGGAGACAGAGCTTGAACAGGCGAGGATCAAACTCAGTGATAATCTCGACTTTATTCCACACGGCAAGAACACCATCTCATCTTTACTGATGCTGTCTTCGGAGCATGTTGAACTCTTAATGCGCGAGTTGAAATCGCATTATCAGCGCATCATTATTGATGTTGCTGCCGTGAATCAGAGCCAGGATGTTCAACTGATCAAACGTGCCGTCGATGGCGTTGTTTTCATTGTGAAAGCCGGGGCGGGGTCCGCGGGACAAATCGCCAACGCGCTGGATAAGATCGAGGAAAATAACGGCGTGGTGATTGGTGCGGTGCTCAATGCAGTTGAAGAAAAGGATCTTGAGACACAAGAGGGTCTGCGTTCACTGAACTTCAGTACCGATCAACTGATGGCAACGCCAGGCCGCGTATGAGTCTACTGAAGAGCGCTTCCACAATAGCCGGTTCATCAGTCATCTCGCAGTTGATTGGTGCACTGTCTATTTGGTTGATTTCACACAAGTACGATATGGCTGAAGTGGGGCTTTATGCGCTCAACTACAGCATCGCCGTGGTGGGCGCTCAGGTGTGTACCTTTGCATCACAGCTGTTAATTCCTAAACAGCAGGATGACGAACTGGTGCAGAATGTTGTGTTTTGCCTGATCCAAAGCACGATCATTGCCTTACCGTACGCTGTGCTGACCGCGTGGCTGTTTCACCAGAACATTCTGTTCCTCTATTTACTGACGCTGGCAACGGCGTGGGTTTTAATCTCGGAAAACCTGTCACTACGCACGGCTAACTTTCGTTTTCTGATCTTCCAGCGCATTTCTGTTTCTGTGGTCGTTGTACTTTCCGTCCTTCTTACGCACCATGTACAGCTGTTTTATTGGTCGTGGGCCTGCGCGACGATGGTGCTGACCATAAGCTGTATTTTGCATTCGTTTGATATTCGTTCGGTGGCGGCCAGACATCTGCGACCCGCCAGTAATTGGCATTTTTTCAAACAGAATATTCATCACATTACCAAAGTGGGCAGCGCGGAAGTGCTGGCGATGGCCAGCAGCAATTTACCTATTATGCTGATTAACTTTTGGTTCTCGGCGCTGACGGCGGGTTATTTTTCCGTGGTTAGCCG
Organism: Citrobacter sp. Cpo030; assembly: GCF_030333005.1. Classification (NCBI taxonomy): domain Bacteria; kingdom Pseudomonadati; phylum Pseudomonadota; class Gammaproteobacteria; order Enterobacterales; family Enterobacteriaceae; genus Citrobacter; species Citrobacter sp. Cpo030. Next base: position 44,100 of record NZ_JAOWGT010000059.1, on the reverse strand, counting down.
CTTTTGCCTGGCGCCGGTGGTGATCATCGGGAATGCGGTGCGCAATACTATTTTTTCTAAATGGTCTATCGACTTCAGAAATAATACCTTCAACTATCAGGAGTATACCAGGGTACGTATGCTATTGCTGGTACTAGGGGTTATCTGTACCCTTGGGGTTTTTATTTTCTATCCGATTGTGATGCGCCTTGGTTTTAGCGAAGACTGGATAAACTCCATTGAGACGTCACGCTACATGTTGCCCTATTTATTCCCGGCGCTGGCGATAAGCCCTCTGACGGTGATAGAGCTTATTTTTGGTTCCCATCGCTATTTTCTGCGTATCCAACTGGAACAGCTGGCGATTGTACTCTTCGCTTTTGTTGTGACGCCCTATTTTTATAAAGATTATGCAACGTCGGTCATCTTGTTTTCTTCACTGACATTTATTCGCTACGCCTTCATTTATCTGAAAATGAATAAGCGAGCCAATCTCCTGAAAGACAAGCCGGTGATACTATGACGCTGAATACCGGATACTATTTACAGGTTTATACCTTTGTCACGCTGATCCTGTGTGGCCTGGTGCAATACTTTACCGGCATGCAGTCAGTGCTGTGGATACCTTTTTTCCTGACCCTGTTGATGGTGGGATTATTGGTGATGCAGACGCGTGATGGCTCCTTACATTTGGATGCCCAGGAGACGATTGTCCTGGCGTTGTACTTTTCGTTTCTGGTGCTGGCTGGAGCATCGACGCTGATTCAGGGCGGGATCACAGTCGCGATTGTGGCATTTAAAAACGAAATTGCGCTGTCGCTGGTGATGATCTGTTTGCTGCTGGGCTTTTGCCGGGAATCACAGATTTACCGCGCAACGCGCTATCTGTATTGGGTGTTTTACGCACAGATTCCGGTAATGATTTATCAGGTTTTACTGGTCGTTCCCCAGCGCGTCGCGGTGCGTGGTGAAGATGAGAAATGGGACTCCGTGGTTGGCACGTTTGGCGGTGACCCCATGGGGGGCGGGAATACTGCCGCAATGGGCCTGTTTTGCCTGTTAATTATGTTGTTAAAAGTCTCAGAATATAAGCATGGACTCACCACGTTCAAATCCATGGCGCTGCATATTGTTCTCGGTATCGGGTTATGCATCATTGGTGAAGTAAAGTTTGTCATTCTGCTATCGCCTATATTCCTGGCGTGGGTGTGGCTTTCACCGAGCTACGTCAAAGACGTTAGTAAGGTCAATCTGAAGACGTTATTGGTTATTGTGGCGGGAATGCTGTTGCTTATTAGCCTGTCGATTGTGATCCTCGCGTACTATTATTCTACGGCGTTCGGTGGCGATCCATCGAAAAGCTCGTTAAGTATTTTTATCGACTCCTTAAGCTATATTTTTGATCCGAACTACATTATGTCTACCGGTGAGTTAGGGCGCTTTACGACGTTCCTGTTCTGGTTGAAAAATAACGATCTGTGGGGGCTTTCAGGAACGTTATTTGGCTACGGACTCAATGCAACTAACAGTGGTAGTACGGTGTCGCCGGGCTTTTTGAATATTATCTACAACTTAATTCTTGACTCGACTTCCCTGAGTATGCTGCTGTGGGAAGTGGGGGTGATCGGCACGTTGCTCTTTATTAGTTTATTCATTTATATCCTGAAGGTTTGTCAGCCAAAGCCATTACTGATGCTTGAGCAACTGGACCAGCAGGATCTTCAGTTGTTGAGCTTTGCACCGGCGTTTAACGCTTTTGCGATTAGTTGCTTAATTAGCTTACCTTATAGCCAGATACTGATGATTACACCGATGTTACAATTCCTGTTCTATTTATCACTAGGATCAAGTTTAGTGATTCGTCGAACCGTCCTTCGCTGCGTAGGGTAATTGTATGGACCAAAAACCGTTTATTTCAGTGAGTATTAAAACACTCAATGAATCTAAATGTATTGAGAAGACGATTGACAGTATCCGTAAGCAGCTTATTGATTATCCACACAAAATTATTGTGGCAGATAGTCTGTCAACGGATAACACCCAACAGCTTGCGATCGATAAAGGGGTGACCGTAGTGTCCTTAACTGACCCTGGCGATCGCTGCTGTGGCGTCGGGCACCAGTTAGGTTATCTGTATAGTGAAGGGGAATATCTGCTGCTGATGGACGGCGACATGGAACTGGAAGAGGGCTTTGTGGATCAGGCGGTCGCGTTTTTGCAGGCCGAACCAGAATATGCAGGCGTTGCGGGAACCGTTGAAATGGACGATGCCGTTAACTATGAATTTAAATCGCGTAAGCAACGCATTAATAAAATCTATCCACTCGGGGATAGCGATCATCTGGGTGGCGGTGGGCTGTATCGTCGGTCGGCAATTGAAAAAATTGGTTATCTTACTAACCGTAATTTGCACGCGTATGAAGAGGCTGAACTGGGCCTGCGTTTAATCGAAGCAGGCTATAAACTGCGGCGTCTGGATATTCCTTACTTCAGCCATACGTCACATACGCTGCCGACGTTTAAGATGCTGGCGCGGCGCTGGACCAGCGGTTATTACCAGGCACCGGGTGAGCTTTTGCGTTGTAGTTGGGGGAAGCCCTGGTTTTCCCAGTCATTCAACATCGTGAAGAATGAGGCGGTATTTGCGCTTTACCTTATTCTCTTATTTGTGGCGCTGCTCAGTTTAAATATCAATGTGTTTGCCGTTGCGCTTCTACCATTACTGGCGTTTGCTTTGTTGAAGATTGTGCAAAACCGCTCGTTAACAGATGGGCTGCAAAGCGTTATTAATTTAATCGTACGCTCAGCGGGGCTGATCAAAGGTATTTTTTATCCGGTACGCGATCCGCTGACTCCGCCTAACAGTAAAATCATTCATGAATAACCGGGGCAGGCGCCATGAAAGTATTATTGGTTAACAAGTTTTTTTTCATCAAAGGCGGCGCGGAAACGGTTTATTTTCAAGAGCGCGATATGCTGAAACAGGCCGGAGTGCAGGTTATTGATTTCTCTATGCAGCATGAGAATAATTTCCCCTCGGATTATACGGATTATTTCGTCAGTAATGTGGACTACCACAAAGCGAGCAATCTGCTGGGTGGTATCAAAACGGCGGTTAACTTTATTCATAATTCGCAGGCCTGCAAAAAAATGCTGGCGCTTTTAGAAAAAGAGCGCCCGGATATCGTCCACTTTCACAACATCTACCATCAGTTAACACCGGCGTTGATTAAAGTTGCGCGCAATTTTGGCTGCAAAACGGTGCTGACTGCGCATGACTATAAGATTGTGTGCCCCGCGTATTCCATGCTGCGCGACGGCAAGGTGTGTGATTCCTGTATTACCGGAACGGTTTTCAACGCCTTCAGGTATCGTTGTCAGGAAGGTTCAGCCTCAAAAAGTTTACTGCTCTCCCTGGAGGCAACCTGGCAGTACATTGCACAAAACTATCAGGCACTGGATGTGATTGTTTCACCGAGCGTTTTTTTACGCGGTGTTTTGCTGCGCACGCTGCCAAATTCGCGCATTGATGTCATCGTCAATGGCGTTGATGATAGCCGTCCCCTGGCCGAAGTAAGCGATGAAGGCTATATGCTGTACTTTGGCCGTCTGAGCCGTGAAAAGGGCGTGGCAACGTTGTTGGCAGCGCATAAAAAAATGCGGAACAGAGCGCCGCTGAAAGTTGTGGGGCACGGTCCGTTGCATGATGAATTAGCCGCCAAATACCCTGATGTTGATTTTTTAGGTTATGTGCAACAAGGGGAGGCGCTCGATAAGCTTATTAAGCATGCGCGAGCGGTGATCCTGCCTTCAGAATGCTATGAAAACTGTTCTATGGCGATATTAGAAGCGATGTCCTTAGGCAAACCGGTTATCGGGTCGCGCATCGGCGGTATACCGGAACAAATTCGTGACGGTGTCGAAGGGATTTTATTCGAACCGGGTAATGTGCATGAGTTAGCCAATGCGATGGACGCTCTGGCCGACTCGCCTGAGAAGGCGAGGAATATGGGCTTACAAGGTCGTGCACGGTTGAGTGAAAAATATGCGCTGAGTAAACATATGGATACCCTACAGGCGCTGTATAAAGAACTGCTGAGCAGGCCATAGTATGAGTAAAAAAATAACGGTTTTTGGAACGCGTGGTATTCCCGATGTATTGGGTGGTGTGGAGACACACTGTCAGAATCTTTATCCTGCCATTAAACAGCAGTTCGACGTGGATATTTGCGTGATCGCTCGCTCGCCATATGTAAATTACAAACTATCGGTATATAAAAAAGTCGAAATCTACGCGCTGTGGGCACCCAAAAAGCGCTCGCTGGAAGCTATTGTCCATTCCGTTATAGCGGCGTTTAGGACACGTATCGACCATTCGGATATTGTGCATGTCCATGCTATCGGCCCTGGCCTTGTGATCCCACTCTTACGCGTGATGGGTAAAAAGGTGGTTTTTACCCACCACGGGCCCGATTACGATCGCCAGAAATGGGGATATGTAGCCAAAAAAATATTGTTGCTGGGTGAGCGTTGGGCGGTGAGATATGCCAACGAGGTGATTGTGATTTCTGAAGTTATTAATCAACTGATCCAGAAAAAACACGGTCGCTATGATGCGCATTTAATCCACAATGGCGTGAACGAGCCGCGGTTATTATCACAGCTCACCATCGACAATACGCTCTCCCGCTTTGGGCTGCAGCCGAAAAACTACCTCGTGGTGGTTGGGCGGTTTGTGGAAGAAAAAGGGATGCATGATGCCATCGCCGCTTATCAACACAGTGGTTTGACCATACCGTTAGTACTAATTGGCGATGCGGATCATCCGACCGAATACAGCGTGCGCCTCAAAAAGCTTGCCGCCGACACGCCAGGTGTTGTGATGACTGGTTTTTTACGTGGTGACGAACTTCAGGCGGTGTTTTCGCAGGCTAAATTGTTTGTGATGCCCTCATACCATGAAGGATTGCCCATTGCGCTGCTGGAGGCAATGTCATTTTCTCTTCCGGCCGTCGTCAGTGATATTCCGGCTAACCTTGAAGTTCAACTGCCCGCCGAGGCCTATTTTAAGGTAGGAGATGTAACCGGTCTGGCTGAAAAATTAGGCCAAGGGGCAACAGCCAATAGCGTGGACTATGGTGTATATTTGCAAAACTACAATTGGCATGAAATCGCCAAAAAGACGGTTAACGTCTACCACTCCATTGATAAAGATATAGGTTAATTTTGACCAGTCCTCAAAATCGTCCTCCTGCCATCGAACGGTTTTACGCTCACCTTGATGAGCGGATAGCGGAGGAATTGACCCCTGAACAAAAAGAAGGGGTGGAAAAAGCGCTCCTTGCTACAACCCTGACTTCGCGGCATCAGATCGATATTCGCAGAAGCTTTCCTTTTTTCAGCAAGCGTTATTATCTGGTTTTTTTGTTTGGCAGAGATTTACGCCGCCAGCATCGCCAGGAATCAACCCTGTCGAGAATGTTGCTCACTTTTTTGCTGCTGATTGCCGTGCTATTCGTCACCTGCTGCATATTGCTGACGCTGTATATGATCAAATCCGCGTTAGGTATTGATGTGTTCCAAAATTTTCACGTAGGTATCTGGGACTGGTGGTTAAGTCTGAAAGACCGCTAGCGTTAACAAATTGGTGGAGGACGTCTTTGCGATGAAGCGTAAATGGGTTTGTGCGTTGTTGTGCATGTTTTTCCCGCTGACGGTTATGGCCGCATTGACGACCGTTACCCCCAAAGCATTGACGGGCCCGTTAACCAATCCGGGGATTGGCGTGGCAAGTTTTCATCAGGGATACGGTGAAACGCTGGGGCTGGCGGACTATCCCAATACCGGATTTGAATACGAGCGTTTTTACTGGCGGGATCTGGAGCCAGTCGAAGGCCAGTACAATTTTGCGTTGGTGGATGATGCCTTTAAATACGCGGCGGCACATCGCCCTGCGATGAATGTCGGGCTACGCTTTATGGCTCTGGCAGAGCCGGAAAGCGGTTCGCAAATTCCTGACTGGCTGATTAAAAAAGGCGTGAAAGGAACCTGGACGCCGGATAAAAAGACATTTGCCCCGGATTTAGACGATCCTCTGTTTATTCAATACAGTCAGCGTCTGTTGAACGCATTTGGTAAGCGCTACGATGGTAATGAGAATCTCGCGTTTGTTGATATTGGCATGGTGGGATCGTGGGGAGAATGGCATAACAGCAACTTCCCGAACCTGAAGCCATTACTGGAGCGATACACCACGGCGCAACTGGATCGCTACGTCGCGATGCACTTTTCTGCTTTTCCAGTGACGCCAAAAACCATGCTGATAAGCGGCGGTCAAAGTCTGGCGAATGCGGTGGCGCGTGGGGCAGGATGGCGTGCGGACTGTTGGGGGGACCTGCGCGTATTTTCAGACTCCTGGAACCATATGGCTGATGATTACCCCCAGCGATTGCTGGCTGCACAGCAGAGTTATTCAGGGTTCAACGACGCCTGGAAACGTGCGCCGGTGAGTCTGGAGATCTGCTCGTATATGCAGGACTGGAAGAACACCTTTCACTATACACGTGCTGAAGTGCAGGGGATTTTTGACTGGGCGGTCAAGCAGCACGCCAGTACCATTAACCTGAAATCGAGAACGATACCCAGCGACTATCGACCGATGGTCGACGATGCGCTGACCAAATTGGGCTATCGATTTCGCCTGGCGTCCCTGAGCCATGAGTCCGTGTGGGACAGCGGGCAAACGCTGACATTAAACAGTACCTGGTACAATGAGGGTATCGCACCGATTTATCTGCCTTACATGCTGGCATTCCGGGTCGTAGACAGCGCCAATAAGGCGGTGGCACAGGGGAATTCCGCGGAGGATATTCGCCGCTGGCTCCCCGGTAAGTATCAGGTCAGTTATGCGTTATCTATGCCAGGCCGACTGGCGAAAGGGCAATACGCGATTGAGGTTGCGATGCTGGATAAGTCAGGGGCGGCGAGAATTAACTTTGCCAATGAAGGGAAGCAGAGCAGCGGCTGGTACCGGGTGTCAACAATAACGGTACGCTAGTCAGACACAGCAGCGAGCCTGACCGTCAGGCTCGCTGCTGAGAACATTAAATTTGATACCCATTCGGGTTATTTTTTTGCCAGTTCCAGGTGTCACGCATCATTTCATCAAGGTTGTAGATGGCCTTCCAACCTAGCTCTTTGTATGCCAGCGATGGGTCAGACCAACATTCGGCAATATCTCCGGGTCTTCTGGCGACAAACTGATAGTTTATTTTTGTCTGCGCCGCTTTTTCAAACGCCTCAATCAGATTAATTACGGAATAACCGACACCGGTACCGAGATTAATCACTTTGTAAGCCGCGCCTTTGTTCTGGCAATCCAGCGCGGCTAAATGACCGGTCGCCAGATCCATGACGTGAATATAATCACGCACACCGGTACCATCAGGGGTTGGATAATCATTACCGTACACAGACACGGTTTCCAGCTTACCAATCGCGACCTGGGAGATATACGGAACCAGGTTATTAGGGATACCGTTAGGATCTTCACCAATCCGACCTGATGGATGGGCGCCAACCGGGTTGAAATAGCGCAGACAGGTAATGCGAAAATCGGGTCGTGCACGTGAGAAATCGGCCAGAATTTGTTCGACCATCAACTTAGACGTGCCGTACGGATTCGTGGTACCACCCGTGCGCGATTGCTCGCTCAGCGGTACGCTTTCTGGATTACCATATACCGTGGCAGATGAGCTAAAAATGAAACGATTAACGCCAGCGGCCAGCATCTCATCCAGTAAAACCAGCGTTCCGGTAACGTTGTTTTCATAGTAGGCGAGGGGCTCTTTTATCGACTCTGAAACCGATTTGAGTCCCGCAAAATGAATGACATCGGTGATGTTATGGTCGGCGAAAATGTTTTTTAATGCCTGCCTGTCGAGAACATCGGCGATATAGACAATGGGCTCTCTTCCGGTGAGTTCCGCGACCCTGTCCAGCGAGATTCTGCTGGCGTTCGCCAGATTATCGATGACTACGACATCATCGCCTCTTTCCAGTAGCGTTAACACAGTATGTGAACCAATATAACCTGCACCACCAGTGACAAGAATTGCCATACAGACTCCAGAAAAATGCTATAAACCCGAGCGATTTTCTACCAATGCCACCCGAGAATCCAGTGAATCAGTTATTTTGCCGGGTAAGGTAAGTGTTTCTGTATTTTATCATACATTTATATGCTATTTTTTTAAAGATTGCCAACAGACTGAACTTATTAACTTTTGTATCATAAACAATATAGTTATTTGAGAAGTTCAGCGTGTGGACGCCGTCACTGTGGTTGATCGACGAATTGATTTGTTCGATCAGAGTTTCAGCAAAATTAGTGTCGTTTAGTGTCACTAATTCTTTGATATAGATTGATTTTCCATAAGTTTCAGGCGTGCACTCCTGTGTAAGGAAGTACATTTTATTTTCGACCTGATAGGAGGCACCTGCACCTCGATGATGGGGATTGCTCACCTTCAATGAGGGGGTAATCCGCTGCCATTGTCCATAAATATGATCTGCTGAATGAATAATTATTTCGTTATCCATCGTGGTGGACAACAGATAACAGGTTTCATTAATTGAGATAAATACGTTGTCGGTTAATTGGGTATCAGAGATTAAAACTTTAACTTGCTTCCAGCGTGCAGGGAACTCAATTGACTGAAACAGTATTACCTCTTTTCTTTCTGAAGACTCGGGGATCATGAACAGTTGATCGTTGATATGTATCAGATAAGGGAATGACAAATGACACTGTAAGTCGTCAAAGCCTTCAAGCCTAATATCTTCAAGTTCAACCAGTTCACGGTCAAGAACGCGACATCGTAGCGTGCCTTTTGAGTTGCGAAAGCTAAGAGCTTCATAGAAAACATACAGTTTATCGTCTTTTTCAATCAGAAAAGGATCGGCCTGAAATGTATATTTCTTTTTTAACTGCTGCGCAGTGGATTTGCTTAATATCTCCAGAGTGTTGTCGGGGAATGAGTGTGTACCATTATCCTTAATAAGCATGATGTCCCACGACTCATGATAAAATAACTTATCCATTATTCTTTTTATTTTTGTTTGCATTTGCACCTGATCCTTTTTATCGCCAGCACCATGTATGAACAGCTGTTTGCGACTCAGTGAATGAGCCTGTCGCAATGTTGTATAAATGTGCGAAAACCGATGTGGAACACCAGTGGCTACTTTAAAACTAGTCGCAAGCCCGTTTTTTGTCCACTAACAGAAATAGGGAGAGGAGATGTCCAGAGCATCCTTGCTCCAGTGGGGGAATTACTCGAAATGCACCTGCGGGTTATCTGCAAGGGAAACGTAGGTTTTGCTGTTTTTATCCAGGGTACGGATTTCACCGCTTTCGATGTCATACACCCAACCGTGCAGACGAAGCGCATTATTGCGCAGCCCAACCGCGACACAAGGATGCGTTTTAATGTTGTTAAGCTGTGCGATAACGTTCTCTTCCACCATGGCATTAACTTTATCGATTGGGTTATCCCAGGTTTTTTTATCGACCACGGCTTTCGCGGCATCGGCATAGTGCAGCCAGTGAGCGACAGCGGGCATCGGATCCAGGGGCTGGCTATCGGCAATGGCTTTCATCGCGCCACAATTGGAGTGACCGCAGATGACGATATCCGTTACGCCAAGTGCGACAACCGCGTATTCGATGGTTGCGGATACACCACCCGGTTCCGGACCAAATGACGGTACGATATTACCGGCGTTGCGGATAACGAAAAGCTGTCCTGGATCTTGCTGAGTAACGAGTTCTGGTACCAGGCGGCTATCGGAACAGGAGATGAAAAGTGCCTTAGGATTCTGGCTGGATGCCAGGCTGCGGAAGAGTTCCTTGCGTTGAGGGAAAATCTCTTTTTGGAAGTTGAGGAAGCCCTCGATGATATGTTGCATAGCAGTGTCTCTTGTCTCTGTTTAAGCAGGTTATGATGAAGATCACACTTTCCAGTTTAACACCAGCCGACAGAAGGGAAAGACTTTATAGCAGTTCAGCAACATCTTTGGATAATTTTGCCCCACCGTGGCAGGGCAAATCGTGTGATGTACGCTATGCGTTTTGCCATTTCTGGTATGCCGCTTTTAGCCGGTTCATCGCTTCTACCAGTACCGGGCGTGGGCAGCCAACGTTGAGTCTCATGTGCCCCTCTCCACCGGGACCATATTGCGCCCCAGGTGACAGGCCAAGCCTGGCGTCATGCACAAAAAAAGCGCTTAGCTGCTCATCGCTGAGATCCATTTTTTCCGCATTCAGAAACAGAAGATACGACGCGCCGCCATACACAATGGAAATCAAGGGACAGTACTTTTCGATTTCACTTTTTACAAACGCTACATTGTCGGCCAGATAGGCCAATAATTTCTGGTGCCAGTCGGCGCAATGGGTAAAGGCGCTGTAAATGGCCGCCTGCTGCAATGAATGGGTCTCTGCAAGGTAGCAGTTATCCAGAAAGTGGTAGAACTGATGGCGTAATTCATCATTCTTAATAATGGCGATTCCACCCTGGATCGCCGCCGTATTGAAGGTCTTGCTGATGGAAGTAAGCACGATTGACCGACTATCTGGCGCTTCATCAACAGTAAAAAACGGCAAATGGCGCTTTCCTGGAAGGGTTAAATCACTGTGCACTTCATCAGACAGAATGATGACGCCAGCCTGCTGGCAATAGTGGCTTATTTTTTCCAACGTTTCCCGCGACCACACCATTCCACCTGGATTATGCGGTGAAGGGAACAAAAACATTTTGCACTGCTTGAGTTTCTCGCTGAAATCATGCCAGTCAAATTCATAGTGCCCGTTTTTCTCAATGAGGCGCGTCTGAATCAAATTCCTGCCGCTGGTGTTTACCAGATTAGGATAGGGATCATAGATTGGCGTACAGGTTAAAATATTATCGTCTGGACGGGTAAGCGCCATTAAAGAGAGTACGATAGTTTTTATAACACCGGGAATAAAATGTAACCAGTGTGCCTTGATATCGGCATCATACTGTTGTGCATACCAATGAATAACAGATTCTTTCCATTGTGGATAATCCAGGTTATAGCCTTGCACAGGCTGCGATACCACCGAACGCAGCGTGCTCATGATTGGCTCTGGTGTCGCAAAATCCATATCTGCAATCCACAGCGGTAATACATCGGTGGTACCGTACATCTGTTGTAATTGCCCGTATTTGCGACAATTAACATCCCTTGTGACAATATCATCAAACAAAGACATTGTTGACTCCTGGAAAGTCTCTGAAAATAGTATAAGCAACGCAAAAGCGAAGAATGTTTATGTATATCTAATGGATATATTTAATTTACCCTGGTGATAGCTAAGATTTAGCTATTTAGTAGTTTATGATTTTTGCTCAACCATATTCTCAGTGGCTTCATTGGGCTCATATTTAGCAATGCCAATACCGGTTGCCGCCCACAGTAGGGCAAAGATGACGCCGCTGTAACAGAGGATTGCCCAGGGCAAATAATCAAGCGTGGCAACGCCCAGCATAGTGGCGCAATAAACGCCTGAGGCAGACCAGGGGATAATCGGTTCGACAACGGTTCCGGCATCTTCAGTGGTTCGCGAGAGGTTTTTTGCCGCAAGACCTCGTTTTTTGTACTCCTCTTTAAAGGCATCACCGCACAGCAGCAACGGTAAGGTCCCATTTGCCGTGCAGGCACAGATGGTAAATGTCGTCACAATCGTGGTAGCCACCAGGCGGAATGTGGATTTAACGCCTTTTGTCAGCGCGTTTATCACGGTGTGCAGAGAGCCTGTCGCACTCATTGCCCCGGCAAAGCTAAAGGCGCTGAAAACGGTAACGAAGCTGCTAAACATTGAAATAGCGCCGCCTCGCTCCAGTAAGCGGGAAACATCGGAAGACAGTGTCGGCAGATTATCTCCGGTAAGCATTGCGAGCTTAAAGCCACTGACAACGGATTCGCCGACAGAGGATGCCGTGAATTGCTGAAAGACTAACGCCAAAATCATTGAGACTATCGTAGATAAAAAGAGCATCGGAATGGGCGGTCTTTTTGACAGTGAGCCATATAAAACGATGATCGGCGGGAGTAGCAGCAGAATATTAAAGTGATAAATCTGACCAATAGAATTCATCAAGTTGGTAATGTTTTCTGGCGCGCTGGACGAGGCATCAATGCCCATGCCCATATAGCTGTAAACGACGCAGCAAATAATAAAACCCGGGCCGGTAGTCCACAGCAGGTGGCCGATATGCGTGTACAGGTTTACCCCGGCAGCCAGTGCAGCCATGTTGGTTGAATCAGAAACCGGTGAGAGCTTATCACCAAACCAGCAGCCTGAAACAATAGCACCAGCGGCAATAGGCAGCGAGACATTCAGACCAATCGCTACGCCAATCATGGCAATACCAACGGTCCCGATAGAACCCCAGGAGGTACCGGTGCATACTGAGATCAGTGCTCCCAGCATAAATGCCGAGATATAGAAATACTGCGGGTTAATCCACTTCAGACCATAATAAATCATCATTGGAATAGTGCCTGACACCATCCATGCGCCAATTAAGAAACCGATACTGGCGACGATTAAAATGACCGGCAGCGCTTCAGATATTTTATTACAAATAGATTGTAGAATGTCATCCCACGTATAGCCGTGAGCGATGGCGATAAACGAGGCGGTTGCCGTTCCCATCAGGATCATGGGCTCAGCACGAATATTGAAGATAAAATATCCGACACTAATCCCGCCCAGCATGACTACCATGGGTAAAACTGACCAAAAGAAAGACAATGGCTTTCTGTTGTTGGCGGTGCAGTTATTTAATTCCATAATTCCATCCCAATCGTTAATGGTTGAACACGTCAAATAAATACCTGCTACAGGTCACTCATGTCTGAGTGACATAGTTGCCAGAGCTCATGGCTGAACCCTATTTTATTAACTGCTGCAGATTATATTTTTTGACCTGCTATTCTGGTGCTTATATTTTAGTAGTAAGGTAAGAGAACGTTTGGCGAATAAATTACCCCTCGGTATAAGGTGAATGATTCCGGCGTTGTTGACTCAGTTTGCGATACTGCTGCGGCGGCATGCCGACGTATTTATGGAACGAGCTGTAAAATCGACTGCTGGAGCGAAAACCTGCAATTGTAGCGATATCCAGAATTGTTTTATCCGTATCGCTGAGTAAAGCCCGAACATGGTTGATGCGCATCGCGGTAATATACTGTTTCATCGTCAGTTGCATCACCCGATGAAAAATACCCATCGCATAATTGGGATTGAGCTTAACGTGTTCGGCAATAGCATCAACCGTAAGCTGTTTGTCGCAGTTGGCGGCAATAAACTCCAGCATCTGGCTGACGTAAAACTGTGAATGTCTTGAAATACTGTTTTTCTGGGTGCGCGACGTTTTGTTACCCAGTACCGGCCGCCAGCCAGCGAGGCTAAAGCGCTTGAGCATTAGCGCGATTTCATCAATGGCTAACTGGCGAATTTGTTCGTTATCGCTATTGAGTTCATTCTGCCAACGCTGCACTTCAAACGCGCTCAGCTGCTGCGAAGCCAACGAAGTAATCACCATCCCGTGGGTCACGTGATTAATCAGTTCCCTGTCCAGCGGCCAGGACAAAAACAGATGCATCGGTAAGTTGAAGATAGCCATCTGTTTACAGTGCCCGGCATCCGTGAGTTGGTGGGGAGTACAGGCCCAGAACAAGGTGATAAAACCCTGTTTGCTCTTCACCACTTCGTCATTAAAAAGATACTCCACATCACCATCAAATGGTACGTTCACCTCAACCTGGCCATGCCAGTGGCTGTAGGTCATGGCCAGCGGCGCCCGTAGTTCGACATCCATACGCTGATACTCTGAATAGAGCGCCAGCGGACTTCGCGACTTTTTCTCATAGCTGCGACACATATGTGGGTCGAGCGGCAGCTGCGGGGTACTTTTTGCCATTATGGTTGGGTTCCTGGATAGTGATTCCGGCCATGGGGTAACGCCAAAGCATGAACATAGCTTAACCGAAAAAAAACGTCGTTTTCTCTCCATTTTCGCGAAATTATTCCCAAAAACTCAGATCCTGTGCCTGTCACTTGCCAATCTGAGATATCGGGAATGGTGAGCTTTAATCTTAAAAGCGCTCAATCATAAGGGACGTTGCTGTACCTGACGGGGGTTGCGCGGCCATTGTCGTTTTTCTACCGTCAGCGGCGGTGAGCAGGTAAGGGGGAAGATGGCTGTCTCTTGTGGCTCTGCTGTTCCAGAGCCACATTAAGGATGACGGAAATAAGTGATTTAGAGCCTATCCCATTAGGCTCTTAGTGGAAACTCAGGAATCGGTTGGAAAGAAATGCAGAGGATCTTTTAATCGTTTTCTCTAAGGAAAACAGTATAGGATTTTGTAAACTACAAAAATGAGATGTTTTGTTATCTCTTTTATCTATAACAGGAAAGGGGTAAAAAACCTTATTTTTAGGGAAGCATTCTGTATAAATGCTCATATGGTTTAATACTTCGCTGTTCAATGGTTTGGCCTTGTTACATATCTCGTTGGCGAATGCACTGCATTTGCTGCAATTACAACGACATGCAGAATAGTCAGTCGAGATGAGGGAATCATTATTGCCAATATTAAATCCTAACTTTCCTCGCCGGATATAAGCATCCATTATTCCACTGGCTTCATATTTTAGCAGTAATCCCTCCCGTTCACTCCGCGTTAAAGATGGCGATAATATATAACTCAGCAACAAGGTGGTTCTTTCATTTATGGATGGATATATATTTAACTTGTTGATCTGTTTCGTCTTAATGATGAAATAGGACGCGATGACAAAGCCAAGGCATCGAGCGGTGCTCATCTGCAGATCCCAGTTGTCTTTTTGTACGGTATATTCGTATGTTACAGGCATGAGTGAATGTTCGTACGCTAAAAAGTCGGCAATAAACTCCATGGTCCTGATATACGGAAGTTGGTTGCCATTCATCTTGATGTATTGATGTTGGTAACACATCAAATGAACCAATTCATGAAAGAAAACAAAGTTCATAAAAGATCGGGCGGTGTTAAGAGAAACCTCTACTGAATGTATGTCAACGCGATTGGCTATAATGCATAGTGCTGTATCGGCTAAGGCTGTGTGTTTAAATATGGAGGCAAGATCGAGACTGATGTTTAAGTTGTATACTCCCGCAACAATAATTACCCATGAATAGAATCTGTGATTAATTGCAATATATGCAATATCTTCGTGGATAACTATCTGGATTAATGGTTCATTTTCGTTAACAAAACCCCATACGGTTTTGTTCACCGGGATGAGTGAGTCTTTACCCAGCCATGCTTCGATCATCAAATCCAGCTCAGTAAATGAGTACCATGTAATATCGGTATCAATATCTTCAGGTGAACACCAGGATTGATAAGGCCATGCGTCAGGCATTGTGTCAGGGAATACAACATTGTTTAATGATTCTCGTATTTGATTCATTTTGCTATACGCCATCAATCAATTGCTTTGCTTACTACCAGAAGCGAAACGTAAGTTGCTGTTCTGGTAACCTATTTTTCTCCTTAGAATGTGAAAGTGGTGCTTTTAACGTTGGCCGGTTTTTCTTCCCGCCAGGTTGTGCCAGTGTACGATCCCTCTGTGTTTACAGTTTCTCCAAAATTCAGGTTAGTAAAATTGTTATCACCCGAAAGTATGAAAAAATGCGCTATCTTATTTTTTTAGCAGCGCATCGATGTAACCTGGAAATTTGAAAGTGCGCTGTTTCTGCTTTATTTAAGCATAAAGACAAGTGTAGGATAATTTCATATAGAAATAAAATTAACAAAAAACGGTCGTAGGCAACGTATTGAAAAATAATATTTGTTTGTAATGTAAAGTTGCTGGCATAGAAATATGCATGGGAATGTTCAACGTAAGCGGCTATTTGATGGCGGCTTTCCACTATGCCACCCTAACGGAATGTTCGTCAGATGAGGGGCATTTTCCGTATTTTTACGGTTCTAATGATTACTACGCTATTGATATTAATAACTTTGTTAAGAATGAACCCTAATAAATGAAAGGCCTGTCCTACATGTGTAGGAATTTTCCTTTACGTTGTGTTAATGATTTGATATTCACAAAGGTTCAAAGTTTAATTTTTGTAAATCAAAATGTTATTTTTATGATTTATTCATTCGAATTATGAAAAAATAATAAAATATACGCGTGGCTATGCTAGAATTTTCCTCTTAAAGTCTTGCGTTTATAAAACATAATATTGAAGACTCATCTGCTCTATAGCCATCGCCTCTCTTTATTTATCGGGATTCTTATACGCAATGAACGCGATAATCGTTGACGATCACCCATTGGCTCGCATTGCCATCCGCAACTTACTCGATACCAATGGTATCGCTGTGACCACCGAACTCGACAGTGGGGATCAAGTGGTTCAAACCGTTGAAAAAACCAAACCGGAGCTGTTGATTATCGATGTGGATATTCCGGGTATCAGTGGCATCGAAGTGCTGGAGCAGCTGAGAAAGCGGCACTATGCTGGTGTAATCATTATCATTTCAGCCAAAAATGAATTTTTTTACGGCAAACGTAGCGCCGAATACGGTGCCAACGGATTTGTGAGTAAAAAAGAAGGTATGAATAATATTCTTGCCGCAATCGAAGCAGCAAAAAATGGCTATAGCTATTTTCCCTTTTCCCTTGAGCATTTTACTGGTTCATCCGTCAGCGAGCAGGATAAGCTTGATACGTTGTCGAACCAGGAAATGAGAGTATTGCGTTATATCCTTAATGGCATGGATTACAGCACAATTGCCAGCAAAATGAATATCAGTAATAAAACGGTAAGTACCTATAAAAGCCGGTTGATGGAAAAATTAGATTGTTCATCATTAATGGAAATTTATGATTATGCGCAGAGAAATAAAATAGGATAGAGTAATGCTGGAACGCTTTTTTATTTTTTTTGATGGTCATCTTTACCATCGGGTTGTCTACGGGTGTAAGCTCAGCTCGGCAAGTTGAGCTAAAAAGTAACTATAATACCTCAGTGCAAAATATCGGCTTGAACAGGGAAGAAACAAACTGGTTAGCGCATAAAAAAACCTTGGTTGTTGGCACCTGGTTACCGGAAGTCTCCCCCATTGTTTATCAAAATAGCGGTGAATATTATCGGGGCGTCAACGCGGATTACCTTGCGTTAATGCAAAAGAACCTCAATCTAAAAATCATTATAAAGCAGTATGATAATGAGCAAGAGGCGCAGGCCGCGCTCGCCAATAACGATGTTGATACGCTGATAACCCAACTGTCACGACGCCAGGATGTTGGCGGAAATCTGTTGCGCACTTCGGCATTGCTGACCACATGGCCGACGCTTGTAACATCGCTAAAAAACACTCTGCTGCCGCTGACCACGAACCATCAGGTTAGCGTCGCGTGTGTGCGGGATTGCCCTTTTCTCGATGTTATCCAGGGGGCTTTTCCTGAGGCTAAAGTCTCATTTTATGACGACGAGTATCAGGCTATGGCGTCGGTAGTGAATGGCGATAACCAATATTATATTGGTAACAATATCACCAGCAGTCATTGTATCTCTCGATACTTCTCACAATCACTGGTTATTACGCACTACTTTGATAAGCAAGAACAATATAATTATTTTGTCGTTAACGAAGATCAGCCTGTATTAAGAAATATTCTTGATGGTTTCATTACGTCAATCAGTAATGAAATTCATATGCAAGTCATGCAGAACTGGCTGAACCGCGGCAACCTTGCCTATCTGAATGCGCCTATTCCTTTCACCGATCAGGAAAAAGCGTGGTTGAAGAAAAAGCATGTTATCCGCATTTTAATCAACCCAGATTACTCGCCCTATACGCTGGTCGATCGCAGTGGTGAGTTACGCGGTATTGTTGGTGATTTGCTGAATATTATTCATCTGCAAACGGGGCTCGATTTTGAACCCATTTTAGCTAGCTCCAAAAGTGAGCAGACAAAGCAAATAAGCGGCGAACAGTGGGATATGTATCCCACTATCACGCTAACTCATCAAAACCCGAGCAATTCGGCCTTTAGCGATCCGCTGATGAATGTGGCATTTGTGATGATCACTTCCCGTGAGGAAACCGCCAATTCGCTACTGGAGAAGCCGATACGCATTGCTTTGCCTGCCGGGCATGTGCTGGAAAGCGAGCTGAAGCAACGCTATCCGCAGGCCACTTGGGTGAATGCGGATACTGGCAGTGTTGCGATGGCCATGGTCAAGGAAGGCAGCGTTGATGCGGCAATCGCTACCGAATTGTCGGCAAGATTTATGGTCGATCATTACTACCAGAAAAATATGCACTTTTTTAGGCTTCCAGATATGCCTGGTGCGTCGGTAAGTTTTGCAATCTCTCCCCGCGAGCCGATGTTGAAGTCTGTTATGGATAAAGCGCTACAGGCCATACCGCCACGTGAAATTTTGCAGATGACGGAGAGGTGGTCGAAAATTTCCAATACGCAGGTCGATTTCTGGAGTCGATATAGCAAACAGTTCTATCAACTGGGGATATTCGCGCTGCTGCTGATAGCAATTAGCCTGATCTGGGGGATCTCACTCTCCCGTGAGGTAAATAAAAGGAAACAATCGCAGCGGCTACTGGAAGAGCAGCTTCATCTCAAAGAAGCATTATCTCAAGAACTGGAAAACGAAAAGAATAAAGCGATTGAAGCAACCAAGGCCAAAAGTCGCTTTCTGGCGAGTATGAGCCATGAGTTACGTACTCCGGTAAGTTCGATTGTTGGCTTTGTGGAATTACTGTCGAGTTCAGAACTCAGCCCGGCACAGCGAAAAGAGGCGATTGCCCTTACCGGGGCGACGGCCCAGTCATTGCTTGGGCTGATCGGTAAGATTCTGGATGTGGATAAGATTGAGTCTGGTAAATACCAGGTTGTTCCTCAATGGACAGATCTCTCGCAGCTCATTGAATTGCAGTGTCACTCTTTCGATGCTTTAGCCAGACAGAAAAGCATTACGCTTGCCTGCGTTAGCCAGTTGCCAGCAAACGAGCGGGTATTTGTCGATCAGCAGGCTTTGCGGCAAATTCTCACCAACCTGGTGGGTAATGCGTTGAAGTTTACCGAGCAGGGCAGCATTCATGTAACGGCCCGTTTGACGCCTGATGGGGAGAATCACGGTACCCTGACCATCGCCATTAGCGACACCGGTTGCGGGATTAGTGAAGAGGAGCAGGCGGGGTTGTTTCAGCGTTACGCTCAGGGGCGGTGTGGGCGTCAACAAACCGGTTCTGGTCTGGGGTTATTTATCTGTAAAGAACTGGTGACGCTGATGGGCGGGACGCTGGAGTTGATGAGCGTCCCGTTGCAAGGAACCACGTTTACCATAACGCTGCCGGTTGAAACGGCTCGACAGTCAATTGTATCGGATGGCGATGCGCCAGGTACTCTGTTACCGCTGCCGTGTCTGTCTATTTTGATAGCTGACGATAATCCAACCAATCGCCTGCTGCTCAAGCGACAGTTGAATGCCATTGGCTACAGTGTGGATGAAGCGTGTGATGGGGAGGAAGCAGAAGCCAAACTGGCGAAAAAATCGTACGATCTGCTGATAACCGATGTAAATATGCCGAAAAAAGACGGGTTTGATCTCGCGGCTTCGCTACGTCGTCAACAGCCGAATTTACAAATATGGGGACTGACGGCCAGCGCACTTCCACAGTCACGCGATCGATGCCTACAAAATGGTATGAATTTGTGCCTGTTCAAACCTGTGTCGATTCAGACACTGACCCATGAATTGAGTAAAATCGAAACCGGTTATTCGTCTCCTTGTACAATCCGGCATTTGAAATTCAATGTGTTGACGGAAAATACCGGCGGCGATCGCGCACTCATGAACGAGATTCTCGAGACATTTCGCGAGGCAACGCTGAATGATATACAAGCGGCTGAGAAAGCCGTTTTGCAAGATGAGCCTCAGCTGTTTTTGCGAGCCCTTCACCGGTTGCATGGCTCGGCGCAAATTCTGGGTATCACTGCGCTACAGAGCCTGTGCGAACCTTTTGAATCCAGACGACATGACGATCTTCCTCTGGCAGTACGCGAGGAGGCATTGCAGAAGATTATTGCTGTTATGCGGGAAATTGAGATTGAGATAGACAGTCTGATTAGCCATTAATCCCCCTGATCGGGTGGCCGTAGCTGCCCGATCAGGAGAGAAAGTCCTGGTTCAACACTCCGTAGTGCTGAGTACTACTGGCCTGCGCCGATCATCTCGCTATCGACTACAATGCCATCTTCAGCACCTTTTAACACAAGGTTTGCTTCATAGTATTTACCGGAAGTCAGCAGTTTTTGCGCGCTGGCAACGGCTTTACGAGTCTGATTCAGAGGCATCAGGTATTGGGTCTGAAGCACGCTGATACCAGCCAGTTGCAGAGTATCAACTGCACCTTTCCAGTCGCCTTTGGCCATTTTGCCATTCGCTGTTTTGATAGCGGATTCTTTGGCCGGAGTCGCAATATAGTCTTCTGACAGCGCGACCGTAGCGTTAATAACCACGTACTGATCGTCAATCATCTTGGCTTTAGGCGCAGCTTTTACAAATTTCGCCCAATCTTTGCTGTCGCCTGCCAGCAGGGAAGCCGCGTCATCGGTTAATTTTTTAGCGCTGTCAGGCTGTCCATGAAACAGGGCCAGACGAGCAAGCTGAATATCACGCATCGCATTTGCACCTTGCACTGCGACCTGCATAACATCGGCAGCTTCTTTTTGTACATTTGCGGTAGCAGCTTGCGCCGGAGTGGTTGTGGTAGCAGTAGCAGCCATCACCGGTGCTGAACCCATCATGGTTGCAAGCACACCCGCAAGAATAATCTTTTTCATTACTTTCTCCTGAATAAATTTGGTATATGTCACCAAACGCAATAAGCATATTAAATAATGTTAAAGAGAGGAATCAGAGCCAAGATAGAATAATGACCGTTTAATCCTACACGTGTCAGATGTCTGACATGTGTAGGAATATACGCATAGCGACATTCTCTTGTTCTTATATACGCTTCCTTAGTGGAAGTCTTATCATTCCACTGTAAGTAACATATGTTGAGTGAGTAATAATTCTTATGTCAACAGGTTACATTGCGTTTATGTATAACGGAGGATGTATGTTTGTTTTTAATCAGCGTAGCCTGAGAGCGTTTAATGAAAAAACACTCGTTCATTATAAAAAGCACGCGACGATTATGGCGGTGTTGATGTTGATTTGTGGCATCTGCTGCTTGATTTATCCGATTGCTGCAGGTGTTTATTTAAGCTATGCAACCGGTTTTATGTTCCTGGTATGTGGTTTCTATTCTATTTATAGCCTGTTTAGCTCAGGTAAAAAGCAATTGAAAGCCAAATTTACTTATGCCTTTTTTGCTATCGCGTGGTTACTGCTGGGTTACTGTTTCCTCGTGAATCCTGTGATAGGCATGAATTCACTGGCAATGGTATTTTGCTGCCTGTTTATTCTGGGGGGTATTTTTCGTATCGCCTCTGGGGTCAAACTGTTCCGTAGTCCGGGTTATGGATGGAACATTTTCATTGGTATTTTTGACCTGCTTATTGCCGGCGTATGGCTGAATATGGATCCCGACAGATCGTATGTATTTACCTCAATCTTTATTGGTGTCGAGATGATCTTTAGTTCTTTAGCTTTTATCAGTCTACGTAGAAATGCGACGCTGGTAAAAAATGATAAGCTCGCCGATAAAAATTAATGCTACTTCTGGAGCGCATAGTGAATATTAAGATGATGGTTTCTGCAGCTATTCTTGTGACCTCTATTATGGCGCCAATGACTCGTGCTTTGGCTACTCAGGCAACGGAAGCTGCGCCACAAGATATGACCTGTAAAGAATTTGTTGATATGAGTCAGCAATACAAGACGGCAATTGCCTTTGTGATTGTTAATAAAAATTCGGACTTTAAAGGCGATGATTATGTTCCCCTGCATGAGGTGGAAACGGAAGCTGTACCGAAAATGGTTAAAATGTGCCATCAGCATCCGAATACAAAACTGGGTGAACTGGCTGTAAATCTGAAAGGTTCCGGTCTGCACTATTGATTAACCGTTTTGATAGCCTGGCATTCGTTAGAACTGACAACCTCTGTACCTACCCCAGTCGTTCCCTACAAAAAATCCGCGTAATGTTGACCCTGCTATCCACGAGAAATTCTCTGGATAGCCGTGCCCGCTAATAACCGTAGACCTGACAAACGAAGCCCTATCCCTGGGATTTAATAATCTAAACCCAGGGATAGGGCAGGGGATCAGCGTCGAGCTTTAAATCGCGCTAACATATTTTCAACGAGTACAAAGAACACTGGTACAAAATAGATTGCCAGTACCGTCGCGGCCAGCATCCCTCCGATAACCCCCGTACCGACGGCATTTTGTGCACCAGAGCCCGCGCCGTTGCTTATTGCCAGCGGAATAACCCCCAGGATGAAGGCCAGTGAGGTCATCAGAATTGGACGTAAGCGCATTTGCGCGGCTTCCACTGCAGCTTCAAGCGGCGTTTTCCCTTCTTTCTGCATAATCTCGACGGCAAACTCGACGATCAGAATGGCGTTTTTAGCCGACAGCCCCATGGTGGTGAGCAGGCCTACCTGGAAATAAACATCATTGCTCAGGCCGCGCAGATCGGTAGCCAGTAAAGCGCCGACCACCCCGATTGGCACAACCAGCATCACCGAGAACGGGATCGACCAGCTTTCATACAGTGCCGCCAGCGCCAGAAACACGACGATCAGCGAAATGCCGTACAGCATTGGTGCCTGGTTTGTGGATAGCGCCTCCTGATAAGACAGACCGGTCCAGGCATAGCCGACGCCTGCGGGCAGTTTATTAATCAGCGATGCCATAAATTTCATCGCATCACCACTGCTTTTCCCTTCAACCGGCTGGCCCAGAATTTCCATTGCGGGTTGACCGTTGTAGCGTTCAAGGCGAGGAGAACCGTAGGTCCACTCGGTGGATGAGTAGGCGGAAAGCGGCGTCATTGCGCCGGAGGCGTTACGTACGTACCAGTGGTTGATATTGTCCGGCAACATACGGAACGGCGTATCGGCCTGGACATACACTTTTTTTACGCGCCCCTGGTTCAGGAAATCATTAACATAGCGACTACCAAACGCGGTGGAGATGGTCTGATTAATATCTGATAACGCAACGCCCATAGCTTCAGCCTTTTTGGCGTTGACGTGAATGCGGAACATCGGTGTATCTTCCAGGCCGTTCGGACGTACCCCGTCAACCTCACCGGATGACTGGTTGGCCAAAGCCAGAAGCTGGTTCCGCGCCTGCATCATTTTCTCATGCCCAAGATTACCGTTATCCAGTAGCTCCATATCAAAACCTGAAGCCGTCCCCAGTTCCGCGACCGCGGGTAAATTGAACGGATAAACGACGGCATTATTGATGGTGCTTAAGGCCATCATTGCCCGTCGAATAATGGCGGTAACCGAGTTTTCTTCGCCAACGCGTTCTGACCAGGGCTTCAGGCTGATAAACGCCAGACCGTTGTTTTGTCCCTGGCCGCTGAAACCAAATCCGCCAACGGTGAAAACAGAAGCGACGTTTTTCTGTTCTTTTGTCAGGTAGTAGTCGGTTATTTCTCCGAGCACTTTGCTGGTGTTCACCATCGTTGAACCCGAAGGCAATTGTGCCGTGGTCATGAATACCCCCTGATCTTCTTCAGGCAGAAAGGAGGTCGGAGTGCGTAAAAACAGCACAATCATGCCCGCGCCAATGACTAAATAGACGACCATATAACGGCCTGTGCGACGTAGCAGTGTACGGGTGCTGTCCGTGTAGTGCTGAGTGCATTTCTCCATGAAGTGATTGAAACGGGTAAACAGAAAATGTGTATTTGCCTTTTCTCCCTCGTGAGATTTTAACAGCATGGCGCAAAGTGCTGGCGTCAGGCTCATTGCCACAAATACCGACAGCAGCATGGAAGAGATTAAGGTGATGGAAAACTGACGGAAAATTTCACCCGTTGCTCCGCTCATAAACGCCATCGGCATAAATACGGCGGATAACACGACGGCAATACCAACCAGCGCCCTCTGGAGTTGGCCCATTGCTTTATGCGTTGCCGCTTTTGGGGACAAGTGCTCTTCAGCAATAATACGTTCTACGTTCTCAACCACCACGATGGCATCATCGACCAACAGCCCTATCGCCAGCACCATGCCAAACATCGTGAGCGTGTTAATCGAAAAACCGGCGACGTCGAGTATTGCAAAGGTGCCGAGGATAACCACCGGAACGGCGATAGTGGGGATAAGCGTCGCGCGGAAACTCTGCAAAAACAGATACATGACGAGGAATACCAGAATGATTGCCTCGATCAAAGTATGAAAAACACCCTGTATCGAAATCTCGATAAACGGCGTGGTGTCATAGGGATAAACGGTTTTCATACTGGCCGGAAACCAGGCCGATAATCTGTTCAGCTCTTGTTTGACCGCCTGGGACGTAGCCAGGGCATTGGCGCCAGCGGCAAGTTTAATCGCAATCCCGGCGGCGGGTTTGCCGTTGTAACGTGCAACCGTTGCATAATTTTCCGCACCCAGCTCAATGCGCGCGACATCGCGCAGCAGAACCTGAGAACCATCTTGCTGAACTTTAAGGAAGATCTTGCCAAATTCATCGGTCGTTTGCAGACGCGTCTGGACGATTATCGACGCATTTAACTGCTGATCGGCTGACTGAGGCATGCCCCCCAATTGCCCGCCAGATATCTGATTATTCTGCACTTTGAGCTGGGTAATGACGTCCTCGGGAGTGAGGTTATACTTGTCGAGCTTTTGCGGATCCAACCAGATGCGCATGGCGTATTGAGAACCGAATAACTGCACGCTCCCCACCCCGGCAGTGCGGCTTAGCGGATCTTTAATGTTCGAGGCCACATAGTCGGCAATATCATATTGGCTCAGGCTGTTATTATCAGAGATAAAACCGGCGACCATTAATATATTGCTGCTGGATTTATCAACGCTGATCCCTTGCTGTTGTACTTCCTGCGGCAAGGAAGGCATCGCCAGCTGTAGTTTATTCTGTACCTGAACCTGCGCAATATCGGGTGACGTACCCGTTTTGAAGGTCAGGATAATCGAGGCATTACCTGCCGCATCGCTGGTGGATGACATATACATCAGGCCATCAAGACCATTCATATTCTGTTCAATCACCTGGGTGACGGAGTCTTCAACGGTCTTTGCGTCAGCCCCTGGGTAGGCAGCGCTGATGGTAATGGTTGGGGGCGCAATTTGTGGATATTGGGCGACAGGCAGGTTCATTATCGCGATACCGCCCGTAAACATCATGATAATAGCGAGCACCCAGGCGAAAACCGGGCGCTCAATAAAAAAGTTGGCCATGAAGAAAGTGTCCTTAATGCCTGAAATATTACTGTTCAGCTACCGTGTCAGATGTGTTCAGTTTTGAAGGGAGGACCCGGGCTTTGATTCCTGGACGAATTCTTTGTAATCCGGACACAATGACCCGATCGCCAGGACGTAATCCCGCGGTCACTAACCATTGATTACCAACGGCCTTAACTGCGTTTATTTCACGCAGTTGCACTACGTTTTCCTGGTCAAGGATCAGCGCGGTGGCTTTTCCTTGCTCGTTATGCGTAATTCCTTGCTGGGGGACCATCAACACGTTTTGTTGACTGCCTTCGTCCAGCAACGCCGTGACATACATACCGGGTAAAATTTCACCTTCAGGATTGGGAAATACGGCGCGCAGGGTTACCGAACCGGTGGTCTCATCAACAGCGGGATCGGAAAACTCAAGCGTACCGGTATGGCGATAGGGCTTGCCGTTTTCCAGCATCAGCTCAACCGGAATTTTGCCTTGTTGCTGGGCGATTTGGCCGTTGGCTTTCTCTTCTTTCAGGCGTAAGAAGTCCTGTACTGACTGGGTTAAATCAACATAAATCGGATCTAATCTCTGAACGGTGACCAGCGCGTTTTCCTGATTGGCAGTAACCAGGGCACCCACGGTCACGGAGGATTTACCGCTGATGCCATCAATGGGCGAGGTAACATTGGCGTATCGAAGATTGATGGTGGCTTGTTCAAGATCCGCTTTAGCGACGGCAACATTGGCTTGCGCTTCATTAAGCTGTGTACGCGTCGTGTCATAGTCCTGGCGGCTGACGTAATTAGATTTTATTAATGCTGACTGCCGATTGAGTGTCAGACGAACATTATTGGCGGTAGCCTGTGCCTTTGCCAACGCGCCTTTGGCTGAGTCCAGCCGTGCCTGCAGCGGGGCAGGATCAATTTGATACAGTGATTCTCCTTTGCTGACTTTATCGCCTTCAACAAAGTTGCGTTTTATGATGATCCCACCAACCTGAGGGCGGATTTCGGCGATCTCGAACGCAAGCGCGCGACCCGGAAGTTCACTTTTAATATTTACTGAGGAGGGCGCTAAGGTAACAACGCCGACCTCGGGCTCCATGGCGGTTTTTACTGCAGGTTTATTATCACAGGCGGTGATGATGACGCTACTAAAGAATAATGGTATCAACAGTAAGCATTTTCTGTTCATAGTAATCCCTGAATAATGTGTAAACACAAATGTTCTTTTATTGCATGCAGGGTGGGGGAGTTGTCGGTAAATAAAAAAAGATGGTCAGGCATGAGAAGGGTAAAGCCCATTTCTTCGCTAAAGAATTAGCGGTTAAAAATTATATGTAACAGGAAGAATGCATGTTAAGCGAAGGATCTCATGAAGCAGGATGGCGCAATAAGATAAACACGGGGTGATGAGAGGGGGTGTTTGCCAACACCTGACTCCGGAATATAGTCGCGCCATCTTACCTCTGGGATTATTTCACTAGCTCCGGAGTTACCTGAGTGACTGTATTGGCGTAGTAAGGCGCTCCCCACATCGGCTCAGGCCAGAATGCGCCGTAACCATAATCCCACATGTTATAGGTGGTGTTGACAGACTCAGTTAAATGCCAAACCTGGATTCCTTGTAAATCAACTTTAACAAAGTTGTACGGGACTTTGTTGATGAATCCTGACTCATCTCCTTGAATTTTTCCCAAAATAGTCACGAAATGGTTTCTGTAGTTTACCGGATCGAGGAAACCTTTCTGCTGGGCAAGAATACGTCCCTGATAGCTCGCGTCTATTTGTGGCTTAGCAGAGTCGTTCAGTGGCAGAACGGCGATTTCCAGCAACGTATCTTTTTTGGTGTTAATCACATTGATGACTTTACCGCCAAAACGGGCCTGCTGACCGGTATATAAACCGGGCTGGTTATGCACGGAGATAAAGTTTTTTTGGATATCGGGTTGATTATTACCTTTGATATTCTCAGGAATGGAAGCACATGATGCCAGGGTGAAAGCAAGGGCAATAATCATCAACCCTTTTGTATTTTTCATTTTACTTTCCTGCTTAAAAAAGACAGGTCTATAGTAAACCTTTGCGTATTATTGTCAGCATGCGCATTGTTGATTATCTAATATTAATATAATTGTAGCTTATGGTAATAACGGATTGTATTTTATCTGGTCGCTGAATGAGGGCGATATTTTCAACGACCATAAAAGTAACGGCAGAGATCACGCTGGCGGGAATGTAATAAAGCGGATCGTCAATTTTCGCGGCGCTCATCACCCGACAGAATGACCGCGTTCATTACTTCCGTCGCCCAGACGGTAGGCCAGCGCCACCACTAACGACTGCACCAGGCACAGCGTCGCTGACTGGGAGCGAAACGCGTCGACCTGCGCCTCTTTCACCACAAAGCAGAGATCGCTGAATGTGGCCAGCGGGCTTATCTGGCTGTCGGTAATCACAATCTGGCGCGCGCCGGCATTGGCCGCAGTTTCGCTGACCATCACCGTTTCTTCCGCATAAGGCGAGAAGCTGATCGACACCACGATATCGCGCGCTTTGATGCGGTTAATCTGCTCGCGCAGCATTCCGCCCATTCCGTCGAGCAAAATAGGGCGACACTCAAGATGGCTCAGGGCGTAGGTGAGATAGGCCGCTACGCTAAACGAACGACGCAGACCTGCAATGTAAATGGTGTCGGCTTCTGCCAGCAATTGTACGGCGCGTTCCAGCATTTCAGGTTCGGCACGGGCTGCCAGCTGCTGGAGCGCCTGGGTATTCGAACGGGCGAACTCCTGCAGGATATCGAGCGGGGTTTCCGGTACGGCTTCGCTTTCCATCTCACGGAACATGCGCGCGCGGTCGCTGTAGCTGGCGGTTTCCTCTACCAGGTTCATACGAAACAGCTGTTTCATTTCGTTGAAGCCGGTGAAGTCAAAAGCATTGGCGAAGCGGATCAGCGTAGAGGGTGGTACTCCGGCTCGTTCAGCAATGACGGCAACCGTATCAAAGGCCACGCTATTGGTATTATCCAGCACATAGCGGGACACCTGCTGCAACCTCTTACTCAGGCTATCGTAGCGATCGCGGATTTGCTGCTGCAGCTCGTTCAGGCTGGTTGCTGTTGTCATTTTACCTCCTGGTACATAGTTTTATGATTCTAAACGCAAAACCGCGTCTTTGAAATGTCACTCATTCATCTGGCTGTAAAAACGAAACAAAAGCTTCAGGCTTGCCGTTCGCTGAAACGTTCTGCCAGTGCACGCTAATCATGCGATTCCGCTTGTTAACATAAAAACCCATCCTTGATCACATTAATCATTATTTATTTTATTTCAACTTAAAATGGAATGTTTGTTTCATATATAGTACACAGATAACAGTGTTCAGGTAACAGTCACGTATCAACAGCGAGAGGTTAAGGATGGAGACAGTAGCGAATTTTATCCACGGCGAATGTGTCACCGGTTCAGGCCAGCGCGTTCAGGCAATCTTCAACCCGGCCACCGGCGAGCAGATCCGCCAGGTGGTGATGAGTACGACACAGGAAACCGAGCAGGCTATTGCGGCAGCGCACGACGCATTCCCCGGTTGGGCGCGTCATTCTCCGTTAAAACGTGCGCGAGTGATGTTCCGCTTTAAGGCGCTGTTGGAAGAAAACATGGAGAGGCTGGCTCGCATCATCAGCGAAGAGCATGGCAAGGTATTCTCTGACGCAGTTGGTGAACTGACCCGCGGCCTGGAAGTGGTGGAGTTTGCCTGCGGCATCCCACATCTGCAAAAGGGCGAACACTCAGCCAACGTAGGTACCGGCGTTGATAGCCATTCGCTGATGCAACCGCTCGGGGTTTGCGTCGGGATCACGCCGTTTAACTTTCCGGCAATGGTACCGATGTGGATGTTCCCCATCGCGCTGGCAACCGGGAATACCTTCGTGCTGAAACCCTCAGAAAAAGACCCTTCTCTCGCCCTGGCTCTGGCCAAACTGCTGCAAGAAGCCGGATTGCCAGACGGCGTGTTCAACGTTGTGCAGGGGGACAAAGAGTCCGTTGACGTGCTGTTAACTGACCCGCGTGTGCAGGCCGTGAGCTTTGTCGGCTCTACGCCGATTGCGGAATACATTTATCAGACGGCATCGGCCCACGGTAAGCGTTGCCAGGCGTTAGGTGGCGCTAAAAATCACTGCATTTTAATGCCGGATGCCGACATGGATATGGCAACCAATGCCATTATGGGGGCCGCTTACGGTGCGGCGGGTGAACGCTGTATGGCACTCTCCGTGGTGTTGGCGGTAGGGGACAAAACGGCAGATGAGCTGTGCTCGCGACTGGAAAAACAGATTGCGGCGCTGCGTGTCGGGCCGGGGCTTGATCAGACACCGGAAAATGAAATGGGGCCGCTTATCTCCTCTGTACATCGTAATAAAGTGCTCGGTTATATCGACAGTG
The DNA here is from genome assembly GCF_030333005.1 of Citrobacter sp. Cpo030. NCBI lineage: Bacteria > Pseudomonadati > Pseudomonadota > Gammaproteobacteria > Enterobacterales > Enterobacteriaceae > Citrobacter > Citrobacter sp. Cpo030. Next base: position 14,181 of record NZ_JAOWGT010000059.1, on the reverse strand, counting down.
GGGAATCGCAGGGGGCCAGCCTGCGCGTGGATGGTCGGCGTTTTAGCGTTAAAGGCCATGAGCAGGGCTATTTTGTCGGGCCGACCCTGTTCGATAACGTCACGCCGGAAATGACCATTTATAAAGAGGAGATTTTTGGGCCGGTGCTTTCTGTGGTGCGCGTAGCAGATTACAGCAGCGCGGTGGAACTGATTAACCGTCATGAATATGGTAACGGCACGGCAATTTTCACGCGCGACGGCGGCTGTGTGCGTCGCTTCTGCGAAGAAGTGCAGGCGGGCATGGTGGGCGTAAACGTGCCTATTCCGGTGCCGATGGCGTTCCACAGTTTTGGCGGCTGGAAGCGGTCCATTTTTGGTGCGCTTAACGTTCATGGTAACGATGGCGTACGCTTCTACACCCGGATGAAAACCGTCACCGCACGCTGGCCGGAGATGCTGCAGGACACAGGGGCCGCGTTCTCCATGCCAACGCTGGGCTGACAGGAGGGTTTATGCAAACCGAACGTATGACCATGGCTCAGGCGCTGGTCAAATTCCTTAATCAACAATATGTCTGTGTCGATGGCGAGGAAACGCCCTTTGTCGAGGGCGTCGCCACCATCTTTGGTCACGGTAACGTGCTGGGCATTGGCCAGGCGCTGGAGCAGGCACCCGGTCATTTGCAGGTGATGCAGGGATGTAATGAGCAGGGAATTGCGCACATGGCGACCGGATTCGCCAAACAGCATCGGCGCCAGCGTATTTTTGCCGTGACGTCATCGGTTGGGCCGGGAGCGGCAAACATGGTGACCGCCGCAGCAACCGCGACGGCGAACCGTATTCCGCTGTTGCTGTTGCCTGGCGATGTCTATGCCAGTCGTCAGCCGGACCCGGTATTGCAGCAAATTGAGCAATACCATGACCTTGGCATCAGTACCAACGACTGCTTCCGCCCGGTCTCGCGATACTGGGACCGGATTAACCGCCCGGAGCAGTTAATGAGCGCGATGCTAAACGCGATGCGAACGCTTACTGACCCCGCAGATACTGGTGCCGTAACTATTTGCCTGCCACAGGATGTGCAGGGAGAAGCCTGGGACTATCCGCAGAGCTTCTTTGCGCGCCGCGTTCATTTGATCGAACGTCGCCCGCCCGACCCGCAGCGTCTGGCGATGGCGCGGGCGCTGATTGCCCGCAAACGCCGTCCGCTGGTGGTATGCGGCGGCGGGGTACGCTACTCCGGCGCGCATGAGGCGTTTCGTACGTTTGTTGAAACGCTGCAACTGCCGTTTGCCGAAACTCAGGCCGGAAAGGGCGCGCTGGTTAGTGACCACCCACTTAACCTCGGAGGCATTGGGGTAACTGGAGGGATGGCAGCGAATCAGCTCGTACCGCAAGCCGATCTGGTGATCGGCATCGGTACGCGCCTCACCGACTTTACCACCGGTTCGAAAGCGCTGTTTTCTCATCCGGAGGTTGAGTTCCTGCTGCTGAACGTGGCGGAGTTTGACGCACTGAAGCTTGATGCCACTGCGCTTATCGCCGACGCCCGTACCGGGCTTACGGCATTAACTGAAACACTGAAAGACTACCGCAGCGATTGGGGGAAGGTGGTCGCGCAGGCGCAAGAGGCCTGGCGCGATGAGTGCCAACGTTTATGGGAGCGCGACTGGCGTCCCGATGACGAACCCGAAGTGGCTGGGCATCTTGACGCTCAGTTGGTGGAATATGGCGACACGCTAAACACCCGGCTGACCCAGACGAAGGTGCTGGGACTTATCAATCAGCACATTGAAGATAACGCTATCGTCGTGGGGGCCGCCGGATCGCTGCCTGGCGATTTACAGCGTATCTGGCAGGTCAAAACCCCGGACAGCTATCACCTGGAATACGGTTACTCCTGTATGGGCTATGAGATTGCGGCTGCTATTGGAGCCAGGCTGGCGAAGCCGCAGCAGCCGGTATATGCCATGGTGGGGGATGGCTCGTACATGATGCTGCATTCCGAACTACAAACCGCCGTTCAGGAGGGGATAAAAGTCACTATCCTGCTGTTTGATAACGCCAGCTTCGGGTGTATTAACAACCTGCAGATGGGGCATGGGATGGGGAGTTTCGGTACGGAAAACCGTCACCGTAACCCGCAAACCGGACGGTTGGATGGGCCGCTGGTGAAGGTCGATTTTGCCAAAAACGCGGAAAGCTACGGCTGTCGGGCATGGCGTGTACATGACGAGCAAAGCCTGCTGACGGCGCTGGAAGCCTCGCGTGCGCATTCGGGGCCTGTGCTGCTGGATATCAAAGTCCTGCCGAAAACCATGACCCACGACTATGCCGCCTGGTGGCGCACTGGCGATGCGCAGGTGGCGGAATCTCCGTCGGTGCGAAAAGCGGCTGAGCAGACGTTTGAGCAGGTGAAAAACGCACGTCAGTACTAAAAGCGATTAATGCCGGATGGCGCCGCGCTTATCCGGCCTACAGCGGACTCCACCCCCAGGCCGGATAAGGCGTTAGCTCCGTCATCCGGCAACCTGCGACAACGAAATTTTCATTTCATTTTTCCTTTTTCTTCATCCATCGCCTCCTTCCTGAACGGAAGGGGGCTAATTCCTTCATCTTTCCCGTCTTTATGTTGTGATATTGATAACAAATTTTATCTCGATCATCTCAAAAGTGTTAACTTGCACTCAAAAACATAATTTTCACTATTTATAAAAATGAAATAAATGTTTTATTTAAAGGGTCGTTAGTTCATCGCATTCACCAACACCGGGAGCCGTTATGTTTAACATTGCTTTACTGGGCGCTGGCCGAATTGGCCAGGTACATGCAGCTAACATTGCCAGTCACAGTGCTACTACCCTCTGGTCCGTCGTCGACCCGAATCAGGAATTTGCCACCCGTCTTGCCACACAGTACCAGGCTCGTCTGCAAAGCCTGGATGAGGTGATGACGGACCCTAACGTTCACGCCGTGCTGATCGCCTCCGCGACTGATACCCACGCGGATCTGATTGAAATGGCCGCCCGCCACGGCAAAGCCATCTTCTGTGAAAAGCCGGTCCACCTGGATCTGGCCCGCGTACGCGACTGTCTGAAAGTGGTCAAAGAGTACGACGTACCGTTGTTTATCGGTTTCAACCGCCGCTTCGATCCGCAGTTTCGCCGTGTGAAAACTGACGCACTGGCCGGGCGTATCGGTAAGCCGGAATCGCTGCTGATCATTTCCCGCGATCCGTCGCCGCCGCCAGCGGAATATGTGCGTGTGTCCGGCGGTATGTTCCGCGATATGACCATCCACGATTTTGATATGGCGCGCTTTATCATGGGCGAAGAGCCAGTTTCGGTGTATGCCCAGGGCAGCAATCTGGTGGATCCGGCGATTGGCGAAGCGGGCGATATCGATACCGCGTTCATCGTACTGAAATATGCCTCCGGCGCGATGGCGACCATCGTCAACAGCCGCCGTTCTTCTTACGGATACGATCAGCGCCTTGAGCTGCACGGCTCTGAAGGACTGCTGTGCGCGGGCAACATTCTCGAAAACCAGGTGCAGCACTACGCGAAGACCGGCTGCACCAGCGCGTTACCTGAACATTTCTTCTTGCAGCGTTATAAATCGGCCTATGCCGCGGAATGGGAACACTTTGTTGCGGTACTGCGCGGCGAAGCGGTCCCTGATTGCAGCGGGGACGATGGCGAGCGTGCGCTGTATCTGGCGGATAAAGCGCTGGAGTCACTGCATAGCCAACGTGAAGTTCTCCTCTGATTGTCACCACAACCTACCCTACACAGAGAGACATAATAATGAAAAAACTGATCTTAGCTGTCCTCATCGCCATGACATCCGGGGCAGCCATTGCTGAAAATGAGCAAATTGTTTTCAGTACGCCAAACCTGGCGATGCCATTTGAAGTTCACATGCAGCGCACGGCGGTGAAAGCCGCAAAAGAAATGGGCGTGAATTTACAGGTCCTGGACGGGCAGGGTAGCTCGCCAAAACAGGTCGCTGACTTGGAAAATGCCATAACTCGTGGCGCACAGGGCTTTATTGTTTCACCAAACGATGTCAACGCGGTGTCCAGCGCGGTAGATGAAATTCAGGATGCCAAACTGCCCGTTGTTACCCTTGACCGCTCCGTTGACAGCCAGAAAAAAGTGCCGCACTTCGGCGCGAACAACTACAAAGGCGGCCAGGCGATTGGCGACTTTGTCAAAACCAAATTCCCTGACGGGGCAGACATTATTCTGCTGACCGGCCAGCCAGGCTCCTCCTCCAACATTGAACGTACTAAAGGCATTCGCGACAGCCTGAAGGCGGGTGGTGAAAAGTACAAGATCGTTGCCGATCAGACCGGTAACTGGATGCGTTCTGAAGGGATGCGCATTGTCGAAAGCGTTCTGCCTTCGTTGCCGAAGCGTCCGCAGGTGATCCTCTCCGCTAACGACGATATGGCGCTGGGCGCGATTGAAGCGTTACAGGGACAAGGACTGAAACCGGGTGAAGTTCTGGTCACGGGCTTCGATGCTGTGCCGGAAGCACTGGCGCGTGTGCGCGACGGCTGGCTGGCAGTGACGGCGGATCAGCGTCCTGGCTTTGCGGTGAAAACGGCCATGAGCCAGTTGGTGAATAACGTCCGTGAGAAGACTGCGATCACCGGGGCTGACTACCCGCCAACGCTTATCACCAAAGAGAATTTGCAGCAGGCCGAGCGTATTAACGAAGCCGGTAACTGATTTATACACGTCATCCTTCAAGCTGCCTCTGTGTTGGCTGCATCTGCTCACCCCAGTCACTTACTTGAGTAAGCTCCTGGGGATTCTCAGACTTGCCGCCTTGATGCAACTTGAATGATTTTGTGTATATCTGGAGCCGCCGTTACGGCGGCTCACTCTAAAGGAGGAGCAGACCGATGTCGCAACCCTTACTGAAAGTGACCGACCTGGCGAAAAGCTTTTCCGGCGTTTGGGCGTTGAGCAGCGCACAGCTGACCGTCGGAGCAGGCGAAATTCATGCGCTGTTAGGTGAGAACGGTGCCGGAAAATCGACCCTGCTGAAAGCGCTGGCGGGCGCACAGCCGCAAACACGCGGGGATATTTGGTTCAACGGCGAAACATTGCCGGTAGAAGACTCTCCGGTTGAGCGGCAGAACAAGGGCATTATCACGATTTATCAGGAATTTAATCTGCTGCCCAATATGACCGTCGCCGAGAATATGTTCCTCGGACGCGAACCGCGCAAACGCAATCTGATTGTTGACGAAAAGGCGGTAAATCAGGAAGCGCAGGTGATTCTGGATTACCTGCAACTGAACGTTGCGCCAACCACGGCCGTGGCCCGACTGAGCGTGGCGCAGCAGCAGATGGTGGAAATTGCGCGGGCGCTGACGCTGAACGCAAAGCTGATCATCATGGATGAACCTTCCGCCGCGCTGAGCGACAGCGAAGTGGAAAGCCTGCACCGTGTGGTGCGGGAACTTAAAGGTCGTGGCGTGAGCATTATCTACGTCACCCATCGCCTGCATGAAGTTTTTCAACTCTGCGACCAGTTCACCGTTTTCCAGGATGGACGATTTACCGGGAATGGCGCGGTTGCACAGACCACCGTAGAACAGCTGATCCGCCTGATGGTAGGGCGCGATGTGGCCTTTAATCGCCGCCCGGCCAGCGAAACTCACCATGAAGATAAACCTGTGCGTCTGGCGGTGAAGGGGCTTAGCCGCGAAAAACCGCCGCTGGATCCGCATGGCATCGCGCTGCACGACATTAGCTTCCACGTGCATGCTGGCGAAGTGTTAGGCATTGCCGGACTGGTGGGGGCCGGGCGTACCGAAGTGGCCCGCTGCTTGTTTGGCGCCGACGGTTTTACTTCCGGCAGCTTTGAACTTGATGGCGTGCCATATCAGCCGCGCGATCCGCTGTTTGCGCTGGATCAGGGGCTGGCGCTGGTACCGGAAGATCGCAAAAAAGAGGGCGCGGTGCTTGGGCTGTCGATCCGCGACAACCTGTCGCTCTCCAGCCTCTCGTCACTGCTGCACTGGCGCTGGTTCGTGAATACCCGCAAAGAGGATGCCCTGATCGAGTCTTACCGCCAGGCGCTGCAGATCAAAATGGTCAACAGCGCGCAGGAGGTGCGCAAGCTCTCCGGCGGGAATCAGCAAAAAGTGATCCTCGCGCGCTGCATGGCGCTTAATCCTCGGGTGCTGATCGTGGATGAACCAACGCGCGGCATCGATGTTGGCACCAAATCAGAAGTCCATCAGGTGCTGTTTGATATGGCGAAAAAGGGCGTGGCGGTGATCGTGATCTCCTCCGATCTGCCGGAAGTTATGGCGGTTTCCGATCGGATCATCACGTTGAGTGAAGGCCGGGTGACTGGCGAGATCCACGGCGATGACGCCAACGAAGAGCGGCTAATGACGATGATGGCCATCAACCACAACGCCCTGAATGCGGCATAACGGAGTGATTCATGACGCAGATTATTTCTAAAACGCAGGTTCCTGCCAAACGCGGCGGACGTCTTGATCCCATTGCCTTTTTTGAGCGCTTTGGGGTACTGATTTTCATGATCCTGCTGCTGATTTTCTTTCAGTTGCAGAACAGCAATTTTCTTTCTGAACGCAATATTTTCAACATCCTGACCGAAGTCTCCATCTACGGGATCATGGCTGTCGGGATGACATTTGTCATTCTGACCGCCGGGATTGATCTGTCGGTGGGGTCAATCCTGGCGGTCTGCGCTATGACCGCCGCGTATGTGATTAAGGGCGACAACTTCACCACCGTCGACCCGAACGCCTGGGGGGGCATGAGCTGGCTGATTGGCCTTGGTATCTGTATGGCGATGGGCACCGCGATTGGTTTTCTGCATGGCCTCGGCGTGACCCGCCTGCGTCTGCCGCCGTTTATCGTCACCCTCGGCGGGATGACGATCTGGCGCGGCCTGACGCTGGTGATTAACGACGGCGCACCGATTGCCGGTTTCGACGCGGGATACCGCTGGTGGGGACGCGGCGAACTGCTCGGTATCTCCATTCCAATCTGGATATTCGCGCTGGTGGCGGTAGGTGGTTATCTGGCGCTGCATAAAACCCGCTGGGGGCGCTTTGTGTACGCCATCGGCGGCAACCCGGAAGCGGCGCGTCTGGCAGGGGTCAACGTGAAGCGCGTGCTGGTGAGCGTTTACGTACTGATTGGCTGTCTGGCGGGGCTGGCGGGCTTCATCCTCAGCGCACGTTTGGGAAGCGCAGAAGCGGTTGCCGGGATCTCGTTTGAGCTGCGCGTCATCGCTTCGGTGGTCATTGGCGGCACCTCGCTGATGGGCGGCTATGGGCGTATCGGCGGCACTATTATCGGCTCGATCATCATGGGCATCCTGATTAACGGTCTGGTGCTGATGAACGTCTCGGCTTACTACCAACAAATTATTACCGGCTTAATTATCGTTCTGGCGGTGGCGTTCGATACCTACGCCAAGAGCCGTCGCGGCGCATTGTGAGGATCATGATGAAAGAAGTTCGTATTGGATTGATTGGCACCGGGTATATCGGCAAGGCGCATGCCATTGCCTATGCTCAGGCCCCGACGGTATTCAACCTGCGCGGCAAACTGGTGCGCGAAATGGTGGCGGAAGTCACGCCGGAGCTGGCCGCCGAGCGGGCGCAGGCGTTTGGCTTCAACCGCTCAACCGGAGACTGGCGTGCGCTGGTGGCTGACCCGGCCATTGATGTCGTGGATATCTGTTCTCCTAATCATCTGCACAAAGAGATGGCGCTGGAAGCGATTCGCCATGGCAAGCATGTGTACTCAGAAAAGCCGTTGGCGCTGAACGCCCACGACGCGCGTGAAATGGTTGAAGCAGCACAGCGGGCAGGAGTGAAAACGCTGGTGGGGTTCAACTATATGAAGAACCCAACGGCGCAGCTGGCGAAAGAGATCATTGCGTGCGGAGAAATTGGTGAGGTGATCCATTTCTACGGCACCCACAACGAAGACTACATGGCCGATCCGCTTGCGCCGATCCACTGGCACTGTTTTAAAGAAACGGCAGGTTTGGGAGCGCTTGGCGATCTGGCGGCGCATATCGTCAATATGGCGCAGTACCTGGTTGGGGATATTCAGCAGGTCTGCGGCGACCTGAAGATCGTGGTGCCACAGCGTCCGGCGAAAGTCGGTTCCTCGCAAATGGTGACGGTAGAGAACGAAGATCAGGCCCACGCGATGGTGCGCTTTGCAGGCGGTGCGCAAGGGGTGATTGAAACCTCCCGCGTTGCCTGTGGCCGCAAGATGGGGTTGTCGTATGTGATTACCGGGACCAAAGGAACCATCAGTTTTACCCAGGAGCGCATGGCTGAGCTGAAGCTCTATCTGCATGACGATCCGGTCAACCGTCAGGGGTTTCGCACTTTACTGGTTGGCCCGGCGCACCCGGACTACGGCGCGTTTTGCATGGGAGCCGGGCATGGTATCGGCTTTAACGACCAGAAAACTGTGGAAGTACGCGACCTGGTGGACGGCATTGCCGCCGATGCACCGATGTGGCCGGACTTTGAAGAAGGCTGGAAGGTGTCGCGCGTGCTTGACGCTATCGCACTCTCGCACCAGGAAGGCCGCTGGCTGAACGTGAACGACATTGTCTGAAGAGGTATCAACGTGGAAAAGCAGTTTGATGTGATATGCATGGGCCGCGTGGCGGTTGACCTCTACAGTCAGCAAATTGGCGCGCGCCTGGAAGATGTGTCGAGCTTTGCCAAATACCTTGGTGGTTCGTCCGGCAACGTGGCTTACGGCACGGCACGCCAGGGACTGCGTTCTTCAATGCTGGCGCGGGTTGGCGACGAACATATGGGGCGTTTCCTGCGTGAAGAATTAAACCAGGTAGGCTGCGATACCAGCCATCTGATTACCGATAAAGACCGCCTGACGGCGCTGGTGCTACTCGGCATTAAAGAGCGGGACACCTTCCCACTGATTTTTTACCGTGATAACTGCGCGGATATGGCGATTACCGCCAGCGATGTTGATGAACAGTACATCGCTTCTGCTCGTTGTCTTGCCATCACCGGGACGCATCTTTCTCATCCGCAAACCCGCGAGGCGGTGTTGACGGCGCTCAAATACGCCCGGCTTCACGGCGTGCGCACGGCGCTGGATATCGACTATCGCCCGGTACTGTGGGGGCTTACTTCCTTAGGCGACGGCGAAACGCGTTTTATCGCCGCCGGTCAGGTCACCCGCCAGTTGCAGGAGGTGCTGCATCTTTTTGATGTGATTGTCGGCACCGAGGAGGAGTTTCATATCGCGGGCGGCAGTACCGATACGCTGCAGGCGTTGGCGCAGGTTCGCGGCGTGAGTAACGCGACGCTGGTCTGCAAGCGCGGTGCACTCGGCAGCTCGGTGTATACCGACGCGATCCCGCCCCGGCTGGACGATGGCCTGACGGTCACCGGCGTACGCGTAGAGGTGCTGAACGTGCTGGGGGCGGGGGATGCGTTTATGTCCGGTCTGCTGCGCGGCTATCTCAACGATGAGGGATGGGAGCAGGCGTGCCGCTATGCCAACGCCTGCGGTGCGCTGGTGGTGTCGCGTCACGGCTGTGCGCCGGCAATGCCGAGCAAAATTGAACTTGATGATTATCTTTCTCGCGCCGCAGAGGTTCCTCGTCCGGATCTCGATCCGCATCTCAACCATTTGCATCGCGTGACGACTCGCCGCCGCACATGGCCGGAGCTATGCGTAATGGCCTTCGATCACCGTAGCCAACTGGAAGAGATGGCGTTGCAGTGCGGCGCGTCTTTGAAGCGTATTCCGGCATTGAAACAGCTTATTTTGCAGGCCAGCCGTGAAGCGGCGAACAGTGCCGAGCTGGAAGGTAAAGCCGGACTGCTGTGCGATGGCACGTTTGGTCAGGATGCGCTGAATGCGATAACCGGAGAGGGCTGGTGGATTGGTCGCCCTATCGAACTGCCGGGGTCGCGCCCGCTGGAGATGGAACACGGCAATATAGGCTCGCAGCTCATTAGTTGGCCGCAGGAACATGTGGTGAAGTGTCTGGTCTTTTTCCATCCGGAAGATGCCCACGCGTTGCGCCTGGAACAAGAACAGAAAATCTCTGAGGTGTACCGCGCCTGTTGCCAGTCCGGTCATGAGCTGCTGCTGGAGGTGATTTTACCGGCCAGTATGCCGCGCAGTGATGAACTGTATCTGCGCGCCATTTCCCGCTTCTACAACTTAGGGATCTACCCCGACTGGTGGAAACTCCCACCGCTGACTTCTGCTGGCTGGACGGCGTTGAGTGACATTATCGAACGGCGCGATCCGCACTGCCGTGGCGTGGTGATCCTGGGCCTGGACGCACCGGCAGAGCAACTGCGTGCTGATTTTAAAGCGGCTGCGGGTCATGGGGTGGTGAAAGGATTTGCCGTGGGACGCACGCTGTTCGGCGACGCTTCCCGCGCGTGGTTGAAACACGATATTGACGATGCGCAGCTGGTGGCGCGCATTAAAGATAACTACCTGCAGCTTATCGCCTGGTGGCGCGAGCGCGGACAAGCATAATTCAGGAGAAGATGATGACGGTACAATTAGGTATTAATCCACTGACATGGACGAATGACGATCTTCCTTCACTGGGCGCTGAGACGTCGCTTGATACGTGTCTGAGCGAGGGCAAAGAGGCTGGATTTGCTGGTTTCGAACTGGGTAATAAATTCCCGCGCGAGGCGCGACTGCTCGGCCCCATTTTGCAGCGCCACGACCTGCAACTGGTTTCCGGCTGGTACTCCGGACGTCTGCTGGAACGCAGCGTGGAGGAGGAGATTGCCGCCGTGCAGTCACATCTGACGTTACTGCGCGAACTGGGAGCGAAGGTGCTGGTCTTTGCCGAAGTCAGTGGCTGCATTCACGGCGAGCAGCAGACGCCGGTACATCTGCGTCCGCGCTTCCCGCAAGAGCGCTGGCAAGAGTACGGTGAAAAGCTCACCGAGTTTGCGCGTTACACCCAGCAGCAGGGGGTACAGATTGCCTATCACCACCACATGGGAACGGTGATTGAATCTGCTGAAGATGTGGATAATCTGATGACGTATACCGGTGATGAGGTTGGCTTGTTGCTCGATACCGGGCATTTGACCTTTGCGGGTGCCGATCCGTTGGCTGTGGCGCAGCGCTGGGCATCACGTATCAACCATGTTCACTGCAAAGACGTACGTGCCGACGTGCTGGCGGATGTCAAAAACCGCAAAACCAGCTTCCTCGATGCGGTGCTGAGCGGCGTCTTTACCGTGCCGGGAGATGGCTGCGTTGACTATCCGCCAATCATGGCATTGCTGAAGGCGAACCAGTATCAGGGGTGGTTGGTGGTGGAGGCGGAGCAGGATCCAGCTATAGCGCATCCGCTGACGTATGCGCGTCTGGGCTATAACAACCTTAGCCGTCTGGCACGGGATGCCGGGCTTATCTGAGGAGGTGATATGTCACGTTTATTATCACGCTGGCAGCAGCCGGACGCGCAAGGGTGTACGCAGTCAGTGACGCCGGAAAGCGCCGGTTGGGGATATGTTGGCTTTAGAGCGTATGAACTGGAGGAAGGGCAGCAGCTTACGCTGCCCGCCGTCAGCGAAGAACGTTGTCTGGTATTGGTTGCCGGACGCGCGACCGTCACTACGCCGGGCGCAACTTTTACGGATATTGGTGAGCGGATGAGCCCGTTCGAACGGATCAAACCGTGGGCGGTTTATGTCACTGCTGGTGAAACCATACAGGTTCAGGCGGTGACCAGACTGGAGCTGGCAGTCTGCGCTGCGCCGGGGAAAGGCACGCACCCAACGCGGCTGATCGCACCTAAGGATATCGACGGGGAAGCGCGTGGCAAAGGTCACAACCAGCGTTATGTGCATAACATCTTACCGGAAGATAAACCCGCAGATAGCCTGCTGGTGGTGGAGGTGTGGACCAACGAAGGTTGTACCAGTTCTTACCCAAGCCATAAACATGACACCGATAATCCCCCGCAGGAAACCTATCTGGAGGAGACTTACTACCATCGCCTCAACCCGCCGCAGGGATTCTGTATGCAACGGGTCTACACCGACGACCGGTCGCTTGACGAGTGTATGGCAGTCTATAACCGCGACGTGGTGATGGTGCCGAAAGGGTATCACCCGGTGGCAACCCTGGCGGGATATGACAGTTACTACCTTAACGTAATGGCCGGCCCGGTTCGCAAATGGATGTTTACCTGGGAAGATGAACATGCGTGGATTAACAGGGAATATCCGGTTGATAAGTAAGGATGAAAGCGTTTGGCGAGAGTGAAACAGGATTTGCTGTCGCCACTCGTGGAGTTAGGGGCTGTGCGTTACAGTGGCCCTGATCTGGTTTAACTTTAGAAACAGATTGCGATGAGGCCCGATGCTTGATTGCGGCTTATTCCTAATAATAAAAAACCGCTTTCGCGGTTTTTTATTATTCAATGTTTGGAAGATTATTCGCTGACTTTTTTCTCAACGGAGGCAGCACCTTCTTTAGTCTTATTCCAGCCTTTCTCGGTACCTTCTTTTGTTGCATTCCAACCTTTTTCAGTACCTTCTTTGGTTGTATTCCAGGCTTTTTGTGAACCTTCACTCACCTTGCTGCTCAGGTCATCTTGTTTACCTTCAGCAGCATGTTTGGCTTTTAATTTTTGCTCTTCGCCCTGATTCTGCGCCTGATGCAGTTTTTCTTTTGCAGTATTGGCGTTTTCGTGTGCGGCGGCTACATCATTATCGGTTGCGTGTGTTGTTGCGGCAATAACCGGAGAAGCCAGCAGAATTGCAGATAATGCGATAATTGTCTTTTTCATAATATCCTCGCTTAGCGTTATAAGTTATTAGCGTGGTTAAGCATGGCATACAAACGAAGCGCTGGCTTTAGGAAAAAACTGTAAATGCTGATAACGGTATTTATCTATTTTGTGCAATTGCGAGTAATTAATACGTTTTTTTTGTTGGGGTGTAAATAGACCCGTTTTAGTTCCAGGCATTTTTTGAGATCCCGGCCAAATGATTGTGTTGCCGATATTCCTCCGGCGTCATATTGTTCAGTGATTCATGCGGGCGTTCACAGTTATATTCTGACACCCATCTTTCCGTGATTTCCCGCACTTCATTCAGCGTTCTGAACAGATAAAAATCGAGTATTTCTGTACGGTATGTTCGGTTAAAGCGCTCAATAAAAGCGTTCTGCGTCGGCTTACCCGGCTGAATAAATTCCAGTTTTACTGCATGTTGCTCTGCCCATTCAGCCAGTGCAAGTGAGATAAATTCCGGACCATTATCCATGCGTAGCATGACCGGATAGCCGCGATTTGCCGCGATCCTGTCGAGTACACGGACCACGCGCAAAGCTGGCAGATTCAGATCGATTTCAATCGACAATGCCTCACGGTTAAAGTCATCAACGACATTGAACGTGCGAAAACGACGGCCACAGACCAGAGCATCATGCATAAAATCGACAGACCAGCTCTGGTTCAGCGCTTCCGGTGTGGCCAGTGGCGAGGGATTACGCACCGGCAACCGTTGTTTGCCTTTACGGCGAAAATTCAGCTTCAGCAGACAATAAATACGATGGATCCTTTTGTGATTCCACGGGTATCCCTGCCGCCGCAGAACCTGGAAAAGTTTTGGAAAACCGTACCGTGGGTATCGCTCTGCCACTGCCTGTAACGCGACAATAACGGGTTCGTCACGCGTGGTATCCGGACGGTAATGGTAAACCGTTCTGCTCAGGTTCAGACTCCGGCAGGCCTGACGGATACTGAGTCCAAATGTCGTTATCAGATGAGTGACCAGCTCACGCTTAAAGGCTGGTTTTAAAGCTTTTTTTCGATAACGTCTTTCAGCGCCCGGTTCTCAAGGCTCAGGTCGGCAAACATCTGTTTGAGACGTCGATTCTCGTCCTCAAGATCCTTGATCTTTTTAATATCAGAAGCCTCCATGCCGCCGTATCTGGACTTCCAGTTGTAGTAGGTGGCTTCAGAGATACCGGCCTCCCGGCAGACATCTTTAACGGTTCGTCCGGCTTCAACCGATTTAATTACAGCAATGATCTGATGCTCAGTAAAACGGGCTTTACGCATAGCGATCTCCTTTGTTGGCAGAGTGATTATGCCGGAGGGTCTCTAAATGTGAATGGCACGATTATGCGGGATACTTACA
>NZ_JAOWGT010000058.1:0-85594 GCF_030333005.1 Citrobacter sp. Cpo030 | reverse complement strand
TGATTACAGATAACATCGACATGCAAAAGCGTGTTGATAAACAGAATTTGCCTGGCGGCTGTAGCGCGGTGGTCCCACCTGACCCCATGCCGAACTCAGAAGTGAAACGCCGTAGCGCCGATGGTAGTGTGGGGTCTCCCCATGCGAGAGTAGGGAACTGCCAGGCATCAAATTGCAGTAAACCGGGATGAAGAATCCGGGTGGTGACAAAGAAATTCGGTGGAGCGGTAGTTCAGTTGGTTAGAATACCTGCCTGTCACGCAGGGGGTCGCGGGTTCGAGTCCCGTCCGTTCCGCCACTTATTAGAAAATTAAGCCTGCTACTAAGCAGGCTTAATGATAAGAAGATTTAGGGGCGTAGCTCAGTTGGTAGAGCACCGGTCTCCAAAACCGGGTGTCGCGAGTTCGAGTCTCTCCGCCCCTGCCAGAAACAATCCTTAGCATTATTGCTAAGGATTTTTTTTACCTGTAATTTGAGTTTTTCCTTCTTTCTATTTTACTCCCGGCATCCTTGCCAGCGTTTTCCTTAATCTTCCAGAATATTCGTTCTCAGCAGATCGCAAATCAGTGCATGTTTATCGCTATTTTGCAGCCAAACTGCATATAACGGGCGTGAAAGCGTTGTACTGTCGGTAACCGTATGGAGATCGCTTTTACCTTTAGCCCAGCTGACCGGTAGCCAGCTAAAACCTTTGAGGACTGAAAGTTGCTGCCTGGCTAATTCTGCCGAACTGGTGGTAAGTACCGGCACTTCATCTCCCGCAATCAATCCAGCCTCGTGTTGCTGAAAGTCAGGTCCCCATTCCAGACGCAGATAATTCAGTTCATCTTTGGTTTGTGAAGGAGAACTGCAATAGAGCGCCAGCGTGAAATATCCCAACAGTTGGCTGCTAAATTCGTCCATTTTGGGCGTTTCGGTAGTAATCAATAGATCAAGCTGTCGTTCATGAAGCTGTTTTACTAACGACTGTCGCTGCGCGATCCTCGCTTCAAATTGCAGGCTGGATTGTGGCTCCTGGGATTGGTACAAACGCCCCAGCCAGCCATTAAGCATGCATTCCCAGAGGGATGCGCTGGCACCAATAGAAAACTCGTTATGCCGCGAGGTATTCGCAACCTCCTTACGTGCTGCTTGCCACGTATTCATCAGCGTTTCAGCGTAAGGTAATAATTTTTCACCTGCAGCGGTTAAACGGATATTGTTTCTGTGTCGGGTGAACAGGTTTACACCCAATTGATTTTCCAGTTGTCTGATCCGAAAACTAACCGCTGATTGGGTCAGATAGAGTGCTTCAGCAGCCCTGCCAAAGTGGCGTGTCCGGCTAACTTCCAGGAAAGTTTTTAACAATTCCGTATCCACAACTCGCTCCATAAAATTATTTGTCGTTATGATTTAAATCTTTTGTTTGACGCTCTGTCAAGCGTAACTAATACTCCGCGCCATAAATAGCTCGGCCAAAGAATTAGGAGCGTGCAGGATGGCGGAAAGCTTTACGACGACTAATCGATATTTCGATAATAAATATTATCCCCGCGGATTCTCCCGTCATGGTGATTTCACCATTAAAGAAGCACAACTGCTTGAGCGTCACGGTTATGCTTTCAACGAGCTGGATCTGGGCAAGCGTGAGCCGGTAACGGAAGAAGAAAAACTGTTTGTTGCGGTATGCCGTGGTGAGCGCGAACCGGTTACCGAAGCTGAACGTGTGTGGTCCAAATACATGACGCGCATTAAGCGTCCAAAACGCTTCCACACGCTGTCTGGCGGGAAACCTCAGGTGGAAGGTGCGGAAGACTACACCGAATCTGATGATTAATAAAAAAGGGCGAAAGCCCTTTTTTTATGCCAGTAGTTTCTGCAAATGAATGAGTAATCTGTCTATCGCCCGATACCCAACAGCCTCCTGTAAGTGCTGGCGAGATATATGGTCAGATTGTTCTATATCCGCGATCGTTCGAGCGACCTTTATTAGGCGTAACCAGGCGCGGATGGATAATCCGAGATGCGCGAGCGTTTCTTCAAGCCACTGCGCATCGTCGCTACGCAATGGACAGTATTTATGGATATCCTGACTGTCCAGGTGCGCATTTAACTTATTCTGCCGCCGATACTGACGCTCTCGTGCTGCCATAACGCGTTGCTTCACCGTTGCGCTATCTTCCCCTTTTACCTGGCTCTGGCTGAGTATGCCGGGCGGCGGTAAGGGGATTTCGAGGGAGAGATCGAAGCGGTCAAGAAATGGACCTGATAATCGATTGAGGTAGCGTAGCGTCTGCTCTGGGGTACAGCGGTTATGGTTCCCCTGATAATGTCCTGTTGGGCTGGGATTCATGGCAGCAATAAGCTGAAAACGCGCGGGGTAAGTTATTTTTGCCCGAGTACGGGATAAATGAATCTGCCCGGACTCAATGGGCTCTCGCAGTGCATCCAGCGTGCGCCGCTCAAACTCGGGAAGCTCATCCAGAAACAGTATGCCGTTATGCGCCAGAGATATCTCGCCTGGCGCAGGAATAGAGCCGCCACCGACCATGGCAGTTAATGAAGCACTGTGATGCGGCGAACGAAAAGGGCGTTGTTTCCACTGTTTTTGTAGCGTGTCGGAATTGACCAGACTTAGAATCGCGGCGCTTTCCAGTGCTTCATCATTGCTCAGTGGCGGAAGCAATCCTCTCAGGCGACTGGCCAGCATGGTCTTACCCGTTCCCGGCGGCCCGATGAGTAAGAGGTTATGACCGCCAGCTGCGGTAAGTTCCAATCCGCGTTTACCCTGTTCCTGGCCGATAACATCGCTCAGATCATCTGCTAATGCGCAGGGGGTAAAATCTGCCGATGATGGTCTGTCTAAATCATGCTTACCTTCGAGAAATGCGCATACAGCCTGTAGATGATCGGCTATCAGGCACCCTTCACCGTGTATCAGTCCCACTTCAGCTGCATTCTCTTTTGCGACAATAATTCTCCTGCCTGCGCGAATAGCTTCAGTTGCACTTGATATCGCACCGGGAACGCCGCGTAACGCGCCTGTAAGCGCTAATTCGCCTACCAGCTCATATGTATCGAGGTTATGGGTTGTAAGCTGCTCAGACGCAGCCAGAAGCGCAACTGCGATAGGTAAATCATATCGTCCCCCTTCTTTCGGGAGATCGGCCGGAGCGAGGTTTATGGTTATCTTCTTCGCCGGGAATTCATAACCGCTATTAATAATCGCACTGCGAACTCGATCGCGAGCCTCTTTTACCGTTGTTTCGGGTAATCCCACCATGGTTAAACCAGGCAAACCATTACTGATATGTACTTCGATGGTAATGGCTGGTGCATTCACGCCCAGCGCAGCGCGTGTGTGAACAATCGATAGTGACATAAGCCCTCCTGATGAAAGCATTATGTCGCAATACATCGCGGCAAGATTTCACATAATTACGGTTTTTAGAGGCTTATTCCCGTGTTTTTATGTAGCTCAATACTGCTTGCATAAAGCCTGGAATAGCGCCCGCAAACGCTTTTGAATAACGTTTTTAGTAGGGAACGGGTTGCCGAGAATCACCTGAAACGTGAAATATTTTCACTTTTGATTTTTTGTATAAAAAACAATGATATTTATCTAAACCGTTAACGGCGTCAGAAAAACGAATAAAAAAATATCTTGTGTCATTTGCAAATTCTATGGTAACTCTTTAGGTATTCCTTCGAACAAGATGCAAGAAAATACAAAAATGACAGCCCTTCTACGAGTGATTAGCCTGGTCGTGATTAGCGTGGTGGTGATTATTATCCCACCGTGCGGGGCTGCACTTGGACGAGGAAAGGCTTAGAAAACAAGCCTTAACGAACTAAGACCCCCGCACCGAAAGGTCCGGGGGTTTTTTTTGACCTTAAAAACATACATGAGGAGCAGAAAGTGAGCGGTAGCATAAAATTCTGTTTCTCAAGATTTACGGCGGGGATGTAACTATGAATGGGGCACAGTGGGTGGTACATGCGTTGCGTGCACAAGGGGTTCAAACCGTCTTTGGTTATCCTGGTGGCGCAATTATGCCGGTTTACGATGCGTTGTATGACGGCGGCGTAGAACACCTGTTGTGCCGACACGAGCAGGGCGCGGCAATGGCGGCAATTGGCTATGCCCGTGCGACCGGTAAAACCGGCGTGTGTATCGCCACTTCAGGTCCTGGCGCTACCAACCTGATCACCGGACTTGCCGATGCGCTGTTGGATTCTGTTCCTGTGGTGGCGATCACCGGTCAGGTGGCCTCACCTTTCATCGGAACGGATGCGTTCCAGGAAGTGGACGTTCTGGGTATGTCTTTGTCCTGCACCAAACACAGTTTCCTGGTGCAGTCACTGGAAGAACTGCCGCGCATTATGGCAGAGGCTTTCGCTGTGGCGAACTCCGGTCGTCCGGGTCCGGTTCTGGTTGATATCCCGAAAGACATCCAGCTGGCCAGCGGTACGCTGGAGCCGTATTTTACGACCGTCGAAAATGTAGAGGTTTTCCCGCACGCTGATGTTGAGCAGGCGCGTAAAATGCTGGCGCAGGCGCAAAAACCGATCCTGTACGTCGGTGGCGGCGTTGGTATGGCGCAGGCGGTCCCGGCCCTGCGTGAATTTATCGCGGTAACCCAAATGCCGGTCGCCTGCACGTTGAAGGGGCTGGGCGCAGTAGAAGCTGACTACCCATACTATTTGGGTATGTTGGGAATGCATGGCACTAAAGCGGCAAATTTTGCGGTGCAAGAATGTGATTTACTGATTGCAGTGGGCGCGCGTTTTGATGATCGGGTAACCGGCAAGCTGAATACCTTCGCACCGAATGCCAGCGTGATCCACATAGATATCGACCCGGCGGAAATGAACAAGCTGCGCCAGGCGCACGTCGCCCTGCAGGGTGATTTAAATTCTCTGCTGCCGGCATTGCAGCAATCTCTGAAGATTGACGCATGGCGTCAGCATAGCGCTGAACTGCGCACAGAGCATACCTGGCGCTATGATCATCCCGGTGAGGCTATCTACGCGCCACTGTTGTTGAAGCAGTTGTCCGATCGCAAACCCGCGGACAGCGTAGTGACAACGGATGTTGGTCAGCATCAGATGTGGTCGGCGCAGCATATGACCTACACCCGCCCGGAAAATTTCATCACCTCGAGCGGCCTGGGTACGATGGGCTTTGGCCTGCCAGCAGCGGTTGGCGCGCAGGTTGCTCGCCCGAACGATACGGTAATCTGTATCTCCGGTGACGGTTCCTTCATGATGAATGTACAGGAACTGGGCACCGTAAAACGCAAGCAGTTGCCGCTGAAAATAGTCTTACTCGACAACCAGCGGTTAGGCATGGTGCGACAATGGCAGCAGCTTTTTTTCCAGGAACGTTATAGCGAAACCACCCTTACCGATAACCCCGATTTCCTCATGTTGGCCAGCGCCTTCGGCATACCAGGTCAACACATCACCCGTAAAGACCAGGTTGAAGCGGCACTCGACACCATGCTGAACAGCGAGGGGCCATACCTGCTTCATGTCTCAATCGACGAACTTGAGAATGTCTGGCCTCTGGTACCGCCAGGTGCCAGTAACTCAGAAATGCTGGAGAAATTATCATGATGCAACATCAGGTCGCCGTTGAGGCTCGTTTCAATCCGGAAACGTTAGAACGTGTTTTACGCGTGGTACGCCATCGTGGTTTTCAGGTGTGCTCCATGAATATGGAAGCCGCCAGCGATGCGCAAAATATAAATATCGAATTGACCGTTGCCAGCCCCCGGTCGGTCGACTTACTGTTTAGTCAGTTAAGTAAACTGGTAGACGTTGCACATGTTGCTATCTGCCAGAGCACAACCACATCACAACAAATCCGCGCCTGAGCGCAAAAGGAAGAAAAATGACGACGAAAAAAGCTGATTACATTTGGTCTAATGGCGAGATGATTCGTTGGGAAGACGCGAAGGTTCACGTGATGTCCCACGCGCTGCACTACGGTACTTCAGTATTCGAAGGCATCCGTTGCTACGATTCTCACAAAGGGCCGGTGGTGTTCCGTCATCGCGAACATATGCAGCGTCTGCGTGATTCAGCCAAGATCTATCGTTTTCCGGTTTCTCAGAGCGTTGATGAGCTGATGGAAGCTTGCCGCGAGGTGATTCGTAAAAACAATCTGACCAGCGCCTATATCCGTCCGCTGGTGTTTGTTGGCGACGTGGGGATGGGCGTTAACCCGCCAGCGGGATACACCACTGACGTGATCATCGCCGCGTTCCCGTGGGGTGCTTACCTTGGTGCAGAAGCGCTGGAGCAGGGGATCGACGCGATGGTTTCTTCCTGGAACCGCGTTGCGCCGAACACCATCCCTACTGCTGCTAAAGCGGGCGGTAACTATCTGTCTTCGCTGCTGGTGGGTAGCGAAGCGCGTCGTCATGGCTATCAGGAAGGCATTGCGCTGGATGTGAATGGTTACATCTCCGAAGGTGCGGGCGAAAACCTGTTTGAAGTAAAAGACGGCATTCTGTTTACCCCGCCGTTTACCTCTTCTGCACTGCCGGGTATTACCCGTGACGCGATCATTAAGCTGGCGAAAGATCTCGATATCGAAGTGCGTGAGCAGGTGTTGTCCCGTGAATCACTGTACCTGGCCGACGAAGTGTTCATGTCCGGTACCGCGGCCGAAATCACCCCAGTACGCAGTGTCGATGGTATCCAGGTGGGCGAAGGCCGCTGCGGTCCGGTCACCAAACGCATCCAGCAGGCCTTCTTTGGCCTCTTCACCGGTGAAACGGAAGATAAATACGGCTGGTTGGATTCAGTAAACCAATAACAAAATTAATATTTCCCCAAAATAATTCACGTTGCAGGAAGACGGCAACGCAGCAAGTCCCAGGAGCTTACTGTAGTAAGTGACTGGGGTGAGCGAGGCGGCCAACGCACCTGCGGCGTGAAGTATGCAGGGGAAAGACAGACGGGAGTTAATCAAGCATGCCTAAGTATCGTTCTGCTACCACCACCCACGGCCGCAATATGGCGGGTGCCCGCGCATTGTGGCGCGCCACCGGGATGACCGATGATGACTTCGGTAAACCGATTATCGCTGTGGTGAACTCCTTTACCCAGTTTGTGCCGGGTCACGTCCACCTGCGCGATCTCGGTAAGCTGGTTGCCGAACAAATCGAAGCCTCAGGCGGCGTGGCGAAAGAGTTCAACACCATTGCTGTGGATGATGGTATCGCCATGGGTCATGGCGGCATGCTGTATTCACTGCCGTCGCGTGAGCTGATCGCTGACTCCGTTGAGTACATGGTTAACGCCCACTGCGCCGATGCGATGGTCTGCATCTCCAACTGCGACAAAATCACCCCCGGGATGTTAATGGCCTCTTTGCGCCTGAATATTCCGGTGATCTTTGTTTCCGGTGGTCCGATGGAAGCCGGGAAAACCAAGCTCTCTGACCAAATCATCAAATTGGATCTGGTTGATGCGATGATTCAGGGCGCGGACCCGAAAGTTTCCGACTCACAAAGCGAGCAGGTTGAACGTTCCGCTTGCCCAACCTGCGGCTCCTGTTCCGGGATGTTCACCGCTAACTCCATGAACTGCCTGACCGAAGCGCTGGGATTGTCACAGCCGGGTAACGGTTCACTGCTGGCAACTCACGCCGACCGTAAAGAACTGTTCCTCAACGCAGGTAAACGCATCGTCGAGCTGACCAAACGCTATTACGAGCAGGATGATGCCTCCGCCCTGCCGCGCAACATTGCCAGCAAAGCGGCGTTTGAGAACGCCATGACGCTGGATATCGCCATGGGCGGCTCCACCAATACCGTTCTGCACCTGTTGGCGGCCGCGCAGGAAGCGGAAATCGACTTCACCATGAGTGATATCGACAAGCTGTCCCGCAAAGTCCCGCAGCTGTGTAAAGTGGCGCCGAGCACGCAGAAATACCATATGGAAGACGTGCACCGCGCAGGCGGTGTGTTGGGTATTTTAGGCGAACTGGATCGTGCCGAACTGCTGAACCGCGACGTGAAAAACGTGCTGGGTCTGACTCTGCCGCAAACGCTCGATCGTTATGACGTGATGTTGACCAAAGACGACGCGGTGAAAAAAATGTTCCGCGCCGGCCCGGCCGGCATTCGTACTACCCAGGCATTCTCACAGGATTGTCGTTGGGATACGCTGGATGACGACCGCGCTGAAGGCTGCATCCGCTCGCTGGAACATGCTTACAGCAAAGACGGCGGTCTGGCAGTCCTGTACGGTAACTTCGCGGAAAACGGCTGTATCGTAAAAACCGCAGGCGTGGATGACAGTATCCTGAAATTCACCGGCCCGGCAAAAGTGTACGAAAGCCAGGACGATGCGGTTGAAGCAATCCTCGGCGGTAAAGTGGTGGCTGGTGATGTGGTTGTCATTCGCTACGAAGGGCCGAAAGGCGGGCCAGGCATGCAGGAAATGCTCTACCCAACCACTTTCCTGAAATCGATGGGCCTCGGCAAGGCTTGCGCGCTGATTACCGATGGTCGTTTCTCCGGCGGTACTTCGGGGCTTTCCATTGGTCACGTTTCTCCGGAAGCGGCCAGCGGCGGTAATATCGCGATTATCGAAGATGGTGACATGATTGCCATCGATATCCCGAATCGTGGCATTCAACTGCAATTGAGTGATGCGGAAATCGCTGCGCGCCGTGAAGCGCAGGAAGCTCGCGGTGACAAAGCCTGGACGCCAAAAGATCGTCAGCGTCAGGTCTCCTTCGCACTGCGCGCCTACGCCAGCCTGGCAACCAGCGCCGACAAAGGTGCGGTGCGCGATAAGTCGAAGCTCGGGGGATAATGACCATGGCGGATTCACAACCTCTATCCGGCGCTCCTGAGGGTGCCGAGTATCTCAGAGCGGTACTGCGTGCGCCGGTATACGAAGCGGCACAGGTAACGCCGCTACAGAAAATGGAAAAACTCTCTTCGCGCCTCGACAACGTCATTCTGGTGAAGCGCGAAGACCGTCAACCCGTTCACAGCTTCAAGCTGCGCGGAGCCTATGCCATGATGGCGGGCCTGACCGAAGAGCAAAAAGCGCATGGCGTCATTACCGCATCGGCTGGTAATCATGCTCAGGGTGTCGCGTTCTCTTCTGCGCGATTAGGCGTGAAGGCGCTGATTGTCATGCCAACGGCTACCGCCGATATCAAAGTCGATGCCGTTCGCGGCTTCGGCGGAGAAGTGCTGCTGCACGGCGCGAATTTTGATGAAGCTAAAGCTAAAGCGATTGAATTGTCGCAGCAGCAAGGTTTTACCTGGGTTCCACCGTTCGATCATCCGATGGTGATTGCCGGGCAGGGCACGCTGGCGCTGGAGCTGCTCCAGCAGGACGCGCATCTCGATCGCGTATTCGTGCCAGTTGGTGGTGGCGGATTAGCGGCAGGTGTTGCGGTGCTGATTAAACAGCTGATGCCGCAAATCAAAGTAATTGCCGTGGAAGCGGAAGATTCGGCCTGCCTGAAAGCGGCGCTGGATGCCGGTCATCCGGTGGATCTGCCGCGTGTGGGTCTCTTTGCCGAAGGCGTGGCGGTGAAACGTATCGGCGATGAAACCTTCCGTCTGTGCCAGGAATATCTCGACGATATTATTACTGTTGATAGCGATGCTATTTGCGCGGCAATGAAAGACCTGTTCGAAGATGTGCGCGCGGTGGCGGAGCCTTCCGGGGCGCTGGCGCTGGCGGGGATGAAAAAATACATCGCCCAGCATAATATTCGCGGCGAGCGTCTGGCGCATGTTCTTTCCGGCGCTAACGTTAACTTCCACGGCCTGCGCTACGTTTCCGAACGTTGCGAGCTTGGGGAACAGCGCGAAGCCTTGCTGGCAGTAACTATTCCGGAAGAAAAGGGCAGCTTCCTGAAGTTCTGTCAGCTGCTGGGCGGGCGCTCGGTGACCGAATTTAACTACCGTTTTGCTGATGCGAAAGACGCCTGCATTTTTGTCGGCGTACGTCTGAGCCGTGGGCTGGAGGAACGTAAGGAAATCCTGCAACTGCTCAATGAGGGCGGCTACAGCGTGGTGGATCTGTCTGATGACGAGATGGCGAAGCTACACGTACGTTATATGGTCGGTGGACGCCCGTCGAAACCCTTACAGGAACGTCTCTACAGCTTTGAATTTCCTGAATCGCCGGGGGCGTTGCTCAAATTCCTGCATACCCTGGGGACGCACTGGAATATTTCATTGTTCCACTATCGCAGTCACGGCACTGACTATGGTCGTGTACTGGCGGCGTTTGAGTTGGGTGAACACGAGCCTGATTTCGAAACGCGGCTAAACGAGCTGGGTTATGACTGTCACGATGAAACACATAACCCGGCGTTCAGGTTCTTCCTGGCGGGTTAACAACAGCCATTAAAAAAGGGTTCATGTAAAAACATGAACCCTTTTTGCTACTGAATCAGCAGATTACAGCGTGATAACGTCGAATTCGACTTCGGTATTCACGTCAGCGTCGTAATCCACACCGTCGAGGGCAAAACCGAACAGGTTCAGGAATTCCTGCTTGTATCCTGCATAGTCGGTTTCTTGCGCCAGGTTTTCGGTGGTGATCAGCGGCCACAGATCGCGGCATGCCTGCTGAATGTCGTCACGCAGTTCCCAGTCATCCATACGAATACGCTGGTTGTCATCAAGCGCCACTTTATCGCCGTACAGGCTGGTGGTCATCAGACGGTTGATCTGCTCGATACAACCTTCGTGAATCCCCTGCGCTTTCATCAGCTTGAAGACCATGGAGATGTACAGTGGCATTACCGGAATCGCAGAAGATGCCTGGGTGATGACGGACTTCAGTACGGCAACGTTAGCGGAACCGTTCAGCGGGGCCAGCTGGTTACGTAGTTCACCCGCCGCGCGATCGAGGTCTTCTTTCGCTTTGCCCAGCGCGCCGTGCCAGTAGATTGGCCAGGTCAGGTCGGTACCGATGTAGGAGTAGGCTACGGTTTTCACGCCTTCAGCCAGCACGCCTGCTTCACTCAGCGCGCCCATCCACAATTCCCAGTCTTCGCCGCCCATCACGGTGACGGTGTTCTGTACTTCTTCTTCGGTAGCCGGCTCAATGCTGGCGGTGATGATCTGATCTTTGTTGGTATCGATCGCTTTAGAGGTGTAAACCTCACCGATTGGCTTCAGCGCAGAGCGGACAACTTCACCGGTTTTCGGCATTTTACGCACTGGGGAAGCCAGTGAGTAAACCACCAGGTCAATCTGACCCAGGTCTTCTTTAATCAGTTTAATCACTTCATCACGGCATTCGTCAGAGAACGCATCGCCGTTGATGCTTTTGGAGTACAGACCTTCACGCTTGGCCGCTTCGTCGAAAGCTGCAGAGTTATACCAACCTGCGGAACCTGGTTTGGTATCCGTGCCCGGTTTTTCGAAAAATACGCCGATAGTGGCGGCACCGCTGCCAAAGGCGGCGGAAATTCTGGAAGCCAGACCGTAACCGGTGGAAGCACCGATCACCAGCACGCGAGACGGGCCGTTCTCGATTTTCCCGTTCTGCTTAACATACTCGATCTGCTTTTCCACGTTGACTTTGCAGCCAGTCGGATGGGTCGTTGTACAGATGAATCCACGAATTTTTGGTTTGATTATCATAATGATGGCTAATTAAGTTTGTATTTTCGCTGTCAAGTGCGCAATGACACCGTCTGTTCTGGCCTGCTTAACGCGATGGTTAACAAGCCCCCCACTACAATGGATCACGACATTATACAGAAAAGGAGCGCCAATACTGAATCTACCACTGATTTTAGGCCTGACGCTGGCGCTACTCGGCGGATTTACGTTCCAGAACAATCTTCCAGAACGCATCAATCAGCGGCTCATGCAGCCGTTTTTTCGGCGCGCAGACGCCCAGCTCGAACGGCGTTTTTTCGTCGCTGCGTTCTAAAATCATCACGCGGTTGCGTACCGGCTCCGGGCTGTTTTCCAGCACCACTTCCGGCAGCAGCGCCACGCCGCAGCCCAGCGCCACCATTGAGACCATCGCTTCGTGGCCACCCACCGTGGCGTAAATCGATGGGTTGCTGATTTTGTGACGGCGAAACCACAGCTCGATGCGGCGGCGTACCGGACCCTGGTCGGCCATGATAAACGGCACCGTTGACCAGTCGGGCTTATCGACCGATACCTGATTACGCACCGGGCAGGGCAGCGCCGGGGCGATTAGCACGACCGTCAGATTCTCCAGCATCGAGAATGCCACCGCGCCGGGCAGCGTTTCGGGCTTACCGGCAATCGCCAGATCGGCTTCGCCAGTGACCACTTTGTCCATCGCATCGGCGGCGTCGCCGGTGGTGAGCTTAATTTCCACCGATGGATGCTCGGCGCGGAAACGGTCAAGGATTGGCGGCAGATGGCTGTAGGCGGCAGTTACCGAACAGAAGATATGCAGTTCGCCTGACAGCGACGGCCCTTGTTGATCGAGGGTGTGACGTAACTGCTGGTACTGCAACAGCGTCTGTTGGGCAAACACGCGCAGCTCTTCACCGGCTTCGGTCAGCGTAACCGTGCGGTTATCGCGCACAAACAGCGGCTGGCCGAGGTCTTCTTCGAGGCGCTGAATCTGCCGGGAAAGCGTGGATGGGCTGACGTGCATTGCCCGCGCGCTGCGGCCAAAGTGACGACTTTCAGCCAAATGCAGGAACATTTTCAGATCGCGTAAATCCACAGACGAGCCTCCGATTTTCTACGTTGCATAAATTGCAATGTGACGTTGTGAATATATCAATTTCCGCAATAAATTTCCTGTTGTAATGTGGATTCAATCTCGCAAATACAAATCTGCGAACCGAATAATAAGCACCACAACACAACATTACGGAGTACACCATCATGGCTAACTACTTTAATACACTGAACCTGCGCCAGCAGCTGGCACAGCTGGGTAAATGTCGCTTTATGGGTCGCGACGAATTCGCCGATGGTGCGAGCTACCTTCAGGGTAAAAAAGTGGTCATCGTCGGCTGTGGTGCTCAGGGTCTGAACCAGGGCCTGAACATGCGTGACTCCGGTCTGGATATCTCCTACGCACTGCGTAAAGAAGCCATTGCTGAGAAGCGTGCTTCCTGGCGTAAAGCGACCGAAAACGGCTTCAAAGTGGGTACCTACGAAGAGCTGATCCCGCAGGCTGATCTGGTGGTTAACCTGACGCCGGACAAGCAGCACTCCGACGTTGTGCGTTCTGTACAGCCGCTGATGAAAGACGGCGCAGCGCTGGGTTACTCCCACGGCTTCAACATCGTGGAAGTGGGCGAGCAGATCCGTAAAGACATCACCGTCGTGATGGTGGCACCGAAATGTCCGGGTACAGAAGTGCGTGAAGAGTACAAACGTGGTTTCGGCGTACCTACGCTGATCGCCGTTCACCCGGAAAACGATCCGAAAGGCGAAGGCATGGCGATTGCTAAAGCCTGGGCTGCGGCTACTGGCGGTCACCGTGCGGGTGTGCTGGAGTCCTCCTTCGTTGCGGAAGTGAAATCTGATCTGATGGGTGAGCAGACTATCCTGTGCGGTATGCTGCAGGCCGGTTCTCTGCTGTGCTTCGATAAGCTGGTGGAAGAGGGTACTGACCCGGCATATGCTGAAAAACTGATTCAGTTCGGCTGGGAAACCATCACCGAAGCGCTGAAGCAGGGCGGCATCACCCTGATGATGGACCGTCTGTCTAACCCAGCTAAGCTGCGTGCTTACGCACTGTCCGAGCAGCTGAAAGAAATTATGGCGCCGCTGTTCCAGAAACACATGGACGACATCATCTCCGGTGAATTCTCTTCCGGCATGATGGCTGACTGGGCCAACGACGATAAGAAACTGCTGACCTGGCGTGAAGAGACCGGCAAAACCGCGTTCGAAACCGCTCCGCAGTATGAAGGTAAAATCGGCGAGCAGGAGTACTTCGATAAAGGCGTTCTGATGATTGCGATGGTGAAAGCGGGCGTTGAGCTGGCGTTCGAAACCATGGTGGATTCCGGCATCATTGAAGAATCTGCTTACTACGAATCACTGCACGAACTGCCGCTGATCGCCAACACCATTGCCCGTAAGCGTCTGTACGAAATGAACGTGGTTATCTCTGATACCGCAGAATACGGCAACTACCTGTTCTCTTACGCCTGCGTACCGCTGCTGAAAGAGTTTATGACCACCCTGCAGACCGGCGACCTGGGCAAAGCGATTGCTGAAGGCGCGGTAGACAACGCGCAGCTGCGTGACGTGAACGATGCGATTCGCGGTCATGCTATCGAGAAAGTGGGCCAGAAACTGCGTGGCTACATGACCGATATGAAGCGCATTGCGGTCGCAGGATAATTCCTCATAGAGGAATGGCATATCAACAGCGCTTCGTAGGCCGGATAAGCGAAGCGCTATCCGGCAAAAAAAGCCCGGTGTTTAAACACCGGGCTTTCTATTAGTTACGGTACAGTACTTTAATGATGTGGTAACCGAACTGAGTGTGCAGCGGACCGGTTGGCTCCAGCACAGGGCAGGAAAAGACCACTTTGTCGAATGCCGGAACCATCTGGCCCTGACGGAATTCGCCCAAATCACCGCCGCGTTTGCCTGATGGGCAGATGGAGTGTTTTTTCGCCAGTTTGCCGAAGTCGGCGCCGTTTTTAATCTGCTCCAGAAGATCCAGTGCCAGTTTCTCTTCTTTAACAAGGATATGCACTGCTGCTGCTGTTTTTGCCATGATCGTGCCTTGAGTGGGGTGGTTAAGGCTGGCTATACTACCACGCTGTTATTCTCCCCTCCCGACTTTCATGAGTGACCCTTTATGCGTTTGAACCCCGGACAACAACAAGCCGTCGAATTCGTCACCGGACCTTGCCTGGTGCTGGCGGGAGCGGGTTCCGGCAAGACGCGTGTTATCACCAACAAAATTGCCCATCTGATCCGTGAATGTGGCTATCAGGCACGACATATTGCGGCAGTGACCTTTACCAATAAGGCTGCGCGCGAGATGAAAGAGCGCGTGGCACAAACGCTGGGTCGTAAAGAGGCGCGTGGGTTGATGATCTCCACCTTCCACACCCTGGGACTGGATATCATTAAGCGTGAATATGCTGCGTTGGGGATGAAGTCTAACTTCTCGTTGTTTGACGATACTGACCAGGTGGCCTTGCTTAAGGAACTGACCGAAGGGCTAATCGAAGACGATAAGCTTATTCTCCAGCAGCTGATCTCGACGATCTCCAACTGGAAAAACGATCTGATGACGCCAGCGCAGGCGGCAGCCAGCGCAAAAGGCGAGCGCGATCGTATTTTTGCCCACTGCTATGGTCTGTATGACGCGCATATGAAGGCGTGCAACGTCCTCGATTTTGACGATCTGATCCTGCTTCCCACGCTGCTGCTACAGCGCAATGAAGAAGTACGTGAGCGCTGGCAAAACAGAATCCGCTACCTGCTGGTGGATGAATATCAGGATACTAACACCAGCCAGTACGAGCTGGTGAAGTTGCTGGTAGGGAAACGTGCGCGCTTTACCGTCGTAGGCGATGACGATCAGTCGATCTACTCCTGGCGCGGCGCCCGTCCGCAGAACCTGGTACTGTTGAGCAAAGATTTTCCGGCTTTGCAGGTGGTGAAGCTGGAGCAAAACTACCGTTCATCAGGTCGCATCCTTAAGGCAGCGAACATCCTCATTGCGAACAATCCACACGTCTTTGAAAAGCGGCTCTTTTCCGAGCTGGGTTACGGTGCTGAGCTGAAGGTACTAAGTGCCAATAATGAAGAGCACGAAGCGGAACGCGTGACCGGGGAATTAATTGCCCATCACTTTGTGAACAAGACTCAATATAAAGACTACGCCATCCTGTATCGCGGCAACCATCAGTCACGCGTGTTCGAAAAGTTTCTAATGCAGAACCGTATCCCGTACAAAATTTCCGGCGGAACATCGTTCTTCTCGCGTCCGGAAATTAAAGATCTGCTGGCCTACCTGCGTGTGCTGAGCAACCCGGATGACGACAGCGCATTTTTGCGCATCGTAAACACGCCAAAGCGTGAAATCGGTCCGGCTACGCTGCAAAAGTTGGGTGAATGGGCGATGACGCGTAATAAAAGCCTGTTTACCGCCAGCTTTGATATGGGGCTTAGCCAGACACTGACCGGGCGCGGGTATGACTCTCTGACCCGCTTTACGCACTGGCTGGGTGAAATTCAGCGCCTGGCGGAGCGCGAACCGGTTGCCGCTGTGCGCGATCTTATTCACGGTATTGATTACGAATCCTGGCTGTATGAAACCTCGCCGAGCCCGAAAGCGGCTGAAATGCGTATGAAAAACGTCAATACGCTGTTCAGCTGGATGACGGAGATGCTGGAAGGCAGTGAGCTGGAAGAGCCAATGACCCTGACCCAGGTCGTTACCCGCTTTACTCTGCGCGACATGATGGAACGTGGAGAGAGTGAAGAAGAGCTGGATCAGGTGCAATTGATGACGCTGCATGCCTCCAAAGGGCTGGAGTTCCCGTACGTGTTTATGGTGGGAATGGAAGAAGGATTTTTGCCGCACCAGAGCAGTATCGATGAAGACAATATCGACGAAGAACGTCGTCTGGCTTACGTAGGGATTACGCGTGCACAGAAAGAACTCATCTTCACGCTGTGTAAAGAGCGTCGTCAGTACGGTGAGCTGGTGCGTCCGGAACCGAGTCGTTTCCTGCTGGAGCTGCCACAGGATGACGTTATCTGGGAGCAAGAGCGTAAAGTGGTGAGCGCTGAGGAGCGGATGCAAAAAGGGCAGGCCAGCATCGCTAATATTCGGGCAATGATGGCGAAAGCCAAAGCGAAGTAGGTATTTTGTAGGCCGGATACGTGTAAACGCGCGCTATCCGGCAACCAACATCTAATGAACGTCCAGTGGCCAGTGGACATAGCTTTGCCACTGACTTTCCTGATCGATTAACTCTTTACCCAGCGGATGATGTTCCAGCCAGCCTTCTGGTAGCGTGACCGTCAGGTGCTCGTTTCTTGCATCCATTTGAATTTCCGGCACAAGATCGTCACGGCGACGGCTGGCGAAGATGATCGCCAAACGTAGCAAACGGCAAAGATGCTCTGCGATGCGCGGTGGCACTGCGTTTTGCTGGTGGAGCGAAGAGAGATCGACGGGATTGGTCTGGTTGAGTAACAGCGTTGCTAGCAGTTTCTTTTGCGCAGGGGTAAAACCCGGGAGATCGAGATTGCGCACCAGATAAGCGGCATGCTGTGGTGCCTGTTTAAAATCAACGCTTAGGCCAATTTCATGCAGCTGACAGGCACTAATCAGTAGTTCGCGGCTAATCGGTTCAAGATGCCACTTTTTTTCTACCTGATCGAGAAATTTAGTCGCTAAATTAGCAACGCGATGTGCTTGCTCTGTATCGACCATAAAGCGACGCTGGATATTGCGTAATGTGCGGCTACGAATATCCTGATCCACCGCCAGATGCAGCATGCCGTAGACCAGACCTTCACGTAATGCGCCGCCGGCCAGGGTCATGCATTGAATGTTCAGTTCGGTGAAAATAGCAATCAGAATGGCCAGCCCGCTGGGGAAAACCAGCGCACGTTCCAGCGTTAACCCTTCGATTTCCAGCTCTTCCAGACGACCGCAGTGAATGGCGCGCTGCTTAAGCTGCTGCAGTTTGGCCAACGTAATACGCTCATCCATACCCTGCGCCATCATGATTTCCTGCAACGCCTGGACGGTACCAGAGGCACCAACGCAAACTTTCCAGCCATGAAAACGCAGTTTGTCGGCGACCGGGCGCAGAACTTCACGTGCGGCCTTCTCTGCCTCGTCAAAGTTTTCCTGTGCCAGATTACGATCGGTAAAATAGCGTTCGAGCCAGGTGACGCAGCCCATTGACAGGCTGAACAGAGAGGTGGTTTGTGCGCCGGAACCGGTGACTAATTCAGTGCTGGCGCCACCAATATCCACAACCAGACGCTGATCGGCACCGCCGGTTGTGTGGGCTACACCTTGATAAATCAGTCGCGCTTCTTCTTCACCGCTAATTACCTGGACAGGGCAGCCAAGGATCTCTTGCGCTTTGGCAATAAACACATCGGCATTTACGGCGATGCGTAATGTTGCCGTGGCGACCACGCGGATTTGTGGATGCGGAATATCCTGCAGACGTTCTGCAAACAAGCGCAAGCATTGCCAGCCGCGCTCCATCGCTTCAACAGAGAGCTCGTTGTCACCGTTGAGTCCAGCGGCCAGACGCACTTTGCGTTTGATACGCGTGAGCGTCTGGATGCTTCCTGCCACCTCGCGTACAACCAGCATATGAAAACTATTCGAGCCGAGATCGATTGCCGCATACAGCGAAGTAGAATTCATACACTTCATCCTTCAACCTGTATCTGTGTTGGCTGCGTTCTCTCACCCGAATCACTTACTAAAGTAAGCTCATCGGGATTCGTTTTCTTGCCGCCTTGATACAGGCTGAATGATTTTGTGTATGGCATAACTTTTCTTAACCTGAACGACGACGATTACGCGGAGCACCACCGGTACGGCGTGGGCCATTGCCTGTACGCGGGCGCGTTAAGCGCAACGGCTTCGGCAGATCGGTCATCAGCGCATCCGGGTTATATTTGCTTACCGGAATCGAGTGGCCGATATAGGTCTCGATTGCGGGTAAATTCAGCGCGTACTCTTCACAGGCCAGGCTGATAGAGTGACCGCTTGCGCCAGCACGTCCGGTACGACCGATTCGGTGAACGTAATCTTCACAGTCATCCGGTAGGTCATAGTTAAATACGTGCGTTACTGCTGGGATATGCAGGCCACGCGCAGCGACATCCGTCGCAACGAGAATGTCGAGATCGCCACGGGTGAACTCATCAAGAATACGCAGACGTTTTTTCTGTGCTACGTCACCGGTCAGCAGACCGACGCGATGACCGTCCGCAGCAAGGCTGCCCCAGATATCTTCACAACGATGCTTGGTGTTAGCAAAAACAATGGCGCGATCTGGCCACTCTTCTTCAATCAGCGTTTGCAGCAAACGCATTTTCTCTTCGTTGGAAGGGTAGAAGAGCTCTTCTTTAATGCGGTGGCCTGTTTTCTGTTCCGGTTCGACTTCAACGTACTCAGCGTTATTCATCTGTTCGAACGCCAGTTCGCGAACGCGGTATGAGAGGGTTGCAGAAAACAGCATGTTCAGACGTTGGGTGGTTGGCGGCATACGACGGAACAGCCAACGGATATCTTTAATAAAGCCCAGATCGTACATACGATCGGCTTCATCCAGCACCACGACCTGAATCGCGCCCAGATTAATGTGGTTCTGTTTTGCATAGTCGATGAGACGACCGGTCGTGCCGATAAGAATATCGACGCCGCTTTCCAGCACTTTCAGTTGTTTATCATAACCGTCGCCGCCATACGCCAGGCCTAATTTCAGACCCGTGGTCTGTGCCAGCGGCTCGGCATCGGCGTGGATCTGCACGGCTAACTCACGCGTTGGCGCCATAATTAACGCACGCGGTTGGTTCACCTTGCGATCGGCAATCGCGGGATGAGAGAGAAGATAATGAAACGTTGACGTCAGGAACGCCATCGTTTTTCCGGTACCGGTTTGCGCCTGCCCGGCAACATCACGACCAGCCAGCGTTAGCGGCAGCGCGAGGGCCTGAATGGGCGTGCAGTTATGAAAGCCTTTGTTTTCAAGGGCTTCTATCACCTTTGGGTGCAGGGCGAAGTCGGAAAACTTCTGTTCTGTTAAATGTGTTTTGCTCATAGTGTGGTAGAATATCAGCTTACTATTGCTTTACGAAAGCGTATCCGGTGAAATAAAGTCAACCTTTAGTTGGTTAATGCTACATCAACACGTCGTTGATTAATGCTACACCAATGCACCAGGCTTATTCCTGTGGAGTTATTATGAGCGATAAAATTATTCACCTGACTGACGACAGTTTTGACACGGATGTACTCAAAGCGGACGGAGCAATCCTCGTTGATTTCTGGGCAGAGTGGTGCGGTCCGTGCAAAATGATCGCTCCGATTCTGGATGAAATCGCTGACGAATATCAGGGCAAACTGACGGTTGCTAAACTGAACATTGACCAAAACCCAGGCACCGCGCCGAAGTATGGTATCCGTGGCATCCCGACCCTGCTGCTGTTTAAAAACGGTGAAGTTGCGGCGACGAAAGTCGGCGCGCTGTCCAAAGGTCAGTTGAAAGAATTCCTCGACGCTAATTTAGCGTAAGGAAGTCTCATGATCGGGCGACCCTACTTCGAAATGATTCGGATGACTGGACGCCCGACTTGAGTCGTGCTAAGTTAGTGTTGACTTCGTATTAAACATACCTTATTAAGTTTGAATCTAGTTATATCCAATACTTCCCGTTGTTTCTCGCGCGAGGAGTGGACAGATTCCTGGCTTGTCACTCAATCCGTCTTGTCGTTTCAGTTCTGCGTACTTTCCTGTGACCAGACAGCGAACAGACATGAGTTGATGGCCGTAAACAGGCATGGATGACCCTGCCATACCATTCACAACATTAAGTTCGAGATTTACCCCAAGTTTAAGAACTCACACCATTATGAATCTTACCGAATTAAAGAATACGCCGGTTTCTGAGCTGATCACTCTCGGCGAAAATATGGGCCTTGAAAACCTGGCTCGTATGCGCAAGCAGGACATTATTTTTGCCATCCTGAAGCAGCACGCAAAGAGTGGCGAAGATATCTTTGGTGACGGTGTGCTGGAGATATTGCAGGATGGATTTGGTTTCCTCCGCTCTGCAGACAGCTCCTACCTCGCCGGTCCTGATGACATCTACGTTTCTCCCAGCCAAATCCGCCGTTTCAACCTCCGCACTGGTGATACCATTTCTGGTAAGATTCGCCCGCCGAAAGAAGGTGAACGCTACTTTGCGCTGTTGAAAGTTAACGAAGTTAACTACGACAAACCAGAAAACGCCCGTAACAAAATCCTCTTTGAGAACTTAACGCCGCTGCACGCAAACTCTCGTCTGCGTATGGAACGTGGTAACGGTTCTACTGAAGACTTAACGGCGCGTGTACTGGATCTGGCATCGCCGATCGGTCGTGGCCAACGTGGTCTGATTGTTGCTCCGCCGAAAGCGGGTAAAACCATGCTGCTGCAGAACATCGCGCAGAGCATTGCATACAATCATCCTGACTGCGTGCTGATGGTGCTGCTGATTGACGAACGTCCGGAAGAAGTTACCGAGATGCAGCGTCTGGTGAAAGGTGAAGTGGTTGCCTCTACCTTTGACGAACCAGCCTCCCGTCACGTTCAGGTTGCGGAAATGGTTATCGAGAAGGCGAAACGTCTGGTTGAACACAAGAAAGACGTTATCATTCTGCTTGACTCCATCACCCGCCTGGCGCGTGCATATAACACCGTGGTTCCGGCTTCCGGTAAAGTACTGACCGGTGGTGTGGACGCCAACGCCCTGCATCGTCCTAAGCGTTTCTTTGGTGCTGCACGTAACGTGGAAGAGGGCGGTAGCCTGACCATCATCGCGACTGCGCTGATTGATACCGGCTCTAAAATGGATGAAGTTATCTACGAAGAGTTTAAAGGTACCGGCAACATGGAACTGCATCTCTCTCGTAAGATTGCTGAAAAACGCGTCTTCCCGGCTATCGACTACAACCGTTCCGGTACCCGTAAAGAAGAGCTGCTCACCACCCAGGAAGAGCTGCAGAAAATGTGGATCCTGCGCAAAATCATCCATCCGATGGGTGAAATCGACGCAATGGAATTCCTCATTAACAAACTGGCGATGACCAAGACCAATGACGACTTCTTCGATATGATGAAGCGTTCCTGATTCGGGCATCATCTGAAAACGCCACGTTTTTACGTGGCGTTTTGCTTTTGTGGATGTAATCTTAACGACACAATAATAATAATCCGGTATGACATACCGCCTGGCGACGAAGGGTTGTAGTTCGTATTTTGTGGTTAATAATCATACAGAACCACCTGATATGGAATCGGGTTTCTCTTCTGAATAATCGCCTGGATGGTTATACTTCATATATTGATATTCTTTGAGAGTATGTATAGTGAATTTACTGACAGCAAGTACTGATCTCATCAGTATTTTTTTATTCACAACGCTGTTTCTTTTCTTTGCCCGTAAGGTTGCGAAAAAGATAGGATTGGTGGATAAACCCAACTTCCGCAAACGTCATCAGGGACTGATTCCGTTGGTTGGGGGGATTTCGGTTTACGCAGGCATTTGCTTTACGTTCCTCATCGCCGATTATTATATCCCGCATGCAACTCTCTACCTGGCTTGTGCTGGTGTACTGGTATTTATCGGTGCACTGGACGACCGCTTTGATATCAGTGTAAAAATCCGTGCGACCATCCAGGCTATCATCGGCATCATTATGATGGCGGTAGGTAAGCTCTATCTGTTGAGCCTTGGGTTCATTTTTGGCCCTTGGGAGATGGTGCTCGGTCCTTTTGGCTATTTCCTTACCCTTTTCGCCGTTTGGGCTGCAATTAACGCCTTTAACATGGTGGATGGGATTGATGGTCTGTTAGGCGGGCTATCCAGCGTATCATTCGCCGCAATGGGGCTTATCTTGTGGTTTGACGGCCAGACAAGCCTGGCTATCTGGTGTTTTGCCATGATCGCCGCCATTCTGCCTTACATCATGCTGAACCTGGGTATTCTCGGACGGCGCTATAAGGTCTTTATGGGCGATGCGGGGAGTACGCTGATTGGCTTTACGGTCATCTGGATCCTGCTGGAGACCACTCAAGGTAAAACGCATCCTATTAGTCCGGTCACCGCACTGTGGATTATTGCTATTCCGTTAATGGATATGGTGGCGATCATGTATCGTCGTTTACGTAAAGGCATGAGCCCTTTCTCCCCGGACCGTCAACATATTCACCATTTAATCATGCGTGCCGGGTTTACCTCCCGACAGGCTTTTGTCCTGATTACGCTGGCTGCTGCGATCCTGGCTGCCATTGGTGTACTGGCTGAATATTCCCGGGTCGTTCCGGAATGGGTGATGCTGGTGCTCTTTTTACTGGCATTTGTCTTGTACGACTATTGTATTAAACGTGCCTGGAAGGTAGCGAGATTTATCAAACGCTGGAAGCGCAAGTTGCGTAGAAACCGTGACAGTAAACCAAACTTAACCAAATAAATTGAGGGTACGATGACACAACCATTACCGGGGGAACATGCCATGAGCGCTGAAAATGAACTGGACATCCGTGGGTTGTTTCGTACTTTGTGGACAGGGAAGGTGTGGATCGTCGGTATGGCTCTCGCCTTCGCGTTAGTCGCTCTCGCCTATACGTTTTTTGCTCGTCAGGAGTGGAGCGCGACGGCGATTTCAGACAGGCCAACGGTTAATATGTTGGGCGGCTATTACTCTCAGCAGCAGTTCTTACGTAACCTGGA
Source organism: Citrobacter sp. Cpo030 (assembly GCF_030333005.1). Taxonomy (NCBI): domain Bacteria; kingdom Pseudomonadati; phylum Pseudomonadota; class Gammaproteobacteria; order Enterobacterales; family Enterobacteriaceae; genus Citrobacter; species Citrobacter sp. Cpo030. The sequence goes on along the minus strand of NZ_JAOWGT010000058.1, from coordinate 62,160 downwards.
CATCAAGGCCAGTCTTGCATCTGCGGATCAGCCGTCAGTGATGGATGAGGCCTATAAAGAATTTATCATGCAGCTTGCCTCATGGGATACGCGCCGTGAATTCTGGCAGCAGACTGATTATTACAAGCAACGTATGGTGGGTAACAGTAAAGCCGATGCGGCGATGCTGGATGAACTGATTAATAACATTCAGTTTATGCCCGGCGATGCGGTTCGTAATACCAATGACAGCGTGAAGCTGATTGCCGAAACGGCACCTGATGCCAACAATCTGTTGCGTCAGTACGTCGCGTTTGCCAGTCAGCGTGCGGCGCGTCATCTGAACGACGAGTTAAAGGGAGCCTGGGCTGCGCGCACTGTGCAGATGAAGGCGCAGGTTAAACGCCAGGAAGAAGTGGCGAAATCGATTTTCTCTCGCCGAGTTCACAACATTGAGCAGGCTCTCAAAATTGCTGAACAGCATAATATTTCGCGTACTTCCACTGACGTTCCGGCTGAAGAGCTACCCGATTCTGAACTGTTTTTGCTTGGACGTCCTATGCTGCAGGCACGACTCGAAAACCTGCAATCTGTTGGTCCCGATTTCGATCTGGACTACTTCCAAAACCGAGCCATGCTTAACACACTGAACGTTGGGCCAACTCTGGATCCGCGTTTTCAGACCTATCGTTATTTGCGTACGCCGGAGGAACCGGTAAAACGTGACAGCCCTCGTCGTGCCTTCCTGATGATTATGTGGGGCATCGTTGGGGCTCTGATCGGTGCCGGTGTCGCGTTAACCCGTCGCCGCACGATTTAGCAATATCGTTGCAGTGAGGGGCTGGGCCCTCACTGCCAATCCGAAGAGAATCGATGTGAAAGTACTGACTGTATTTGGCACGCGACCGGAGGCCATAAAAATGGCACCTCTGGTTCATGCGCTGGCAAAAGATCCTGATTTTGAGGCAAAAGTTTGCGTCACGGCGCAGCATCGGGAGATGCTCGATCAGGTGTTGAACCTCTTTTCCATTGTACCTGACTACGATCTCAATATTATGCAGCCAGGTCAGGGACTAACAGAAATTACCTGCCGAATACTGGAAGGATTAAAGCCAATTCTGGCTGATTTTAAACCTGACGTTGTGTTAGTTCACGGCGATACCACAACCACCATTGCTACTAGCCTGGCCGCGTTCTATCAGCGCATCCCGGTAGGGCATGTGGAGGCAGGCTTACGTACAGGCGATCTCTACTCTCCCTGGCCGGAAGAGGCGAACCGTACGCTGACCGGGCATCTGGCGATGTATCATTTTGCACCAACAGAAAACTCGCGCCAAAACCTGTTACGAGAAAACATTTCTGATAGCCGTATCTTCGTTACAGGTAATACGGTTATTGATGCGTTGATCTGGGTACGCGATCGCGTACTGGCGAGCGATGCATTGCGAGCTGAACTGGCAGAGCATTACCCATTCCTGAGCTCGGATAAAAAGATGATACTGGTGACCGGTCATCGTCGGGAAAGCTTCGGTCGCGGTTTTGAACACATTTGCCATGCGCTGGCGGAAATTGCTGCGGCCAATCAGAACGTGCAGATTGTTTATCCGGTGCACCTGAATCCTAACGTCAGCGAACCGGTTAATCGCATTCTGGGTCACGTTGAAAACGTCATCCTGATTGAACCGCAGGATTACATGCCGTTTGTCTGGCTGATGAATCACGCCTGGCTGATCCTTACCGACTCTGGCGGGATTCAGGAAGAGGCCCCATCTCTGGGGAAACCCGTACTGGTGATGCGCGAAACGACGGAACGTCCGGAAGCGATTACTGCAGGCACAGTACGTCTGGTAGGGACCGACCCGCAGCGTATTGTCGAAGAAGTCACGCGTTTGCTGCATGACGACAATGAATATCAGACCATGAGCCGCGCCCATAATCCGTATGGTGACGGGCAGGCATGTGGCCGCATTTTACACGCGTTAAAAAATAATCGGATATCGCTATGAGTTTTACGACCATTTCTGTCATTGGGCTGGGTTATATCGGACTGCCGACGGCGGCTGCCTTTGCTTCCCGTCAAAAGCATGTGATTGGCGTAGATGTAAATCAACACGCGGTGGATACCATTAATCGCGGTGAAATTCATATCGTTGAGCCAGATTTGGGCGCAGTGGTGAAAACGGCGGTCGAAAATGGATTTCTGCGTGCGACCACAACCCCTGTAGATGCGGATGCCTATCTGATTGCTGTGCCTACTCCGTTTAAGGGGGAGCACGAACCCGATATGGTTTATGTGGAAGCCGCAGCCAAGTCTCTTGCACCGGTGCTGAAAAAAGGCGCGTTGGTGATCCTTGAATCGACGTCGCCTGTCGGGGCCACTGAACAGATGGCCACATGGCTGGCTGAAATGCGTCCTGACCTGACTTTCCCGCAGCAAGTCGGTGAACACGCGGACGTTAACATTGCTTATTGCCCAGAGCGCGTGCTGCCGGGCCAGGTGATGGTTGAACTGATTAAAAACGACCGCGTGATTGGGGGAATGACCTCCGTTTGTTCCGCGCGTGCTAGCGAACTGTACAACATTTTCCTTGAGGGCGAATGTGTCGTGACCAACGCCCGTACGGCGGAAATGTGCAAACTGACTGAAAATAGCTTCCGTGACGTCAATATCGCCTTCGCCAATGAGCTGTCGCTGATTTGCGCCGATCAGGGGATCAACGTCTGGGAACTGATTCGACTGGCAAATCGCCATCCGCGCGTGAATATTTTGCAACCGGGTCCGGGGGTTGGCGGGCACTGTATCGCGGTTGATCCGTGGTTTATCGTGGCGCAGAACCCGCAGCAGGCGAAATTGATTCGCACCGCGCGTGAGGTAAACGACGGAAAGCCTCATTGGGTGGTTGATCAGGTAAAAGCTGCCGTGGCCGACTGTCTGGCGGATACCAATAAACGGGCCAGCGAAGTGAAAATTGCCTGTTTTGGTCTGGCATTTAAACCGAATATTGATGACTTACGTGAAAGCCCGGCGATGGGAATTGCGCAAAGCATCGCGCATTGGCACAAAGGCGAAACATTGGTGGTGGAACCGAATATCCATCAACTGCCGAAAAAACTGGACGGTCTGTGCCAACTGGCAGCGCTGGACGATGCCCTGGCAAGCGCCGATGTGCTGGTCTTGCTGGTCGACCATAATGAATTTAAAGCCATTAAAGGCGATGCGGTTCACCAGCAATATATCGTTGATACCAAAGGGGTCTGGCGGTGAAAATCCGCGCCAGTATTGAGCCGCTTAGCTGGGAAAATACGTTCTTTGGCGTGAATAGCGCCATTGTGCGTTTTGACCAATACGCGCCGGTTCTGACTGCGGATGTGTTGCAGCCCTGGTCGCGGGTACAGGCAAAAATTCCTGCCGCCAATACCCAGGAATTAGACGCCCTGCAACAGTTGGGCTTCTCACTGGTTGAAGGTGAAGTGGATTTCGTAATGCCAGTGATGTGTGTCAGCGACGACCCCGGTGCGCAGGTCGCACAAACTACGGATATCCCGGCATTACGCCAATTGGCAGGACAGGCGTTCGCGCAAAGTCGTTTTCGCGCCCCGTGGTATGCCGCAGATGCCAGCGCGCGTTTTTACGCGCAGTGGATTGAAAACGCGGTGCTGGGGACGTTCGATCATCAATGCCTCGTTTTTCGTACACCGGCTGGTGATATTCGTGGCTATGTCTCGTTGCGTGAACTGAATGCGACCGAGGCGCGAATTGGCCTGCTGGCCGGGCGTGGGGCGGGAGCAGAACTGATGCAGGCTGCCCTTTGCTGGGCGCAGGCTCGCGGTAAAACAACATTGCGCGTGGCGACCCAAATGGGCAATACCGCCGCGCTTAAACGCTATATACACAGTGGTGCGAATGTGGAAAGCACCGCGTATTGGTTATACAGGTGACACGATGATTCCATTTAACGCACCGCCGGTGGTGGGCACTGAACTCGATTACATGCAGTCTGCGATGAACAGCGGCAAGCTGTGTGGCGACGGTGGTTTTACCCGTCGCTGCCAACAGTGGCTGGAACAGCATTTTGGCAGCGAGAAAGTATTGCTGACGCCTTCCTGCACCGCATCGCTTGAGATGGCGGCGTTGCTGCTGGATATCCAGCCTGGCGATGAAGTCATTATGCCGAGCTATACGTTTGTCTCCACGGCAAATGCTTTCGTGCTGCGCGGTGCGAAAATTGTCTTTGTTGATATCCGCCCGGATACCATGAACATTGACGAAACGCTGATTGAAGCGGCGATCACCGACAAGACCCGCGCTATCGTTCCGGTGCATTACGCGGGCGTAGCCTGTGAAATGGATACCATCATGGCGCTGGCGACCAAACATAACCTGTTTGTCGTGGAAGATGCGGCCCAGGGCGTCATGTCGACTTACAAAGGTCGGGCGCTGGGGACGATTGGTCACATCGGTTGCTTTAGCTTCCATGAGACCAAAAACTATACCGCAGGCGGTGAAGGTGGTGCGACGCTGATTAATGATAAAAAATTAGTCGAACGTGCAGAGATCATCCGTGAAAAAGGAACTAACCGCAGCCAGTTTTTCCGCGGTCAGGTGGATAAGTATACCTGGCGTGATATTGGCTCCAGCTATCTGATGTCCGATCTGCAGGCTGCCTATCTGTGGGCGCAACTGGAAGCGGCTGACCGTATTAACCAGCAGCGTCTGGCGCTGTGGCAGAACTACTATGATGCTCTCGAACCGCTGGCGCGTGCCGGACGAATCGAGCTGCCTTCTGTCCCGGACGGCTGCGTGCAAAACGCCCATATGTTTTATATCAAGCTGCGCGATATCGACGATCGCACGGCGTTGATTAACTTCTTGAAAGAAGCTGAAATTATGGCGGTGTTCCACTATATCCCGCTACATGATTGTCCGGCTGGCGATAAATTCGGCGTATTTGCCGGTGTTGATCGTTTCACCACTAAAGAGAGCGAGCGTCTGCTGCGCTTGCCGCTGTTTTACAACCTGTCGCCGGTCAACCAGCGAACGGTCATTTCGACCTTACTCAACTACTTCGCCTGAAATGTCGCTTGCTAAAGCGTCCTTATGGACGGCAGCCAGTACGCTGGTAAAAATTGGTGCGGGTTTGCTGGTCGTGAAGCTGCTGGCGGTGTCGTTTGGCCCGGCAGGCGTGGGGCAGGCGGGTAACTTCCGCCAGATGGTTACCGTGCTTGGTGTCCTGGCGGGGGCCGGCATTTTCAACGGCGTCACGAAATATGTTGCACAGCACCATGACGATCCGACCCGACTCCGTAAGGTAGTCGGTACATCTTCCGCGATGGTGCTGGGATTCTCTACGCTGATGGCGGTGATTTTTCTGCTGGCGGCCGCGCCAATCAGTCAGGGATTGTTTGGTCATACTCATTATCAGGGGCTGGTAAGACTGGTTGCGCTGGTGCAGATGGGTATTGCCTGGGCGAACCTACTTCTTGCGTTGATGAAGGGTTTTCGCGATGCGGCGGGTAACGCGCTGTCGCTGATTGTGGGTAGTCTGGTGGGCGTGGTGGCTTATTATGCCTGTTATCGCCTGGGAGGGTATGAAGGCGCCTTGCTGGGTCTGGCGTTAGTGCCCGCGTTGGTGGTTATCCCCGCTGCTATTATGCTGATTAAGCGTGGCACTATTCCCCTGCATTACCTGAGACCCTCGTGGGATAACGGTCTGGCTGGGCAGCTAAGCAAGTTTACGCTGATGGCGCTGATTACTTCCGTAACGCTGCCTGTGGCATACGTGATGATGCGAAACCTGCTGGCGGCGCAGTATAGCTGGGATGATGTAGGGATTTGGCAGGGAGTAAGCAGTATCTCTGATGCTTATCTGCAATTCATTACCGCCTCATTCAGCGTTTACTTGCTTCCGACGTTGTCGCGACTGACCGAAAAGCGCGACATTACGCGCGAGGTGGTTAAGTCGCTGAAGTTCGTGTTACCGGCGGTTGCCGCTGCGAGCTTTACTGTTTGGTTGCTGCGTGATTTTGCGATCTGGCTGCTTTTCTCCGCAAAATTCACCGCCATGCGCGATCTGTTTGCCTGGCAACTGGTTGGAGATGTACTGAAAGTTGGGGCGTATGTCTTTGGGTATCTAGTGATCGCGAAAGCGTCACTGCGGTTTTATATTTTGGCTGAAATTAGCCAGTTCATGTTATTGACGGTGTTTGCTCACTGGCTGATCCCTGCACACGGTGCGCTGGGAGCGGCACAGGCTTATATGGCAACGTACATCGTCTATTTTTCTCTTTGTTGTGGCGTGTTTTTACTCTGGCGTAGGCGGGTATGACTGTACTGATTCACGTTCTGGGATCGGATATCCCTCACCATAACCAAACCGTGCTGCGGTTTTTCAACGACTCGCTGGCTGCGACGAGCGAGCATGCGCGCACGTTTATGGTTGCCGGTCAGGATGCGGGACTCAGTGAGAGCTGCCCGGCGTTATCGCTAAGCTTCTACAGCGGGAAAAAGGCGCTTGCTGACGCTGTGATCGCGAAAGCAAAAGCGGATCGCCAGCAGCGTTTCTTCTTCCACGGTCAGTTCAACACCAGCCTGTGGCTGGCGCTGCTGAGTGGCGGGATTAAACCGGCGCAGTTTTACTGGCATATCTGGGGCGCTGATTTATACGAAGTCTCCAGTGGGCTGAAATTCCGCCTGTTTTACCCGATTCGCCGCATGGCACAGAATCGTGTGGGCTGCGTGTTTGCCACACGGGGCGATTTACGTTATTTCGCCGAGCAACATCCCCGTGTGCGGGGTGAGTTGCTCTATTTCCCAACGCGAATGGACCCTTCACTCAATAACATGAGCAATGATTGCCAGCGCAGCGGCAAGATGACGGTGCTGGTTGGCAACTCTGGCGATCGCAGCAATGAGCATGTTGCCGCGCTTCGCGCCGTCCATCAGCAGTTTGGCGACACGGTGAATGTGATTGTGCCGATGGGTTATCCCGCCAATAATGCGGCCTATATCGACGAGGTTCGCCAGGCCGGTCTGGCATTATTTAGCGCAGATAATCTGCAAATTTTAAGTGAAAAGCTGGAATTTGACGCTTATCTCGCGTTATTGCGTCAATGCGATTTGGGTTACTTTATTTTTGCCCGTCAACAGGGAATCGGTACCCTGTGTTTGCTGATCCAGGCGGGTATCCCATGCGTGCTCAACCGTGAAAATCCCTTCTGGCAGGATATGGTGGAACAAAATCTTCCGGTGTTATTTACCACTGATGATCTCAATGAAGGCGTCGTACGTGAAGCGCAGCGCCAGTTGGCATCGGTAGATAAAAATACTATTACCTTCTTTAGCCCGAATTATCTGCAGCCGTGGCACAACGCGCTGCGCATTGCTTCAGGAGAAACCGTATGAGCCTGATGCAATTCAGCGGTCTTCTGGTGGTCTGGCTGCTCTCCACCTTGTTTATCGCCACGCTGACCTGGTTTGAGTTCCGCCGCGTGCGTTTTAACTTCAATGTTTTCTTCTCATTGTTGTTCTTGCTGACGTTCTTCTTCGGATTCCCGTTAACCAGCATCCTGGTGTTCCGCTTTGATGTGGCAGTGGCTCCGCCGGAGATCCTTCTACAGGCCTTGCTGTCAGCCGCCTGTTTCTATGCCGTCTACTACGTGACGTATAAAACGCGCTTGCGCAAACGAGTAGATGATAAGCCGCGCAGGCCGCTGTTTACCATCAATCGCGTTGAAGCCCATTTGACCTGGGTTATCCTGATGGCGATTGCGCTGGTGAGCGTGGGCATCTTCTTTATGCACAACGGATTCCTGCTGTTCAGACTGCAATCCTATAGCCAGATTTTTTCCAGTGAAGTCTCTGGCGTCGCCCTGAAGCGTTTCTTCTACTTCTTCATTCCGGCAATGCTGGTGGTTTATTTCTTACGTCAGGACAGCAAAGCGTGGGTGTTCTTCCTGGTGAGTACCGTCGCGTTTGGTTTGCTGACCTATATGATTGTGGGTGGGACGCGGGCCAATATCATTATCGCGTTTGCCATCTTCTTGTTTATCGGCATTATTCGCGGCTGGATTTCGCTGTGGATGTTGGCCGCTGCAGGCGTGTTGGGCATTGTCGGGATGTTCTGGCTGGCGTTGAAGCGCTACGGAATGAGCGTTAGCGGCGATGAGGCGTTCTATACGTTCCTGTACCTTACGCGCGACACCTTCTCGCCGTGGGAGAACCTGGCGCTGTTGTTGCAGAATTACCACAATATTGAGTTCCAGGGGCTGGCGCCGATCGTCCGTGACTTCTACGTCTTTATTCCCTCCTGGCTGTGGCCTGGGCGGCCGAGTATTGTACTCAACTCAGCGAACTACTTTACCTGGGAAGTGTTGAACAACCACTCAGGACTGGCGATTTCGCCGACGTTAATTGGTTCACTGGTGGTGATGGGCGGGGCGCTGTTTATACCATTAGGCGCGATTGTTGTTGGGCTTATCATCAAGTGGTTCGACTGGCTGTATGAGCTAGGTAACCGAGAAACCAATCGATATAAGGCGGCGATTTTGCACAGTTTCTGTTTTGGCGCCATTTTCAATATGATTGTGTTGGCACGTGAAGGGCTGGATTCGTTTGTCTCACGAGTGGTCTTTTTCCTCGTGATTTTCGGCGTTTGCCTACTGGTGGCAAAACTGCTGTTCTGGCTATTCGATAGCGCGGGACTCATCCATAAACGAATCAAATCGCTGCCCCGTACACAGATTGAAGGATCGTAATGACAGATAACACAACTGCGCCGCTGTATTCGTTGCGCGGATTACAACTGATTGGCTGGCGCGATATGCAACATGCGCTGAATTACCTGTTTGCCGAAGGACACCTCAGGTCAGGAACGCTGGTGGCTATCAACGCTGAGAAGATGCTGACAGCAGAAGATAACCCTGAAGTGAGGGAGCTGATCAACGCCGCGGAGTTCAAATATGCGGATGGAATTAGCGTGGTGCGTTCGGTGCGCAAAAAATTCCCGCAGGCACAGGTTTCACGCGTGGCCGGAGCTGACCTTTGGGAAGCGCTGATGGCGCGAGCCGGGCAAAACGGAACGCCTGTTTTCCTGGTTGGTGGCAAGCCTGAAGTTCTGGCGCAAACAGAAGCAAAACTACGTGCGCAGTGGCGCGTGAACATTGTGGGTAGTCAGGACGGTTATTTTGCCCCAGAGCAGCGTCAGGCGTTGTTTGAGCGTATTCACGCCAGCGGTGCGCAAATTGTGACGGTGGCGATGGGTTCGCCAAAACAAGAGATCTTTATGCGTGATTGCCGCAAGACTCACCCTGACGCGCTGTATATGGGCGTGGGAGGTACCTACGACGTCTTTACCGGTCACGTTAAGCGCGCACCTAAAATCTGGCAAAATCTGGGGCTGGAGTGGCTGTATCGCTTATTGTCGCAGCCGAGCCGTATTACTCGACAACTTCGCTTATTACGCTATCTCCGTTGGCACTATACCGGCAACCTCTGACGCCCTTTCTCCTCTGGTAAGTAGCGTGATCTGCTAATTACGCTACTTATTCACAACATTATCGCTGCTTTCTCGCACAATCTATTTATTTTTTGAATGCTTTAATTGCCATTTAAGCGATTTTAGGAAACCATTCGCAACAATCATTGCAGTGCCATGGTGTGTTTGGCGCCAACCGTTAAAGCGGTCGGTGCCGTATGGCCTGTTATGGCATAACAAGATGTACCCATAACGAGAACCGGTAATACCGGACAGCATGCAAACACAACAAGAGGATTTATGGCCGAGAACAAACCTGAGCTACAGCGTGGGCTGGAGGCTCGTCACATCGAATTAATTGCCCTTGGGGGCACTATTGGCGTTGGGCTATTTATGGGGGCCGCCAGTACCCTTAAATGGGCGGGACCTTCGGTTCTGCTGGCGTATATCGTCGCCGGGCTGTTCGTCTTTTTCATCATGCGTTCTATGGGGGAGATGTTATTCCTCGAGCCGGTTGCCGGTTCATTCGCTGTTTACGCCCACCGTTATATGAGCCCCTTCTTTGGCTATCTTACCGCCTGGTCATACTGGTTTATGTGGATGGCGGTGGGGATCTCAGAGATTACCGCCATCGGGGTGTACGTACAGTTCTGGTTCCCGGAAATGGCACAATGGATACCCGCACTGATCGCAGTCGGACTGGTTGCGCTGGCAAACCTCGCAGCGGTTCGCCTGTATGGTGAAATTGAGTTCTGGTTTGCCATGATCAAAGTGACCACCATCATTGTGATGATCGTCATTGGGGTTGGGGTGATTTTCTTCGGCTTCGGCAATGGCGGCCAGGCGATTGGTTTTGGCAACCTGACCGAGCACGGTGGCTTCTTTGCTGGGGGCTGGAAGGGCTTCCTGACGGCATTGTGTATTGTTGTGGCGTCTTACCAGGGCGTGGAGCTGATCGGCATCACTGCAGGGGAAGCGAAGAATCCACAGGTCACGCTGCGTAGCGCGGTGGGTAAAGTGTTGTGGCGCATTCTGATTTTCTACGTTGGTGCGATTTTTGTCATCGTCACTATTTTCCCGTGGAATGAGATTGGCAGCAACGGTAGCCCGTTTGTGCTCACCTTTGCCAAGATTGGTATTACTGCTGCGGCAGGGATTATTAACTTTGTGGTGCTGACGGCGGCGCTGTCTGGATGTAACAGCGGCATGTATAGCTGTGGGCGTATGCTCTACGCGCTGGCAAAGAATCGCCAGCTTCCTGCCGTTGTTGGAAAAGTATCACGCCATGGCGTGCCGGTTGCCGGAGTGGCTATTTCTATCGCGATCCTGCTGATTGGCTCATGCCTGAACTACATCATTCCTAACCCGCAGCGCGTGTTTGTTTATGTCTATAGTGCCAGCGTGTTGCCGGGGATGGTGCCGTGGTTTGTGATCCTGATAAGCCAGTTGCGTTTCCGTCAGGCGCATAAAGCGGCGATTGCCAGTCATCCATTCCGCTCCATTCTGTTCCCGTGGGCGAATTATTTGACGATGGCGTTCCTGATTTGCGTATTAATTGGCATGTACTTTAATGAAGATACCCGAATGTCGCTTTTTGTTGGCATGGGTTTCTTACTGGCCGTGACGCTCATTTATAAGGTTTTTGGTCTGAATCGTCATGGCACAGCCCATAAATTGCGGGAATAAGCGACAAAACGCACAAACCATGACCAAACGATAATTTATTTTAAAAAAGCACTAGACAGAAGACCGAGACCTCCGTAATATCCAGCCCCGCAACGGCGCTAAGCGCCCGTAGCTCAGCTGGATAGAGCGCTGCCCTCCGGAGGCAGAGGTCTCAGGTTCGAATCCTGTCGGGCGCACCATTTAGTAGGGTGCCAGAGCTGCGGTGGTTTTAATACCGCGTAAAAGATTTGCAGTGGTGGCTATAGCTCAGTTGGTAGAGCCCTGGATTGTGATTCCAGTTGTCGTGGGTTCGAATCCCATTAGCCACCCCATTAATTTAAAGTTGTGAAATGCGAAGGTGGCGGAATTGGTAGACGCGCTAGCTTCAGGTGTTAGTGTCCTTAGGATGTGGGGGTTCGAGTCCCCCCCCTCGCACCACGACTTAAAGAATTGAACTAAAAATTCAAAAAGCAGTAAAACGGCGAGTAGCGCAGCTTGGTAGCGCAACTGGTTTGGGACCAGTGGGTCGGAGGTTCGAATCCTCTCTCGCCGACCAATTTTGAACCCCGCTTCGGCGGGGTTTTTTGTTTTCAGATTTTCCCTTCTTAGCCTTCGCACCTGCGAATTTCCTGAAGTCTTAAAAAGTCCGAATACCTGGTTTTTGCAGTGCAATCGTGGCATGCGTTGTGCAATAATATGCGGGTAGATGCTCATTCCATCTCTTATGTTCGCCATCTGGCCTCATAAACTCAGGAATGATGCAGAGCCGTTTACGGTGCTTATCGTCCACAGACAGATGTCGCTCAAGCCTCATCAAACACCATGGACATAACGTTGAGTGAAGCACCTATTTATGTTGTCATACAGACCTGTTTAACGCCTGCTCCTTACCGAGCGGGCGTTTTTTTATGCATCAACAAAATCCTTCGAGCGACTTCTCGAAGGATTTTGTTTATACGATTGAAAAATATGTAGGCCCGGTAAGCGAAAGCGCCACCGGGCATTCAGGAGTTACTGCGGGGGATTGTTGTTCTGCAGCGTCAACATCAGGCCATCACGGCGCATGGTGGCGGCTTCTTCCGGCTGGTGCAGTCTGTCCAGCGCGTCAGCAAGCCAGGCGTAGTCATAGGCATCCGGGCGCTGTTTGAGAGCGGCACGGAAGGCGAGCGTAGCTTCCTGCCATTCCCCATGCTTCATTAACGACTGACCCAGCGTACTCCACAGCAACGGGCGATCGCCCACGGCTTTAATCTGCTGGCGCAGCACTTTTTCTATCTGTTCCGGGTTATTGGTTTTCAGACGCGGGATCGGCAGCACCAGGCGGTCATCGTACTGACGTTTCAAACCATCAATGATGACCTGCTGCGCCGTATCGTGATCGTCACACTCAATCAGATGTTCAGCCATCGCTACCTGCAAAGCAACCTGATGACGGGTTTTACGGCTCTGGTTTTTCCACCATGCACGCAGCCCCTCGCTGCCCTGATCGGCGCGGACCTGATCCATCAAACCAACCCATGCCTGTTGTTCCAGCATGGCGCGGTGCTCGTCATCACCCACATGCGCTTTTGCCATGGATGGGATGATATCCAGCAAGGAGCTCCATGCGCCGGTGCGAATGTAAGCCTGCTCAGCCAGACGCAGTACTTCCGGATGACGTGGCGTCACTTCCAGCAGTTTGTCTACGCTGTGGCGTGCGGCGTGATTTTCATTGCGCGCCAGTTGCAGGCGAACGCGAGCGATTTCTACCGGGATCGTATCATTTCCGGCCAGTTCGGCAGCACGCTCAAGGTGTTGGTTGGCGCGCGCTTCGTCACCGCGCTGCTGAGCCGCTTCTGCCGCCAGCAGGTAATTCACTACCGGCTGTTCTGCATGATCGGCATTTTTCGACATCAGCTTCTCAACCTGCTGATAGTCACCTTCTGCCAGTTTGAGCAGCGCCTGTTCGGTCTGCTTACGGGCGCGACGACGCTTACGACCCACAAACCACCCACGGGTATGTGCGCCGGTGCGGAAAATTCGGCGCAACAGCCATTCAATCGCAAACAGGACGACCATGGCGACGATCAGGATGATCACCAGGCCCGTCACGCTGGTTTCGATATTGTAGTTATCCGTCTGGATCAGCACGTAACCCTGATGACCGGCTATCATAGGACCGACGACGATCCCGGCGATCAACAGCACAAAGAGCAACAATACTTTTAGCATCATTATTCTCCTTGCGGCGCGGTTGCCGGAGCGTCTGTCGAAGGCGCTGGCGCTGCTGCTACCGGTGCTGTGGCAGGCTGCGCCAGTAAATTACGTACGCGGGTCTGCATTAACTTGTCGAGAATAGCCTGGCTCTGCAGCGTTTCTGGAACATCCATACTGATGCTTTGCTGGCTCAGTTGGTCTACTTCTTCAAGGAACGCTTTGGTCGCTGCATCGTCGGTGTCGTAGTAAGCACGCACCCATGTGGAGACATTTTCCAGCGCCTGGCGGTATGTCTCTTCCTGATGACGCGGCACGGCCTGGGCAGCCACTAACAGGCGGGAACGGATATTTTCACGTAAGTAAACGTCCTGGTTCGGCGCCAGCAGCGGGACGGCGGTTTCATCACGACGGCGAATAGTGATAAAGCTGTCCATAAAGTTCTGCCAGCTTTTTTGCAGATTGACGCGCCATTCGCTAATTGAGCTGGAAAGCTCGCTGCTGTCTGAGTCCATTGGAGAATCGTCGGTGTCGTTGTCGGCCAGACGCAGGTTATCAATCTGATTAGAGAGCTGATTCACTTTCAGGATAATGCCGTCATAGTCGACCTGAGTCACCGCGGATAAGCTCGCGATGTCGTCAGTAATCGCACGTCGCGCGGTAATTAAGCTCGGGTCGTTCATATCTGCCAGACTGGCGTCGGCGCTTTTCAGCAGCGCCGCGGCGGTGGTGACGTCCTGATCGCTCCATAATTTACGACCGGCCAGTTTCACCAGAAAATCAGCCTGCGCCAGAAGCCATGTGCCAGCATCGCTGCCGGAGATGGTGGCGACTTTTTGCTGGACCTCATCAAGCTGTTTGACCAGCGCCGCCTGTTGGCGAGTGGCTTCATCCAGCTGCGTTGCCTGCTGTTTAATAATGCCTTCCAACTCGGCTTTTTGGCTTTCCTGGGCTTTTTGCAGCGCCGTCAGCTGGTTCGCCAGCGCATCGCTGGTTGCCGTTTGTGTTGTTGCCTGTTGTTTCCCCCAGCCGTATAGGCCAACGCCTGCTGCCAGAGCAATAGCAATCGCCACAGCGCTCAGAATCAGCGCCGTGCTGTTCTTACTCTTTTTTTCAGTATTAACTGGCTGTGACGTGGTTTCCACGGCCTCCCTGGTCTCTTCAACCACGGCGGAGGATTTTTCTTGTTCCGTCATTATGGCATCCCATTATGAGAGTTATTGTAATGCGCGTAGTAGCGCATCGTTGTCGGCGTTATCAGCGACCTTAATATCTTGCCAGCCCAGTTCCCGGGCGAGGTGCGCCAGACGCTCACTGACGACCAACAGCCGACAGCGTAGTAACCAGTGCTCACGATACCACTGCGGAATGAGCGACCAGAGCTGTTGTAGCATCTCTCCGCTGGTGACAACCACCGTGGTTACGCCACGGGATTGCCAGCGCATCGCTTCTTCCGCACCATCGTAATGTTTTGCACTGCGTTGATAACATTCACAAAAATCGACATCGGCTCCGCGTGCCGTTAGGGTTTCACCTATCAGCTCCCGGCCACCGTTGCCGCGTAATATAAGCGCGCGTTTTCCTGCAATATTTTGTAATTCAGGTAATTGTAGCAAGACTTCGCTAATTTCCCGATCCAGAGGGTAGTGAATATTGAAGCCGCTAACAGTATGCAGCGTCAGCGCCGTTGTACGGCCAATGGCAAAATAACGTGGAAGGGATGGCCAGCTTTTCTCTTGCTGGCGAAGTTCGGCATCTGCAAAGGTAACGGCGTGCTGCGAGAGGGCGAAGACCAGATCGTTCTCCGTCAGCGCCGACAGTCGGGAAGCAACCGTTGCCAGTTCCCGACCTGGTGAAAACTCGATGAGCGGAAAACTCCAGGCCACCTGCCCCAGTGTGCGCAGTCGGCTCACTAACTCTTCCCCTGCGGGAGACGGGCGGGTGACCAGAATACTCATGCGGGGGCTTCTCCGTTATAAACTTCCGCCAGAATGGCGCGCGCACCGTTCTCCAGCAGTTCTTCTGCCAGAGAGATGCCCATCTGTTCGGCATCCTGTGTGGCGCCGCGACGTTCTCCGCATACCATCTGTGAACCGTCAGGCGCGCCGACCAGCGCACGTAGCCAAATCTCACCGTCGATGATTTCGGCATAGCTACCAATAGGTACCTGACATCCCCCTTCCAGGCGGGTGTTCATGGCGCGTTCTGCTTTGACGCGTAGCGCGGTCTCTTCATGGTTGAGCGGCGCTAACAGTGCCTGAGTGCGCATATCATCCAGTCGACATTCTATGCCTACTGCGCCTTGCCCGACAGCGGGCAGGGAGATTTCCGGCGGCAGAGCGGTGCGGACTCGCGACTCAAGACCTAAACGTTTTAATCCGGCGACAGCCAGAATAATGGCGTCATAATCGCCGTTATCCAGTTTGCTGAGGCGCGTGCCTACGTTGCCGCGCAGCGAACGGATGACGAGATCCGGGCGACGCTTCGCCAACTGGCACTGGCGGCGCAAACTGGATGTCCCGACGATGCTGCCTGCGGGGAGTTCATCCAGCGAGTTGTACTTATTTGATACGAAAGCATCACGCGGATCCTCTCGCTCACAAATGGTGACCAGCCCAAGACCATCAGGGAATTCAACCGGCACATCCTTCATGGAATGCACAGCGATATCGGCGCGTTTTTCCAGCAGCGCGACTTCCAACTCTTTAACAAACAACCCTTTCCCCCCGACCTTCGCCAGCGGGGTATCAAGGATCACATCGCCACGGGTTACCATAGGAACCAGTTCCACGATCAGACCGGGGTGGTTTGCCATTAAGGCGTCTTTGACATAATGTGCCTGCCAGAGCGCAAGGGGGCTTTGGCGTGTGGCAATTCTCAAAACATTGTCTAACATGCTTGTTACCGTCATTATCAATCATTGACCATCCTAACATCCTTATCAAAGGGATGTCAGCGTTACGCTCAAACGTAAGTGAGAGGAAAAGGCGCTGCATCATCACTGGCAGTGAATAATGACGAGAAACCTCCCGACCGTATGAAGGAATTTACACGTAACGAACGGTGCTACACTTGTATGTAGCGCATCTTTCTTTACGGTCAATGAGCAAGGTGTTAAATTGATCACGTTTTAGACCATTTTTTCGGCTGAACAGCATAAAAAAATATGGGCGAAAAACAGGTAACGGTTATTTTTGACATACGGTTTATCCGAATTGATGACGATTATTGTGAGCGCTTGCGCCGCGGCAATCGACAACATGACGGATAGCAACATCAGGCGATACGTCTTGTACCTCTATATTGAGACTCTGAAACAGAGACTGGATGCCATAAATCAACTGCGTGTGGATCGCGCGCTTGCTGCCATGGGACCTGCCTTCCAGCAGGTATACAGTCTGCTGCCGACATTATTGCACTACCACCATCCGCTGATGCCGGGTTACCTCGATGGTAACGTTCCCAAAGGCATATGCTTTTACACGCCTGATGAAACCCAACGCCGCTACCTGAACGAACTGGAACTGTACCGCGGTATGTCGCCGCAGGATCCTCCCAAGGGCGAACTGCCGATCACCGGCGTTTACTCAATGGGCAGCACCTCTTCGGTAGGGCAAAGCTGTTCCTCTGACCTTGATATCTGGGTCTGCCATCAATCCTGGCTGGATAGCGAAGAGCGCCAGCTGCTGCAGCGAAAATGTAGTCTGCTGGAAAGCTGGGCCGCCTCGCTGGGCGTGGAAGTCAGTTTCTTCCTGATTGATGAAAACCGTTTCCGTCACAATGAAAGCGGCAGTCTGGGTGGTGAAGACTGTGGCTCGACGCAGCATATCCTGTTGCTTGATGAATTCTATCGCACCGCTGTGCGCCTCGCGGGTAAACGTATTCTGTGGAATATGGTGCCGGGCGACGAAGAAGAGCATTACGACGATTACGTCATGACGCTCTACGCACAGGGGGTGCTAACGCCAAACGAATGGCTGGATCTCGGCGGGCTCAGTTCGCTTTCCGCCGAAGAGTACTTTGGCGCCAGCCTCTGGCAGTTGTACAAGAGTATCGACTCCCCGTACAAAGCGGTGCTGAAAACGCTGCTGCTGGAAGCCTATTCCTGGGAATACCCAAATCCACGCCTGTTGGCGAAAGATATTAAACAGCGCCTGCATGACGGCGAGATCGTCTCTTTTGGTCTCGATCCTTACTGTATGATGCTGGAGCGCGTTACCGAGTACCTCACGGCGATCGAAGATCCGACTCGCCTGGATTTAGTGCGTCGATGTTTCTACTTAAAAGTGTGTGAGAAACTGAGCCGTGAGCGCGCCTGCGTGGGCTGGCGTCGTGAAGTATTAAGTCAGTTAGTGAAAGAGTGGGGCTGGGATGACGCCCGTCTGACCATGCTGGATAACCGCGCTAACTGGAAGATTGACCAGGTACGCGAAGCGCATAACGAACTGCTCGATGCGATGATGCAGAGCTATCGTAACCTGATCCGCTTTGCGCGGCGCAATAACCTCAGCGTCAGCGCCAGCCCGCAGGATATCGGCGTGCTGACCCGTAAGCTGTATGCCGCGTTTGAAGCGTTGCCGGGTAAAGTCACGCTGGTGAACCCACAGATATCTCCGGATCTCTCGGAACCGAATCTGACCTTCATCCATGTGCCGCCGGGCCGTGCCAACCGTTCCGGTTGGTATCTCTACAACCGCGCGCCTAACATGGACTCGATCATCAGCCATCAGCCGCTGGAATATAACCGCTATCTCAACAAGCTGGTGGCGTGGGCCTGGTTCAACGGCCTGCTGACCTCGCGTACGCATTTGTTTATTAAGGGCAACGGCATTGTTGATTTGCCGAAGCTACAGGAAATGGTCGCCGACGTGTCGCACCACTTCCCGCTGCGACTGTCTGCACCAACGCCGAAAGCGCTCTATAGCCCATGCGAAATTCGCCATCTGGCGATTATCGTTAACCTCGAATATGACCCAACGGCCGCATTCCGTAATCAGGTGGTACATTTTGATTTCCGTAAGCTGGATGTCTTCAGCTTTGGCGAAGAGCAAAATTGCCTGGTAGGAAGCGTCGACCTGCTGTACCGCAACTCGTGGAATGAAGTGCGTACGCTGCACTTCAACGGCGAGCAGGCGATGATTGAAGCGTTAAAAACGATTCTGGGCAAAATGCACCAGGATGCCGCGCCGCCGGATAGCGTCGAGGTCTTCTGCTATAGCCAGCATCTGCGCGGTTTAATTCGCACCCGCGTGCAGCAACTGGTGTCTGAGTGCATCGAGCTACGCCTCTCCAGTACCCGTCAGGAAACCGGACGTTTCAAAGCGCTGCGTGTTTCCGGCCAGACGTGGGGATTGTTCTTCGAGCGCCTGAACGTTTCGGTACAGAAGCTGGAAAACGCAATTGAATTCTATGGTGCGATTTCACATAACAAACTGCACGGCCTTTCCGTCCAGGTTGAGACCAACCATGTGAAACTGCCGTCGGTGGTCGACGGTTTTGCCAGTGAAGGGATTATTCAGTTCTTTTTTGAAGAAACGGGTGATGAGCAGGGCTTTAATATCTACATTCTGGACGAAAGCAATCGGGCCGAGGTGTATCACCACTGCGAAGGTAGCAAAGAGGAGTTGGTACGCGACGTAAGCCGCTTCTACTCATCGTCGCACGATCGCTTTACCTACGGCTCCAGCTTCATCAACTTTAACCTGCCGCAGTTCTATCAGATTGTGAAAACCGACGGGCGCGCGCAGGTGATTCCGTTCCGTACCCAACCGATTAGCGCCGTTCCGCCAGCCAGTCAGGACAACGACACGCCGCTGTTACAGCAGTATTTCTCGTGAGTTAACTTGCCCGGTGGCGCTATGTTTACCGGGCCTACAGTAGGCCGGATAAGCAAAGCGCATCCGGCAAATAAATCAACGGAAGCTCACCTCTTCACCCGCCTGCTGTGTTGCCGCCTGTTCCAACAGATCCCAGAACGTTTCGCCGCTTCGGTCGCAGATCCACTCGTCGCCTTTCAGGTCAAAGTGGTAGCCGCCCTGTTTGGTCGCCAGCCACACCTGATGCAGCGGCTCCTGACGGTTAATGATAATTTTGCTGCCGTTTTCGAAGCTGATGGTCAGCACGCCGCCGTTGATCTCACAATCGATATCGCTGTCGCCATCCCAGTCATCCAGACGTTCTTCAATGGTCATCCACAGGGTGTCAGCAAGGCGATGAAATTCACTGTCGTTCATTTTCTTATCCTATTTTTCGTGATGCTCGCAGTATAACGTGGAATAAATCGCGATGCAGTTTTTAGCCAAACTCTTGCTTTTACGCCTTCTCCTGCGATGATAGAAAACAGAAAGCATGAACTTTACAGGCAATCCATAATGAAAAACGTGTTAAAGCCACTCGCTGTCATTTTTACTCTGTTCAGCCTGACGGGCTGTGGGTTAAAAGGCCCGCTCTATTTCCCGCCAGCTGATAAAACCGCGCCGCCTCCGACCAAGAGCGTTCAGCCGCAATCGCAATCCACCACGCCTGAGAAAAACGATCGTGGGATTAGTGATGGGCCTTCTCAGGTGAATTACTAACGGCAGAAATAGATTTTACATTTCTGTACCCGCGTGAACGGAGTGAATGATGCAATTCTCTAAAATGCATGGCCTTGGCAACGATTTTATGGTCGTCGACGCGGTAACGCAGAATGTCTTTTTCTCACCAGAGCTGATCCGCCGCCTGGCCGACAGACATCTCGGCGTTGGATTTGATCAACTGCTGGTGGTTGAGCCTCCGTATGATCCGGAGCTGGATTTCCACTACCGTATTTTTAATGCCGACGGCAGTGAAGTGTCACAGTGTGGCAATGGCGCCCGCTGTTTTGCCCGTTTTGTTCGCCTGAAAGGGCTGACCAATAAACGTGATATTCGCGTCAGTACCGCGAATGGTCGTATGGTATTAACCGTAACCGACGACGAGCTGGTGCGGGTGAATATGGGCGAACCCAATTTTGAACCCTCGCAGGTTCCTTTTCGCGCTAACAAAGCAGAGAAGACCTATATTATGCGCGCGGCTGAACAGACAGTATTGTGCGGCGTGGTTTCAATGGGGAACCCGCACTGCGTGATTCAGGTTGATGATGTTGATACGGCCACGGTAGAAACACTGGGACCGGTTCTGGAAAGCCACGAACGCTTTCCTGAACGCGCCAATATCGGATTTATGCAGGTGGTAAAACGCGAGCATATCCGACTGCGCGTCTATGAGCGCGGCGCGGGTGAAACGCAGGCCTGCGGCAGCGGTGCGTGCGCTGCCGTTGCGGTCGGTATCCAGCAGGGTCTGCTGGCAGAAGAAGTGAGGGTGGAATTACCGGGCGGTCGACTTGATATCGCCTGGAAAGGTCCGGGTCATCCGCTGTATATGACTGGCCCGGCGGCACATGTCTACGACGGATTTATTCACTTATGAAGCAACCAGGGGAAGAACTACAGGAAACGCTCATGGAGCTGGACGACCGGGCGGTCGTCGATTACTTGCAACGTAATCCTGAGTTTTTTATCCGTAATGCCCAGGCCGTTGAAGCGATGCGAGTTCCGCACCCAGTGCGGGGCACGGTCTCTTTAGTGGAATGGCATATGGCGCGGGCACGTAATCATATTAACGTGCTGGAAGAGAACATGGCGTTGTTGATGGAACAAGCCAACGCCAATGAAAGCCTGTTCTATCGTCTGTTAAATCTGCAAGGGCGGCTGGTGTCGGCCAGCAGTCTTGACGACATGCTGATGCGATTTCATCGCTGGGCGCGTGAGTTAGGGCTGGCCGGAGCGACGGTTCGTCTGTTCCCGGATCGCTGGCGACTTGGCGCGCCATCAAAATTCACCCATCTGGCATTAAGCCGTCAGGCTTTTGAACCGCTGCGTATCCAGCGTCTGGGTCAGTCGCAGCACTATCTTGGGCCGCTTAATGGTCCGGAATTGCTGGTCATGATGCCGGAGGCGAAAGCCATAGGCTCGGTGGCGATGTCGATGCTCGGGCAAGATGGCTCTCTGGGCGTGATGCTGTTTAGCAGCCGTGACGTTAATCATTACCAGCAGGGGCAAGGCACGCAATTGCTGCAGGAAATCTCGCTGATGTTGCCGGAGCTGCTGGAGCGCTGGATTGAACGCGTATGACCGATTCACCCCTTTCTCAGGATGTGGCGCGCTTTTTGCGCTATCTGGGCGTTGAGCGTCAGCTTAGCCCGGTCACATTGCTTAATTATCAGCGTCAGCTTGATGCCATCATTGCGTTAGCCGGAGAGACCGGTCTGCAAAGCTGGCAACAATGTGATGCTGCGATGGTACGCAGTTTTGCTGTTCGCAGCCGTCGTAAGGGACTGGGGCCGGCGAGTCTGGCGCTGCGTCTCTCTGCGTTACGCAGTTTCTTCGACTGGCTGGTTAATCAGGGCGAGCTGAAAGCCAATCCGGCAAAAAGCGTTTCCGCGCCGAAAGCACCGCGTCATCTCCCTAAAAATATCGATGTCGACGATGTTAATCGTCTGCTGGATATCGATCTCAACGATCCCCTTGCCGTGCGCGATAGAGCAATGCTGGAAGTGATGTACGGCGCGGGTCTGCGTTTATCTGAGTTGGTTGGGCTGGATATTAAACATCTCGACCTCGACACCGGCGAAGTGTGGGTGATGGGTAAGGGCAGTAAAGAGCGTCGCCTGCCGATTGGCCGCAACGCGGTGGCGTGGATTGAGCACTGGCTGGATCTACGCGGGCTATTTGGCAGCGATGACGATGCGCTATTTCTGTCCAAACTGGGTAAACGTATCTCGGCGCGTAACGTGCAGAAACGCTTTGCTGAATGGGGTATCAAGCAGGGGCTGAACAGCCACGTACATCCCCACAAATTGCGTCACTCCTTTGCGACGCATATGCTGGAGTCGAGCGGCGATCTGCGCGGAGTGCAGGAGTTATTGGGTCATGCCAATCTCTCCACGACTCAAATCTATACCCATCTTGATTTTCAACACCTGGCTTCAGTGTACGATGCGGCGCATCCGCGCGCCAAACGGGGGAAATAATGCGTTTTTACCGGCCTTTGGGGCGCATTTCTGCGCTCACCTTTGACCTTGATGATACCCTTTACGATAACCGTCCCGTTATCACTCGCACCGAGCAGGAAGCGCTCGCGTTTGTACAGAATTACCATCCGGCGTTGAATTCGCTGCAAAATAGCGACCTACAGCGCTTACGTCAGGCCGTTCGCGACGCCGAGCCGGAAATCTACCACGATGTTACCCAATGGCGTCACCGTGCCGTAGAGCGCGCTATGCTGGAGGCGGGGTTGTCAGCGGCAGAAGCCAGAATGGGGGCGAATGCGGCAATGATGAATTTTGCCAAATGGCGTAGCCGCATTGAAGTCCCGCAGACGACGCATGACACGCTGAAGGCGCTGGCCCGCAAATGGCCGCTGGTGGCGATCACCAACGGTAACGCGCAGCCGGAACTGTTTGGCCTGGGTGATTACTTTGAGTTTGTGCTGCGCGCCGGTCCCGACGGGCGATCAAAGCCCTTTAGCGACATGTACACGTTGGCGGCGGAAAAACTGAAAATGCCTGTGGGTGAGATTCTGCACGTGGGTGATGACCTGACGACGGACGTCGCGGGCGCCATCCGTTGTGGTATGCAGGCCTGCTGGATCAAACCGGAAAATGCCGACCTGATGCAAACCGCAGACAGTCGTTTGCTTCCGCATATCGAAATTTCACAGTTGGCATCTCTGACCTCGCTGATATAATCACCAGCAGAACTCTGTATATATACCCAGCTTTTTGGCGGATGGCGCTACGCTTATCCGCCTTACCTACTTTTACGCGGCGGTGCCAATGGACGTTTCTTACCTGCTCGACAGCCTTAATGATAAACAGCGTGAAGCGGTGGCCGCGCCACGCAGCAACATGCTGGTTCTGGCAGGCGCGGGGAGTGGTAAAACGCGCGTGCTGGTGCACCGTATCGCCTGGTTACTGACGGTTGAGAACAACTCGCCGTACTCCATTATGGCGGTGACCTTTACCAACAAAGCGGCGGCGGAAATGCGCCACCGTATCGGCCAGATCATGGGAACCAGCCAGGGCGGTATGTGGGTCGGTACATTCCACGGTCTGGCCCACCGTCTGCTGCGCGCGCATCATATGGATGCAAACCTGCCGCAGGATTTTCAGATCCTCGACAGCGAAGACCAACTGCGTTTGCTCAAGCGTCTGATCAAGGCGATGAACCTTGATGAGAAGCAGTGGCCGCCGCGTCAGGCGATGTGGTTCATCAACAGCCAGAAAGACGAAGGGCTGCGTCCGCACCACCTGCAAAGCTACGGCAACCCGGTTGAGCAAACCTGGCAGAAAGTGTATCAGGCTTACCAGGAAGCATGTGACCGCGCGGGGCTGGTGGATTTCGCCGAGCTGCTGCTGCGCGCTCACGAGCTGTGGCTCAACAAGCCGCATATCCTGCAGCACTACCGCGAACGCTTTACCAATATCCTGGTGGACGAATTTCAGGATACCAACAACATTCAGTATGCGTGGATCCGCCTGCTGGCGGGCGATACCGGCAAGGTAATGATCGTCGGCGATGACGATCAGTCAATCTATGGCTGGCGCGGAGCGCAGGTGGAGAACATCCAGCGCTTCCTCACGGATTTCCCCGGCGCAGAAACTATTCGCCTGGAGCAGAACTACCGCTCGACCAACAATATCCTCAGCGCGGCCAACGCCCTGATTGAAAACAACAACGGGCGTCTGGGTAAAAAACTGTGGACCGACGGCGTCGACGGCGAACCGATCTCGCTGTACTGCGCGTTCAACGAGCTTGATGAAGCGCGCTTTGTGGTCAATCGCATCAAGACCTGGCAGGACAACGGCGGAGCGCTGGAACAGTGCGCCATTCTTTATCGCAGTAACGCCCAGTCGCGCGTACTGGAAGAGGCGTTGTTACAGGCCAGTATGCCGTATCGGATCTATGGCGGGATGCGCTTCTTCGAACGCCAGGAAATCAAAGATGCGCTCTCTTACCTGCGCCTGATCGCCAACCGCAATGACGACGCCGCGTTTGAGCGCGTGGTGAATACGCCAACCCGCGGGATTGGCGATCGTACTTTAGATGTGGTGCGTCAGACCTCCCGTGACCGCCAGCTAACATTGTGGCAGGCCTGTCGTGAGCTGTTGCAGGAAAAAGCCCTCGCGGGTCGCGCCGCCAGCGCCTTACAGCGCTTTATGGAGCTGATTGACGCACTGGCGCAGGAGACCGCCGATATGCCGCTGCACGTGCAGACTGACCGGGTGATTAAAGACTCCGGCCTGCGCATGATGTACGAGCAGGAGAAGGGCGAGAAAGGCCAGACGCGTATCGAAAACTTAGACGAACTGGTGACGGCAACGCGCCAGTTCAGCTACAACGAAGAAGACGAAGACTTAATGCCGCTGCAGGCGTTCCTGTCTCACGCCGCGCTGGAAGCGGGCGAAGGGCAGGCGGATACCTGGCAGGACGCGGTACAGCTGATGACGCTGCACTCGGCGAAAGGTCTGGAGTTCCCGCAGGTGTTTATCGTGGGAATGGAAGAAGGCATGTTCCCCAGCCAGATGTCGCTGGACGAAGGTGGTCGCCTCGAAGAAGAGCGCCGCCTGGCTTACGTCGGTGTAACCCGCGCGATGCAGAAGCTGACGCTGACCTATGCCGAGACGCGTCGTCTGTACGGCAAAGAGGTTTACCATCGTCCGTCGCGCTTTATCGGCGAACTGCCGGAAGCGTGCGTTGAAGAGGTTCGCCTGCGTGCCACGGTTAGCCGCCCGGTGAGTCATCAGCGGATGGGCACGCCAATGGCGGAAAATGATACCGGCTACAAGCTCGGCCAGCGCGTGCGCCACGCTAAGTTTGGCGAGGGCACCATCGTTAATCTGGAAGGAAGCGGCGAACACAGTCGTTTACAGGTCGCGTTCCAGGGGCAGGGGATCAAATGGCTGGTTGCTGCCTACGCCAGACTGGAAACGGTATGATCGCCTGATGTCGCTGCGCTTATCAGGCCTACGCGGAACGTAATATTTTGATTTGTAGGCCGGATAAGGCGAAGCCGCCATCCGGCTATCTGTCGGTTAATATTCTGAAATCATAGATAAATAATTCCCCTCTGCTAACCTTTCTGTATAAGGGGAAATTATTACTTTTTCGCCATCCGTTGCGTGTTGACGTCAAAATTTTGCTGGCGTAACATGCGCGCACGATTACGCTAAGAGGACATTCGCCTTGGACACACCCAGTAGATACTGGCTCATTATCCTGTCATCCAGGATCAACTCCTAAGGCTATCCCTTTTTGCTGATAGCCTTCGCGGTTGTCAGCGACCTTCTGTTTTTTCCCGTCGCGCTGAGTCAGGCTGTTTAATGGTCTGAAACCCAATTTGTTTCTGTGTGCCCTCCGAACTGTCCGATAATTTTTTGCATTGGGAGTCCCGGTCATGCTGAGCGCATTTCAACTGGAAAACAATCGTTTAACTCGCCTTGAGGCAGACGAGATCGAGCACCTGGCCAGTTCGGTCTGGGTCGATTTAGTCGAGCCGGATGACGAAGAACGAAACCGTGTGCAAAAGGACTTGGGCCAGAATCTGGCTACGCGCCCTGAACTGGAAGACATCGAAGCATCCGCACGTTTTTTTGAAGACGAAGACGGTCTGCACATCCACTCCTTCTTCTTTTACGAAGACGCCGACGATCACGCAGGTAACTCAACCGTCGCATTTACCATTCGCGAAGGCCGCCTGTTTACTCTGCGCGAGCGCGAACTGCCGGCCTTCCGCCTGTACCGCATGCGTGCGCGTAACCAGGCGATGGTGGATGGCAACGCCTACGAGCTGTTGCTCGACCTGTTCGAAACCAAAATTGAACAGCTGGCGGATGAGATCGAAAACATCTACAGCGACCTGGAAAAACTCAGCCGTGTGATCATGGAAGGGCGTCAGGGCGATGAGTATGACGAAGCGCTGTCGACATTGGCGGAACTGGAAGATATCGGCTGGAAGGTACGTCTGTGTCTGATGGATACCCAGCGCGCGTTGAACTTCCTGGTACGTAAAGCGCGTTTGCCGGGCAGTCAGCTGGAGCAGGCGCGTGAGATCCTGCGCGATATCGAGTCCCTGCTGCCGCATAATGAATCGCTGTTCCAGAAGGTTAACTTCCTGATGCAGGCGGCGATGGGCTTTATCAACATCGAGCAGAACCGCATCATCAAGATCTTCTCGGTGGTTTCTGTGGTATTCCTGCCGCCGACGCTGGTGGCTTCCAGCTACGGGATGAACTTTGAGTTTATGCCGGAATTGCACTGGAGCTTCGGTTACCCGGGCGCGATTGTCTTTATGATGCTCGCGGGTCTGGCGCCGTATCTGTACTTTAAGCGCAAGAACTGGCTGTAATCACTGTACTTTATCCGGCCTACGGCGATGTGCTTTTGTAGGCCGGATAAGCGAAGCGCCATCCGGCACTCCCCTAGCTCCGACGAACCCGTCGTTGCGTATAAATCGCATCCATCACGAAAATCGCCAGCGCCACCCAGATAAACGCAAACGTGACCATTTTATCCGTTCCCGGAACTTCACCATAGAAGGTGACGGCCAGCAGGAACATCAGCGTAGGCCCGATATACTGGAAGAATCCCAGCGTTGACAGACGCAGGCGGGTTGCCGCGCCGGTAAAGCACAACAGCGGAATGGTGGTCACGACACCCGCGGCAATCAACAGCAGGTTGAGCGACATGGGGTTTTGCCCCATATGGCTGGTTGAGCTGTCCGCAATGCCAAACAGATAGATGGCGGCGACAGGTAAAAGCCACAGGGTTTCGATCAGCATGCCGGTTTGTGCTTCGACGGCAATCTTCTTGCGCACCAGCCCATAGAACGCAAAGCTGAACGCCAGTCCCAGCGCGATTATTGGCAGCGATCCGAAGGTCCACAGCTGTACCAGCACGCCGCAGGCGGCTAACAGTACCGCCAGCCACTGCATGCGACGAAAGCGCTCACCGAGGAATAGCATTCCCAGCACAATATTCACCAGTGGGTTAATAAAATAGCCGAGGCTGGCTTCCAGCATATGGTGATTATTGACCGCCCAAATGAACAGCAGCCAGTTTCCGCCGATGAGCACTGCAGAGAGCGCCAGCAGGAAGATCTTCTTTGGCGTTTGTAGCAGCGTTTTGACACCTGACCACTGGCGGCTGATGCTCATCAGTACCACCATAAAGAAAAATGACCAGATGACGCGGTGCGTCAGGATCTCATCCGCCGGAACATAGTAAATCAGCTTGAAGTAGGCGGGAGCGATACCCCAAATAAAATAAGCAGCAAGAGCGAGTAGCACGCCCTGCCGCGTTTGTTTAGCATCCATCGGGAAAACTCATTGCAGAAATGTAACAGCAGTTTACCTTTTTTTAGGCACTTACCCCACCATATAAGTGGCGGTTGCGCTGGCAATATAAAGCTGTTCTTCGTTATGCAGTTCCACGCGCGCCACAGCGACTTTATTGCCCGCCCGCAGCAGGCTACTGGTGGCGGTAAAGCGGCTCCCTCTTCCGGGGCGCAGATAATCAACACGCAAATCGATTGTGCCCATGCGTGACATTCGCTGACGCAGTTCGTCCTCGCTGATCGTTTCATGGCGGGTCAGCGTACTCCCAACGCATACCAGCCCCGCGGCGACGTCCAGCGCCGAGGCGATCACGCCGCCATGCAGAATGCTTTGCGCCCAGTTGCCGACCATCATCGGTTGGTTATTAAAGGCTAATTGAGCAAATTCTTTCTCATAGCGTTCGAGCTCCAGTCCCAGCGCCCGGTTAAACGGCATATGATAGACAAACATTTCACCCACTAACTTCAGCGCTTCCTCAGCAGTAAGTACGGCAGACATACGATCCCTACATCTCAATGGTTAATGAAATGTTGATATTATGCTTATTATTTGTTGTTTTCTACTTTAGGACGGGATAACTAACGAGGAACTAGCTAAGTATGTAGAATACTTGCCAGATAATTATACAATTCATCAATATTTTGGTTCAGGAGAACATTACCGATGCGGGCGATTCTGGGATGGTTACTACCAGCAATTATGCTGCCGTTGACCGCGTATGCGCAGGAAGCGACAGTGAAAGAGATTCATGATGCACCGGCGGTTCGTGGCAGTATTATCGCCAATATGCTGCAGGAACATGACAACCCTTTCACGCTTTATCCGTATGACACCAACTATCTTATTTACACCAATACCAGCGACATGAACAAAGAGGCGATCAGCAGTTATAGCTGGTCCGAAAATGCGCGCAAAGATGAGGTTAAGTTTCAGCTAAGCCTGGCGTTTCCGCTCTGGCGCGGGATATTAGGCCCAAACTCGGTACTTGGCGGTTCCTATACCCAGAAGTCCTGGTGGCAGCTTTCGAACAGTGAAGAGTCTTCACCGTTTCGCGAAACCAACTACGAACCGCAATTGTTCCTCGGTTTCGCCACCGACTATCGCTTTGCCGGTTGGACACTTCGTGATGTCGAAATGGGTTATAACCATGACTCCAACGGCCGATCCGATCCCACTTCACGTAGCTGGAACCGTCTTTATACCCGTCTGATGGCTGAAAATGGTAACTGGCTGGTGGAAGTTAAGCCGTGGTACGTGATTGGTAGCACTGACGATAACCCTGATATCACCAAATATATGGGCTACTATCAGCTGAAAATGGGTTATCACCTGGGTGACGCGGTTATCAGCGTGAAAGGCCAGTACAACTGGAATACCGGCTACGGTGGCGCAGAACTGGGAGCCAGTTACCCCATCACGAAGCATGTGCGTCTATACACTCAGGTCTACAGTGGTTACGGCGAATCGCTGATCGACTACAACTTCAATCAGACCCGTGTTGGCGTGGGTGTGATGCTCAACGATATCTTCTGACAGGTATTGAGAGTATTTTAATCATTGCAGTTTCTCTCTCAGGCGCTGAAAATAGCGCCTGTTTTTATTTCAGGCTAATGGGGTTAATGTGGCGCAGGCGGAAGTGTTGAATCTGGAAATGGGCGCTAAACAGGTTTTGCAGGAAACCTTTGGCTACCAACAGTTTCGCCCCGGTCAGGAAGAAATCATTGATACCGTGCTCTCTGGTCGCGACTGCCTGGTCGTTATGCCGACCGGCGGCGGTAAATCCCTGTGCTATCAAATTCCCGCGTTATTGCTAAACGGACTCACCGTTGTCGTTTCCCCGCTGATTTCCCTGATGAAAGATCAGGTCGATCAACTGCTGGCCAACGGCGTGGCGGCGGCGTGCCTGAATTCTACTCAAAGTCGTGAACAGCAGCTTGAGGTGATGGCGGGCTGTCGCAGCGGGCAGATTCGCTTACTGTATATTGCGCCCGAACGCCTGATGCTGGATAACTTCCTTGAGCATCTGGCGCACTGGAATCCGGTGCTGCTGGCGGTTGATGAAGCGCACTGTATTTCGCAGTGGGGGCATGATTTCCGCCCCGAGTACGCTGCGCTGGGCCAGTTACGTCAGCGTTTCCCAACCCTGCCGTTTGTGGCGCTGACCGCGACCGCGGATGAGACAACCCGGCTGGACATTGTGCGTCTGCTGGGACTGAACGATCCGTTAATTCAGATCAGCAGCTTTGACCGCCCGAACATTCGCTACATGCTGATGGAGAAGTTTAAGCCGCTCGATCAGCTGATGCGCTACGTGCAAGAGCAGCGCGGTAAGTCTGGCATTATCTATTGTAACAGTCGCGCCAAAGTCGAAGACACCGCCGCGCGTCTGCAAAGCCGTGGCATCAGCGCCGGGGCTTATCATGCCGGGCTAGAAAACGCTATACGCGCCGAGGTGCAGGAGAAATTCCAGCGCGACGACCTGCAAATCGTAGTGGCGACCGTGGCGTTCGGTATGGGGATCAACAAACCTAACGTACGCTTCGTGGTGCATTTCGATATTCCGCGCAACATCGAATCCTATTACCAGGAAACCGGCCGCGCCGGGCGTGATGGCCTGCCTGCGGAAGCGATGCTGTTTTACGATCCGGCTGATATGGCATGGCTACGCCGCTGCCTCGAAGAGAAACCCGCTGGGCAACTGCTGGATATCGAACGTCATAAGCTCAATGCGATGGGGGCGTTTGCCGAGGCGCAGACCTGTCGTCGTCTGGTGCTGCTGAACTATTTTGGCGAAGGGCGTCAGGAACCGTGTGGTAACTGCGACATCTGCCTCGACCCGCCAAAACAGTATGACGGACTCATGGATGCGCGCAAAGCGCTGTCGACGATTTATCGTGTTAACCAACGCTTCGGCATGGGGTACGTCGTGGAAGTGCTGCGCGGAGCGAATAACCAGCGTATTCGCGAACTGGCTCATGACAAACTGCCGGTCTATGGCATTGGTCGCGAGCAAAGCCACGAACACTGGGTGAGCGTTATTCGCCAGCTTATTCACCTGGGCCTGGTGACGCAGAATATTGCTCATCACTCCGCGTTACAGCTAACCGAAGCCGCGCGTCCGGTGTTGCGCGGTGACGTTGCGTTACAGCTTGCTGTACCACGTATTGTGGCGCTGAAACCGCGTGCGATGCAGAAATCCTTCGGTGGTAACTACGACCGCAAACTGTTCGCCAAATTGCGTAAGCTGCGTAAAGCCATTGCCGATGAAGAGAACATCCCGCCATACGTGGTGTTCAACGACGCCACGCTGATTGAAATGGCCGAGCAGATGCCGGTTTCACCGAGTGAAATGCTAAGCGTTAACGGTGTGGGGATGCGTAAACTTGAGCGTTTCGGTAAAGAGTTTATGGCGCTTATTCGCGCACACGTTGATGGTGACGACGAAGAGTAGTCAGCCGGGCAAAAAAGTGCCAGGATGGTGACTCACTGAACTATTCCCCCGCGAGTCATTTTTATGTTAACGCTATTTTTCACCGTTGCGTTGGTGCATATCGTTGCGCTGATGAGCCCCGGTCCCGATTTCTTTTTTGTTTCTCAAACTGCGGTTAGCCGTTCGCGTAAAGAGGCCATGATGGGCGTGCTGGGTATTACCTGCGGCGTCATGGTCTGGGCTGGCGTGGCGCTGCTCGGCCTGCATCTGATTATCGAAAAAATGGCCTGGCTGCACACCATTATTATGGTGGGCGGGGGGCTGTATCTGTGCTGGATGGGTTATCAGATGCTGCGCGGCGCATTTAAAAAACAGGATGTTGCAGCTCCCACTCCGCAGGTGGAGCTGGCGCAGAGCGGACGCAGTTTTTTGAAAGGTCTGCTGACCAACCTGGCGAACCCTAAAGCCATTATCTATTTCGGCTCCGTCTTCTCATTGTTCGTTGGCGATAACGTGGGAACGGGCGCGCGTTGGGGGATTTTTGCCCTGATCATCGTGGAAACGCTGGCGTGGTTTACCGTGGTCGCCAGCCTGTTTGCGTTGCCGAAAATGCGTCGTGGCTATCAGCGTCTGGCGAAGTGGATTGATGGTTTTGCCGGCGCGCTGTTTGCGGGTTTCGGCATCCACCTGATTATTTCGCGCTAAGTTTGTTGCCCGCCTGGGACTCCCAGGCGGTATGCGGTTTATTGCGCAAGCTTCTGTAATTCGTCCTTCGAAAGGCCGGTCATTTCCATAATTGCATCGGTATCAAGACCCCGCTTGAGCATCGCTTTTGCCACATCAGTAAGGGCAATGCGTTTGCCCTCTTCACGTAGTTGATCCGCCATTGTCATCAGTTTGTCTCCATGCTGCGGCACACGCTGTGCCAGCTTATACAATAATGTCTGAACATCTTGTGTATTCCCTGCTTGCACCATGTAGTTTACCAGCACGGTTATTTGTTGTCCGCTCATCTTCTCCAGCATAAACAGACGGGTAAGTTTATCCAGCAGC
This sequence comes from Citrobacter sp. Cpo030, assembly GCF_030333005.1. NCBI lineage: Bacteria > Pseudomonadati > Pseudomonadota > Gammaproteobacteria > Enterobacterales > Enterobacteriaceae > Citrobacter > Citrobacter sp. Cpo030. Next base: position 29,951 of record NZ_JAOWGT010000058.1, on the reverse strand, counting down.
TGCGCCATGTCGCGCTGGCGAATGTGTTTTTGTACTAATGTCAGTGCCGCCATGCTGCGATGCTGCATGATTTCATCATCTGGAATAACCGTCACATCCACCAACGGAAACGGTGTGCTGTAAAGTTGAAGGGCGGTCGCTGAATCCTCAAAGTGATCCAGCCAGTTCATCGAACCTTGCCATGGGCTTTGCTTGCCATGGTAAAAGAGCACTGGAATAACCAGCGGCAGAGTGTCGTTTCCCGCCTCAAGATGACGTTGCATCGCTGCGATAGCGTAGCGCATCAGGCGAAATGACATATGCTTGTCCGGTGAGCTTTGATGCTCAATGAGCACGTGTACATAGCCATGCCCGCTGGTGGTTTCCAGTGAGTAGAGAATATCGCTGAAATAGGGACGCAGATCGTCCTCCACAAAACTGCCTGATTCCAAACGGAGCGTATCCAGTTTGCAGATTTTGATCAGCGAGGGCGGAAGATGAAGTTCGATAAAGTCCCGCGCAGTTTCCACGCGGGAGAGGAAGGTCTTAAATACTGCATCATGTGGTGTTGTTACTTCCGCCATCGTTAATCATCCGTGAAAGGTGAATGTGGCGGAATTCTGGCATTAGCAATCAACGTCTAACAGTACAGAATAAAAGGCTTTTCTCCCTTTGCGGCAAAGTACGGAAAGTCATGTTCAGGCGCTCATACTGTTAGCATTTCTTTGCGAGTGCCGTTCCATTTGCTAGGCATGCCTTGCCGATGCCAGCAGGGAGCCTATCAGCATAAATAGCGAGCCAAACACTTTGTTGAGCGCCTTCATTTGCTTTGGCCCTTTAATCCAGCCTGCAATGCGCGTGGCCAACGTCGCGTAACCGATCATCACAATGATATCGACCACGATGGTTGTGACGCCAAGCACCACGTACTGCATCAACTGCGGTTCCTGCGGCAGGATGAACTGCGGGAACAGAGCGGCAAGAAAAACTATGCTCTTGGGGTTGGTCAGATTAACAAAGACCGCGCGTTTGAACAGGCGGCTGCGCGATTGCGTATTCGCCATGGTATTCAGATCGATAGCACCCGCCGCGCGCCACTGCTGGATACCCAGCCAAATCAGATAGGCCGCTCCCGCCCACTTCAGCACCTCAAATGCGATCACCGAACGTGAAAATAGCGTTCCCAGTCCTACGCCAACCAGAACGATATGAATGCCCAACCCGGTCTGCAAACCTGCAATCGACGCGCTGGCACCGCGATATCCGTGGCTGATGGCGGTGGTCATGGTATTGATTGCGCCAGAGCCTGGGGACAAGCTCAAAATAATAGAGGTCAGCAGGTAGGCGAACCACCATTCAAAGGTCATGAGAAACTCCCGGATTGTCTATTTTTATGCCACAATACGCTACTGCCGTTAGGTTGTGTCAGTGACGGCGAAAAAAACGATTTTACTTGGTCAGCGAGGCTGGATACCCGATGTTTCAGCAGCAAAAAGACTGGGAAACAAGAGAAAACGCGTTTGCTGCTTTTTCCATGGGGCCACTGACAGATTTCTGGCGTCAGCGGGAAGAAGCGGAATTTACGGGCGTGGATGATATTCCCGTACATTTTGTTCGTTTTCATGCAGAAAAAAACGATCGCGTCATCGTCGTCTGTCCTGGACGCATTGAAAGTTACGTGAAATACGCTGAACTGGCGTATGACCTGTTTCATTCTGGTTTTGACGTTCTCATTATCGATCACCGTGGCCAGGGGCGTTCCGGGCGTATGCTTTCGGATCCGCACCGCGGTCATGTCGATAACTTTAATGATTATGTCGACGATCTAACCGCCTTCTGGCAGCAGGAAGTGCTACCCGGTCCGTGGAGAAAACGCTATATCCTGGCGCATTCTATGGGCGGGGCGATTGCCACATTGTTCCTGCAGCGCCACCCGAATCAGTGTGATGCTATCGCGCTTTGTGCGCCGATGTTTGGTATTGTGATGCGCTTTCCCGACTGGATGGTGCGCCATATTCTGGACTGGGCCGAAGGGCATCCGCGGATCCGAGAAGGCTATGCGATGGGAACCGGGCGCTGGCGGGCGCTGCCGTTCGGTATGAATGCGTTAACCCATAGTCGACAGCGCTATCGGCGCAATCTGCGCTTCTATGCGGATGAGCCGCGACTGCGCGTTGGCGGCCCCACCTACCACTGGGTTCGTGAAGGTATTCTGGCAGGCGAACAGGTTCTGGCCGGAGCAGGAGACGACGCGACGCCGACGCTGCTGATTCAGGCTGAAGAAGAGCGGGTGGTAGATAACCGCATGCACGATCGTTTTTGTGAACTCCGCGCCGCAGCGGGCCATCCTGTAGAAGGGGGTCAGCCGCTTGTCATCAAAGGCGCGTACCATGAGATCCTTTTTGAAAAGGACGCCATGCGCTCAGTCGCGCTTAACGCTATTGTCGAATTTTTCGACAAGCATAACTCATCCAGCGGAACCCGCTTTGCCTAGAGGTTGAATTTTCTTATGTATCAGGTTGTTGCGTCTGATTTAGACGGTACGCTGCTTTCTCCCGACCATACTCTGTCCCCTTATGCCAAAGAGACGCTGAAGTTATTGACCGCTCGCGGCGTTAACTTCGTGTTTGCGACTGGCCGTCATCATGTTGATGTGGGGCAAATTCGCGATAACCTCGGCATTAAAACCTACATGATCACGTCCAACGGCGCGCGCGTGCATGATTCTGACGGGAATCTGGTGTTTTCCCATAACCTGGATCGCGATATTGCCAGCGACCTGTTTGGCGTAGTGAATGCAAACCCGGACATCGTGACCAACGTTTATCGCGATGATGAGTGGTTTATGAATCGCCATCGTCCGGACGAAATGCGTTTCTTCAAAGAAGCGGTGTTTAACTATTCACTGTTTGAACCTGCATTACTGGAGCCTGAGGGCGTCAGCAAAGTGTTCTTCACCACCGACTCTCACGAAAGGCTGCTGCCGCTGGAGCAGGCGATTAACGCCCGCTGGGGCGATCGCGTTAACGTCAGCTTCTCTACGCTTACCTGTCTGGAAGTCATGGCTGGCGGCGTATCGAAAGGTCATGCGCTGGAAGCGGTAGCAAAAGCGATGGGCTACAGCCTGAAAGACTGCATCGCCTTTGGCGACGGGATGAACGATGCGGAAATGCTCTCCATGGCAGGTAAAGGCTGCATCATGGGCAACGCCCACCAGCGCCTGAAGGATCTGCACCCGGAACTGGAAGTCATTGGTCTTAATGCCGACGATGCCGTGCCACACTATCTGCGTGAACTGTTTTTGCAGTAACCTTTTGTTCGTTAGTTGACCAGTTGTCAACTAAAAACTTCGCTACAATGGGTGTACCTTTTGTTAAGAGACATCCATTGTGGCGTTACTCATCATTACCACAATTTTGTGGGCCTTTTCCTTTAGCCTGTTTGGCGAGTACCTTGCCGGTCATGTCGATAGCTATTTTGCGGTGCTGGTGCGCGTTGGGCTGGCTGCGCTGGTGTTCCTGCCGTTTCTACGTACTCGTGGGCACAGCGTAAAAACGATCGGGCTGTATATGCTGGTGGGTGCCATGCAGCTTGGCATTATGTACATGCTGAGTTTTCACGCCTATCTGTACCTGACGGTTTCAGAACTGCTGCTCTTTACCGTGCTGACGCCGCTCTACATTACGCTGATTTATGATCTGATGAGCGGACGTCGTCTGCGCTGGAGTTACGCCTTTAGTGCGTTACTGGCGGTGATTGGTGCGGGGATCATTCGTTACGATCAGGTGACCAGCCACTTCTGGACCGGTCTGCTGCTGGTGCAGTTGTCCAATATCAGCTTTGCCATTGGTATGGTGGGCTATAAACGTCTGATGGAGACGCGGCCAATGCCGCAGCACAACGCCTTTGCCTGGTTTTATATGGGCGCCTTTATGGTGGCTGTCGTGGCCTGGTTCATGCTGGGCAATGCGCAGAAAATGCCTGCAACCACGCTACAGTGGGGAATTCTGGTCTTTCTTGGCGTGGCGGCGTCCGGCATTGGTTACTTTATGTGGAACTACGGTGCGACCCAGGTGGATGCGGGCACGCTGGGCATCATGAACAATATGCATGTCCCTGCCGGACTGTTGGTTAACCTGGCTATCTGGCATCAACAACCTCACTGGCCAAGCTTCATCATTGGTGCGGCTGTGATAGTGGCTTCACTGTGGGTACATCGAAAGTGGGTCGTTCCGCACTCCGTACAAACGGCAGGTGATCGCAGGCGTGATTCCGCGCTGAGCGAATAAACGCTTCTGTGACCGGCTGTCGCTGCTCGCCATCACGCACGGCGGCGTACAGTCGGCTCCACAATCCATCACCCAGGGTTTTGGTCACTACCAGGCCCTGGCGTTCAAAACTCTCCACCACCCAGTGCGGTAACGCCGCGATACCCATTCTGGCTGCAACCATCTGAATCAGCAACAAGGTGTTATCCACGCTTTTCAGCGACGGACTAACGCCTGCAGGTTGCAGGAAATGCCGCCATACATCCAGTCGACTCCGTTGCACCGGGTAAATGAGCAGCGTCTCGCTGGCCAAATCTTCTGGCGTGATTTGCGTTTTGTTGGCCAGCGGATGGTTAGGCGCCAGTACCAGGCGGACTTCAAAATCGAACATCGGCGAGTAGTGCAATCCGCTGCGCGGCAGGATGTCGGAGGTTAACACCAGATCCAGCTCATCCTGCTGTAGCGCTGGTTGCGGATCGAACGTCACGCCGGATTTAAAGTCCATCTCCACCTGCGGCCAGTTAGCACGAAAATTCTCCAGCGCGGGCGTCAGCCATTGAATACAACTGTGACATTCAATCGCGATTCGCAACCTGGTTTGCTGCGGTTCGTTGCAGGCCTGCAGCGCACGACCAATTTGCGGCAACACCTGACTGGCTAACTGCAGCAGGATTTCTCCCTGCGGCGTAAAGCGCAGAGGCTGGCTTTTACGGATAAAAAGTCGAAAGCCAAGGCGCTGCTCCAGATCGCTGAACTGGTGAGAAAGGGCGGATTGGGTCTGATGCAACGTCGCCGCAGCGGCTGCCAGAGAACCACTATTCCGCAACGCCTGGAGCGTTTTCAGGTGTTTAATCTCGATCATGAAAGTCCTTCACTTCGGCATGAATAAATTGCGCTTGAGGAATATACAGTAACCGCCAATTATGGATGTGTAAACATCTGGACGTCCAAAACTCGTCATATTTCGGCTTGCAGATGCGTTGGCTTCCTCGCTTGCCCCAGTCACTTACTTCAGTAAGCATCCTGGGGATGCGCTGTGTCGCCGCCTTCTTGCAAACCGAACTATTTAGAGTTTTTGCTTCAGATTCAATAAAATAAGAGAGGAAGAAAAATGACAATATTGAATCACACCCTCGGTTTCCCTCGCGTTGGCCTGCGTCGCGAGTTGAAGAAAGCGCAAGAAAGCTACTGGGCGGGAAATTCTTCCCGTGAAGATTTGCTGACCGTTGGCCGCGAGCTGCGTGCCCGCCACTGGGATCAGCAGAAGCAGGCGGGCGTTGACCTGCTGCCGGTGGGTGATTTTGCCTGGTACGATCACGTGCTGACTACTAGCCTGCTGCTCGGCAACGTTCCGGCTCGCCATCAAAATAAAGACGGCTCGGTCGATATCGATACCTTATTCCGCATTGGCCGTGGCCGCGCACCAACGGGTGAACCCGCGGCGGCGGCAGAAATGACCAAATGGTTTAACACCAACTATCACTACATGGTGCCAGAGTTCACTAAAGGTCAGCAGTTCAAACTGACCTGGACCCAACTGCTGGATGAAGTGGACGAAGCGCTGGCGCTCGGTCACAAAGTGAAGCCTGTGTTGCTGGGGCCGGTAACCTACCTGTGGTTGGGTAAAGTGAAAGGCGAGCAGTTTGACCGTCTGAGCCTGTTGAACGACATTCTGCCGGTTTACCAGCAGGTGCTGGCCGAGCTGGCGAAACGCGGTATTGAGTGGGTGCAGATTGACGAACCCGCTCTGGTGCTGGAATTGCCGCAAGCGTGGCTGGAGGCCTTCAAACCAGCTTATGACGCGCTGACGGGTCAGGTGAAGCTGCTGCTGACCACCTACTTCGAAGGCGTAACGCCAAACCTGGATACCATTACCGCCCTGCCGGTGCAGGGACTGCACGTTGACTTCGTGCACGGCAAAGATGATGCAGCCGAGTTGCATAAACGTCTGCCTGCCGACTGGCTGCTGTCAGCGGGGCTGGTGAACGGCCGCAACGTCTGGCGTGCCGATCTCAGCGAAAAATACGCACAAATCAAAGATATCGTCGGGAAACGTAACCTGTGGGTGGCTTCTTCCTGCTCCCTGCTGCACAGCCCAATCGATCTCAGTGTTGAAACCCGCCTTGATGCAGAAGTGAAGAGCTGGTTTGCCTTCGCCCTGCAAAAATGCGGCGAGCTGGCGCTGCTGCGCGATGCATTGAATAGCGGTGATACGGCGGCAATTGTCGAGTGGAGCGCACCGATTCAGGCTCGTCGTCACTCTACCCGCGTACACAACGCCGCAGTGGAAAAACGTCTGGCGGCAATCACCGCCCAGGACAGCCAGCGCGCTAACGCTTACCCGGTTCGTGCCGAGGCGCAACGTGCCCGCTTTAATCTGCCGGCATGGCCGACTACGACTATCGGTTCATTCCCGCAAACCACAGAAATTCGCGGCCTGCGGCTGGATTTCAAAAAGGGCAACCTGGATGCTGGTAACTATCGCACCGGAATTGCGGAACATATTAAACAGGCGATTGTTGAACAGGAACGTCTGGGTCTCGACGTGCTGGTACACGGTGAAGCCGAGCGTAATGACATGGTCGAATACTTTGGCGAACACCTGGACGGCTTCGTCTTCACCCAGAACGGTTGGGTGCAGAGCTACGGCTCTCGCTGCGTGAAGCCGCCGGTGGTGATTGGCGACGTCAGCCGCCCGGAAGCGATCACCGTGGAGTGGGCGAAATATGCCCAGTCGCTGACCGACAAACCGGTAAAAGGCATGCTGACCGGTCCGGTGACCATTCTCTGCTGGTCATTCCCGCGTGAAGACGTGACGCGTGAAACCATCGCGAAGCAGATTGCGCTGGCGCTGCGTGATGAAGTGGCGGATCTGGAAGCGGCGGGTATCGGCATCATCCAGATTGATGAACCGGCACTGCGCGAAGGTCTGCCGCTGCGTCGCAGCGACTGGGCGGCTTATCTGGAGTGGGGCGTGGAAGCCTTCCGCATTAACGCGGCGGTAGCGAAGGATGAAACCCAGATCCACACCCACATGTGTTATTGCGAGTTCAACGACATCATGGACTCCATTGCGGCGCTGGATGCGGACGTGATTACCATTGAAACCTCGCGCTCTGATATGGAGTTGCTGGAATCGTTTGAAGAGTTCGACTATCCGAACGAAATCGGGCCGGGCGTATACGATATTCACTCGCCGAACGTCCCGAGCGTGGAGTGGATTGAAGCCCTGTTGAAGAAAGCCGAGCTGCGCATTCCAGCAGAACGTCTGTGGGTGAACCCGGACTGCGGCCTGAAAACCCGCGGCTGGCCGGAAACCCGTGCCGCGCTGGCGAACATGGTCAAAGCGGCGCAGAATCTGCGTCAGGCGTAATTCATTGCCCGGGAAGCGCTGGCGCTTAACCGGGTTACAGGAAATCGCAATAGTTGTAGGCCCGGTAAGGCGTCGCCATCACCGGGCAATTAACGTTTATTTCTTCCCACCGTATTGCACGAACCACTCCAGCATTCTCTGCCAACCGTCTTTCGCGGACTCTTCGTGATAGCTCGGGCGATAATCGGCGTTGAACGCATGTCCGGCATCGGGATAGACCACGATTTCCGCTTTAGCATTGGCGGCGCGTAGTGCCTGGCGCATTGTTTCAACGGTATCTTGCGGAATGCTGGTGTCCTGGCCGCCATAAAGCCCCAAAACGGGGGCGTTAAGATCGGTTGCGATATCAACGGGATGTTTTGGCGAGTTGAGGGTTTTATCACCCACCAGTTTGCCATACCACGCCACGGCCGCTTTTAACTGCGGATTATGTGCGGCATACAGCCAGGTGATGCGCCCACCCCAGCAAAATCCGGTGATCATCAACTGGTGTGCATCTCCTCCGTTGCGGGAGGCCCAACTGGCGACGTGGTCCAGATCGGCCAGTACCTGAGAGTCGGGCACTTTGGCGACAAGGCCACTAAGCAGCGTAGGGATATCGGCAAAGTCATTGGGATCGCCTTCGCGAAAATAGAGTTCTGGTGCGATAGCCAGATACCCTTCCAGAGCCAAACGACGGCAAACGTCACGAATGTGCTCATGAATACCAAAAATCTCCTGCACGACAATGACTACGGGCAGCAGGCCATCAGTCTGTTTTGGTCGTGCGTGATACGCTGGCATATCATCGCCTTGTGAAGGTATGGACGTTACACCGGCGATAATTGCATTATCCGGGGTGTGAACCGTGGTAGACGTCGGTGGAGATACAGCAGGTGCAAAGCCAGATTGTCGTGTTGTCATGGTATTCTCCGTACCCTTAAATATTCAGCAAAAAAGCGCATTGTTAACTATAGACACATGCAACGAACCACATTGCCTTAAACGGGCTATCTTTTGTGCAGGGCTTCCTTACATCACATCATTTATGTGACACTAATCACTTTTTGATGGTAATTGAATGCAATTGATTTACATCATAGTGATGACTGTCACGAAAATATGTTTATGCCTTCGGTAAAGTGTGTTTTTGCTTCTTCTGACAAAACCGATTCACAGAGGAGTTTTTATGTCTAAGTCTGATGTTTTTCATCTCGGCCTCACTAAGAACGATTTACAAGGGGCTACGCTTGCTATCGTCCCTGGCGACCCGGAGCGTGTGGAAAAGATCGCCGCGCTGATGGATAAGCCGGTTAAGCTGGCATCTCATCGCGAGTTCACTACCTGGCGTGCTGAGCTGGATGGTAAAGCCGTGATCGTTTGTTCTACCGGTATCGGCGGCCCGTCCACCTCTATTGCCGTAGAAGAACTGGCACAGCTGGGCATTCGTACCTTCCTGCGTATCGGTACGACTGGCGCTATCCAGCCGCATATCAACGTAGGTGATGTACTGGTTACCACTGCATCTGTTCGTCTGGACGGCGCAAGCCTGCACTTCGCACCAATGGAATTCCCGGCCGTTGCGGACTTCGAGTGCACCACCGCGCTGGTGGAAGCGGCGAAATCTATCGGCGCCACCACTCACGTGGGGGTCACCGCGTCTTCTGACACCTTCTACCCGGGCCAGGAGCGTTATGACACCTTCTCTGGTCGCGTCGTGAGCCGTTTCAAAGGCTCAATGGAAGAGTGGCAGTCTATGGGCGTCATGAACTACGAAATGGAATCTGCTACGCTGCTGACCATGTGCGCAAGCCAGGGTCTGCGTGCCGGTATGGTCGCAGGTGTTATCGTGAACCGTACTCAGCAAGAGATCCCTAATGCGGAAACGATGAAACAAACGGAAAGTCACGCGGTGAAAATCGTGGTTGAAGCCGCGCGTCGTTTACTGTAATTCCCCCTTCTATTCAAAAAGGCCGACGCGTTCGGCCTTTTTATTTTGCGTAGTGCCTCGCAGGAAATTCCTTTTAAACTGGACGTTTATACAGCACAATTCTATTTTGTGCGGGTAAGTCGTTGCTGTAAGGGGGCGTTGTGGATATTTCAATTATGATGAGTGCCGTGTTGGCGTTAGCCGCAGGGCTACTGGTAGGGTGGCTGGCGACAAAAGCACGCGCCGATCAAATCCGTGCCGACCTCATCGAAGAGCGACGTGAACTGGATATTGCGCTAAGCGCCGCTCGCCAGCAGCTCTCGCAGGAAGCTCACTGGCGCGATGAGTGCGAACTACTCAATAACGAATTACGCAGTCTGCACAGCATCAACACCTCTCTGGAAGCCGATCTCCGTGAAGTCACTACCCGGCTGGAAGCAACCCAACAGCATGCGGAAGATAAAATCCGCCAGATGATCAACAGCGAACAGCGTCTGAGCGAACAGTTTGAAAATCTGGCGAATCGTATTTTTGAGCACAGCAACCGCCGTGTTGATGAGCAAAATCGCCAAAGTCTGAACAGCCTGCTTGCGCCGCTTCGTGAACAACTGGACGGTTTTCGTCGCCAGGTTCAGGATAGCTTTGGTAAAGAGGCGCAAGAACGCCATACCCTGGCACACGAAATTCGTAATCTCCAGCAACTGAATGCGCAGATGGCGCAGGAAGCGGTAAACCTGACGCGGGCATTAAAAGGCGATAACAAAACGCAGGGTAACTGGGGAGAGGTTGTACTCACGCGGGTACTCGAAGCCTCTGGTCTGCGTGAAGGTTATGAATATGAAACCCAGGTTAGCATCGAAAACGACGCCCGTTCGCGAATGCAGCCTGATGTCATCGTTCGGCTACCGCAGGGTAAAGATGTGGTGATCGATGCGAAAATGACGCTGGTCGCCTATGAGCGCTATTTTAACGCAGAAGATGAATACACCCGCGAAAGTGCATTGCAGGAGCACATCGCCTCGGTGCGCAACCATATTCGACTACTGGGTCGCAAAGATTATCAGCAGCTTCCTGGGCTGCGTACGCTTGACTATGTGTTGATGTTTATCCCCGTTGAGCCCGCTTTTTTGCTGGCGCTCGACAGACAGCCCGAACTGATTACCGAAGCGCTTAGAAATAACATTATGCTGGTGAGCCCTACCACGCTGTTGGTGGCATTGCGCACGATCGCCAACCTGTGGCGCTACGAGCATCAGAGTCGTAATGCGCAACAAATTGCCGATCGGGCCAGCAAACTTTATGACAAGATGCGATTGTTTGTGGATGATATGTCGGCAATTGGCCAAAGCCTGGATAAAGCCCAGGATAACTACCGACAGGCGATGAAAAAACTTTCTTCAGGCCGTGGAAACGTCCTGTCGCAGGCAGAAGCGTTTCGCAGTTTAGGTGTAGAAATTAAGCGCGAGATTAATCCTGAGCTGGCTGAACAAGCCACTACGCAGGATGAAGAATACCGCTTGCGCTCGGTCCCTGAGACGCAACAGGATGAACCTTACCCTGATGATGAAGCGGTAAATCAGCAATCAAACTAGTTCGTTTGGGGTAGTTGAACCGGGCAGAAGGGTAGGGCAAATTGGCCCAATCTGTTACACTTCTCGAACATTTTTTGGATGAGCAGGCACTGAGATGGTGGATAATTCACAAGAAACGACGCACTTTGGCTTTCAGACCGTCGCTAAAGAGCAGAAAGCTGACATGGTGGCCCACGTTTTTCATTCTGTGGCGTCTAAATATGACGTTATGAATGACTTAATGTCATTTGGCATTCATCGTTTGTGGAAGCGCTTCACCATTGATTGCAGTGGCGTGCGTCGCGGGCAAACCGTTCTCGATTTAGCAGGCGGTACCGGCGATCTGACGGCGAAATTCTCTCGCATGGTTGGTGAAACCGGCAAAGTTGTGCTGGCGGATATCAATGACTCAATGCTCAAAATGGGTCGCGAAAAGCTGCGTAATATTGGCGTGGTAGGTAACGTTGAGTACGTTCAGGCGAATGCGGAAGCATTACCTTTCCCTGACAACACGTTTGACTGCATCACCATCTCTTTCGGTCTGCGCAACGTAACGGATAAAGACAAAGCATTGCGCTCCATGTACCGCGTATTGAAGCCGGGCGGACGTCTACTGGTGCTGGAATTCTCCAAACCCATCATCGAACCGTTGAGCAAAGCCTACGACGCATACTCTTTCCATGTTCTGCCGCGCATAGGTTCAATGGTAGCAAGCGATGCGGACAGCTACCGTTATTTGGCGGAGTCCATCCGTATGCATCCCGATCAGGACACCTTAAAAGCAATGATGCAAGATGCCGGGTTCGAAAGCGTTGATTACTACAACCTGACAGCAGGTGTCGTTGCGCTGCATCGTGGTTACAAGTTCTGACAGGAGAGTGGGGATGCCTTTAAAACCCTTAGTAACCGCAGGCGTTGAAAATCTGCTCAACACCTTTCTGTACCGTTCTCCTGCGCTGAAGTCAGCCAGAACGCGTTTACAAGGGAAGGTGCTGCGTGTTGATCTCAAAGGATTTTCAACACCGTTAGTCCTGGTGTTTAGCGAGCGCCAGGTCGATGTGCTGGGGGCATGGGAAGGCGAAGCCGATTGCACCGTAATCACATATGCCAGTGTGTTACCGAAATTGCGTGACCGACAGCAACTCACCACGCTTATCCGCAGCGGTGAGCTGGAAGTCCAGGGCGATATCCAGGTAGTACAGAACTTTGTTGCGCTGGCCGATCTGGCGGAGTTGGATCCTGCAGAACTGTTAGCACCCTATACCGGCGATATCGTCGCAGAAGGGGTCAGCAAAGTCTTGCGTGGTGGAGCGAAGTTCCTGTGCCATAACTTTCAGCGCCAGCAGCGCTATGTCGCCGAAGCGATCACCGAAGAGTGGCGCATGGCTCCTGGTCCACTAGAGGTTGCATGGTTTGCTGAAGAAACGGCAGCCGTTGAGCGCGCGGTTGAATCTCTGGCCAAACGGCTGGAAAAACTGGAGGCCAAATGACGCCAGGTGAAGTACGGCGCCTTTATTTCATCATTCGCACTTTTTTAAGCTACGGTCTTGATGAACTCATCCCCAAAATGCGAATCACGCTGCCGCTTCGGTTGTGGCGTTACTCGTTGTTCTGGATGCCCAACCGACATAAAGATAAACCGCTGGGAGAAAGGCTGAGACTGGCTTTACAGGAACTCGGCCCGGTGTGGATCAAGTTTGGGCAAATGCTCTCTACCCGTCGTGACCTTTTCCCTCCGCACATCGCCGATCAGCTTGCGCTATTGCAGGATCGGGTTGCCCCGTTCGATGGGCTTAGAGCGAAAAAACAAATCGAAGAGGCTATGGGCGGGCTGCCCGTCGAGGAATGGTTTGATGATTTTGAGATCACGCCGCTGGCATCTGCGTCTGTTGCTCAGGTCCACACTGCGCGGTTGAAATCGAATGGCAAAGAGGTGGTGATCAAAGTTATTCGCCCGGACATACTTCCGGTCATCAAAGCGGATTTAAAACTGATCTACCGCCTGGCTCGTTGGGTTCCTCGTCTGCTGCCAGATGGGCGTCGCCTGCGACCAACAGAAGTCGTCCGTGAATATGAAAAAACGTTGATCGATGAACTCAATCTGCTGCGCGAATCGGCGAACGCCATTCAGCTACGACGTAATTTTGAAGATAGTCCGATGCTGTACATCCCGGAAGTGTATTCCGACTATTGCAGTCAGAACATGATGGTGATGGAGCGCATTTACGGCATCCCGGTTTCAGATGTCACCACGCTTGAGAAGAACGGCACCAATATGAAATTGTTGGCCGAGCGTGGTGTTCAGGTCTTCTTTACTCAGGTATTCCGCGACAGCTTTTTCCATGCGGATATGCACCCCGGGAACATTTTTGTCAGTTATGAGCACCCTGAAAACCCGAAATACATTGGTATTGATTGTGGGATTGTGGGCTCTTTAAACAAAGAAGATAAGCGTTACCTGGCTGAAAACTTCATTGCGTTCTTTAACCGCGATTACCGCAAAGTTGCTGAACTGCACGTGGATTCTGGTTGGGTTCCGCCGGATACCAACGTAGAAGAGTTTGAATTTGCCATTCGTACCGTGTGCGAGCCGATTTTTGAAAAACCGCTGGCGGAGATTTCCTTTGGTCACGTGCTGCTGAATCTGTTCAACACTGCGCGCCGCTTCAATATGGAAGTTCAGCCTCAACTGGTATTGCTCCAGAAGACGCTGCTGTACGTAGAAGGTGTCGGACGACAACTCTACCCGCAGTTAGATTTGTGGAAAACGGCTAAGCCATTCCTCGAATCCTGGATTAAAGATCAGGTCGGTATTCCGGCGCTCGTTAGGGCATTTAAAGAAAAAGCACCGTTCTGGGTCGAAAAAATGCCAGAAATACCTGAACTGGTGTATGACAGTTTGCGCCAGGGCAAATATTTACAGCACAGTGTTGATAAGATTGCCCGCGAGCTTCACGCGAATCATGTACGCCAGGGACAATCCCGTTATTTATTGGGCATTGGCGCAACATTGTTGCTAAGTGGAACATTCCTGCTGGTAAGCCGCCCTGAGTGGGGGCTTATGCCGGGCTGGTTAATGGCGGGAGGCGTCATAGCCTGGTTGATCGGCTGGCGCAAAATGCGCTGAATTTTTCATCGCCCAAGGCAGGTCGTGTAACGTATACTACGGCCTTATTAATTCATCATCTATGACAGAGGAACATGTATGGGTGGTATCAGTATTTGGCAGTTGTTGATCATTGCCGTCATCGTTGTACTGCTATTTGGCACCAAGAAACTCGGCTCCATCGGTTCCGATCTTGGCGCGTCGATCAAAGGCTTCAAAAAAGCGATGGGTGATGATGAGCCTAAGCAAGATAAAACCAGCCAGGACGCTGATTTTACTGCTAAATCCATCACCGATAAGCAGGGTGAAGTGAAAAAGGAAGACGCCAAAAGCCAAGATAAAGAGCAGGTATAATCCGTGTTTGATATCGGTTTTAGCGAACTGTTATTGGTGTTCGTGATCGGCCTCATTGTTCTGGGGCCGCAACGATTACCTGTAGCGGTAAAAACGGTTGCTGGCTGGGTTCGCGCTTTGCGTTCCCTTGCAACTACTGTTCAGAATGAACTGACCCAGGAGCTTAAGCTTCAGGAGTTTCAGGACAGCCTGAAGAAAGTAGAGAAAGCGAGCCTGACAAATCTGACCCCGGAGCTGAAAGCGTCAATGGATGAGCTGCGTGAAGCGGCGGAATCGATGAAGCGTTCTTACAGCGTGCACGATCCTGAGAAAGCGAGCGATGAAGCGCACACTATCCATAATCTGGTGGTGAAAGACGGTGAAGCGCAGCGAGAAGGGGTCACCCCTGCCGCCGCTGAAAACCAGGCCAGTTCGCCGGAGCAAAAACCGGAATCCGCGGGTGCTAAAACGCCAGAGCAGACGGAAAACACTTCCGCCACGTTGATGGATGCAGAAAAGAAAGCTGCCGCACCTGTTGTCGAATCCTCCCCCTCGTCGAGTGATAAACCGTAAACATGGCTGTAGAAGATACCCAACCGCTCATTACGCATCTTATCGAGCTGCGTAAGCGACTCCTGAACTGCATTATTGCGGTTATCGTGATCTTTCTGGCGTTGGTTTACTTTGCCAACGACATTTACCATATGGTTGCGGCGCCGCTGATTAAACAGATGCCGCAGGGTGCAACGATGATCGCCACCGATGTGGCCTCGCCGTTCTTTACCCCAATAAAGTTGACCTTCATGGTGTCGCTGATCCTGTCAGCGCCAGTGATCCTCTACCAGGTGTGGGCATTTATTGCGCCTGCTTTGTATAAACATGAACGTCGACTGGTTGTGCCGCTGCTGGTTTCCAGTTCGTTGTTGTTCTACATCGGCATGGCATTCGCCTATTTTGTCGTCTTTCCGTTGGCGTTTGGTTTTCTGGCCAACACGGCTCCGCAAGGCGTGCAGGTATCGACGGACATTGCCAGCTATCTCAGTTTCGTAATGGCGCTGTTTATGGCTTTCGGTGTCTCTTTTGAGGTCCCTGTCGCCATCGTGCTGCTATGCTGGATGGGCATTACGACGCCTGATGATTTACGCAAGAAACGCCCTTACGTTGTGGTGGGCGCATTTGTCGTCGGGATGCTACTGACCCCGCCAGATGTCTTCTCGCAAACGCTGTTGGCGATACCGATGTACTGCCTGTTCGAGGTGGGGGTTTTCTTCTCTCGTTTCTATGTCGGTAAGCGACGTACGCGAGATGAGGACAACGAGGCTGAAGAAGCAAAAGAAGCCGAAACCACCGAGAAAACTGAAGAATAAACTCAACCGCCCGTCAGGGCGGTTGTCATATGGGAGGAAGCATGTTTGATATTGGCGTTAATTTAACCAGTTCACAATTTGCGAAAGACAGGGATGATGTTGTGGCGCGCGCCTTTGCTGCGGGCGTAAACGGTATGCTTCTGACCGGAACAAACCTGCACGAAAGCCAGCAGGCGCTGAAGTTGGCGCAACATTATCCACATTGCTGGTCCACGGCTGGCGTGCACCCGCATGACAGTAGCCAATGGCAACCCTCAACGGAAGACGAGATTATCGCGCTGGCAAACCAGTCTGAGGTGGTCGCTATTGGCGAGTGCGGTCTGGATTTCAATCGCAATTTCTCCACGCCGCAGGAGCAGGAACGTGCTTTTGAGGCACAACTGCGCATTGCCGCTGAACTGCAGATGCCGATTTTCATGCATTGTCGGGATGCCCATGAGCGTTTTCTGACGTTGCTGGAGCCGTGGCTGGATAGCCTCCCGGGCGCGGTGCTGCACTGTTTTACCGGAACGCGGCAGGAGATGCAGGACTGTGTGGACCGAGGGCTTTATATTGGTATTACCGGCTGGGTCTGTGATGAGCGTCGGGGGATGGAACTGCGGGAACTGCTGCCGTTTATTCCGGTAGAAAGACTACTGATCGAAACTGATGCGCCTTACCTACTTCCTCGCGACTTAACGCCTAAACCGACGTCACGGCGCAATGAACCGGCGCACCTGCCACATATTCTTGAGCGTATTGCCCACTGGCGCGGGGAAGATCCTCAATGGCTGTCAGCAACCATTGATGCTAACGTCAGAACGCTGTTCGAAGTGACCTTCTAAACGGCTTAAATTTTTCGAAAGCCGGTATTTTTCACGCTCTGCTTAACCTCTTTATTCAACAGGTTAAGCAGTAGCATGGAACGCGCTTCGCCATCCGGTTCGGTGAAGATCGCTTTTAGCCCCTCAAACGCCCCTTCAGTAATAATCACGCTGTCCCCTGGCTGAGGAGTTTGCGGGTCAACAATTCCTTCAGGCTTGTAGATAGAAAGCTGGTGAATAACGGGAGAAGGGACGGTCGCAGGCGTCGCTCCAAAACGGACGAAATGGCTGACACCACGCGTGGCATTGATAGTGGTGGTGTGGATCACTTCCGGGTCGAACTCGACAAACATGTAATTAGGGAATAGTGGTTCACTGACTGTGGTACGTTTACCGCGCACTATTTTTTCCAGGGTGATCATAGGCGTCAGACAGTTCACCGCCTGTCTTTCCAGGTGTTCCTGGGCTCGCTGAAGTTGCCCACGTTTGCAGTACAGTAAATACCAGGATTGCATAATAACTCTTATCCGCATGTTCTGAGCGCCAGCATAGCAAAAGCCATGCGTTAAGTTAATTATACCCGCCTCAACGCAGGCTGAAACCCAATGGGTATATACGCCCGGGGCTTATATGTATCGCCAGAGTTCACGCTAATTTAACAAAAATACAGCATCACAATGATGAACGCCGTATAATGAAGCGCTTACGAAGAGGCCACAATGGACGCCATGAAATATCACGATTTACGCGACTTCCTGACGCTGCTTGAACAGCAGGGCGAGCTCAAACGCATTTCGCTTGAGGTGGATCCCCACCTGGAAATTACTGAAATTGCCGATCGCACCCTGCGTGCCGGTGGGCCTGCGTTGCTGTTTGAGAATCCGAAAGGCTATTCAATGCCGGTGCTGTGTAACCTGTTTGGCACACCAAAGCGTGTTGCGATGGGGATGGGACAAGAAGATGTCTCGGCGCTACGAGAAGTCGGTAAACTGTTGGCGTTTTTGAAAGAGCCAGAGCCACCGAAAGGATTCCGCGATCTGTTTGATAAGCTGCCGCAGTTTAAGCAGGTGTTGAACATGCCGACTAAGCGGTTGCGCGGTGCACCTTGTCAGCAAAAAATCTACTCGGGCGATGACGTTGATTTAAACCGCATTCCGATTATGACCTGCTGGCCGGAAGATGCCGCGCCGCTGATTACCTGGGGGCTCACCGTAACGCGTGGTCCGCATAAAGAGCGGCAGAATCTGGGCATCTATCGCCAGCAGCTGATTGGTAAAAACAAGCTTATTATGCGCTGGTTGTCCCATCGCGGCGGCGCGCTTGATTATCAGGAGTGGTGCGCGGCGCATCCGGGCGAACGCTTCCCGGTTTCTGTGGCGTTAGGAGCCGATCCTGCGACCATTCTGGGGGCCGTGACGCCGGTTCCTGATACATTATCCGAGTACGCATTTGCCGGGCTGTTGCGCAGAACCAAGACCGAAGTAGTTAAATGTATTTCCAACGACCTGGAAGTGCCTGCCAGTGCAGAAATCGTGCTGGAAGGGTACATTGAACCGGGCGAGCTGGCTCCGGAAGGGCCGTATGGCGATCATACCGGCTACTACAACGAAGTAGATAGCTTCCCGGTCTTTACCGTCACGCACATTACCCAGCGTGAAGATGCAATTTATCACTCTACCTATACCGGACGCCCGCCAGATGAACCCGCGGTGCTCGGCGTGGCGCTGAACGAAGTCTTCGTGCCGATTCTGCAAAAGCAGTTCCCGGAAATCGTCGATTTTTATCTACCTCCGGAAGGCTGTTCATATCGCCTGGCCGTCGTGACGATGAAAAAACAGTACGCTGGCCATGCCAAACGCGTCATGATGGGTGTTTGGTCGTTTTTGCGTCAGTTTATGTACACCAAATTTGTTATTGTTTGCGATGATGACGTCAACGCACGTGACTGGAATGATGTGATTTGGGCAATTACTACCCGTATGGACCCGGCCCGGGATACGGTACTGGTAGAGAATACGCCAATTGATTACCTGGACTTTGCCTCGCCGGTTTCCGGCCTTGGTTCAAAAATGGGGCTGGATGCCACAAATAAATGGCCGGGCGAAACCCAACGTGAATGGGGACGTCCGATTAAAAAAGATCCTGAAGTGACTGCGCGCATTGACGCAATTTGGGATGAACTGGCCATCTTTAATGACGGCAAAAGCGCCTGAGGCGCGATCGTTTTGCCTATTGATCCGACAGAGAGAGCGCATGACAACCTTAAGCTGTAAAGTGACCTCGGTAGAAGCTATCACTGACACCGTATATCGCGTTCGTTTAGTGCCAGACGCGGCGTTTTCCTTTCGTGCTGGCCAGTATTTAATGGTCGTGATGGACGAAAGGGATAAGCGTCCGTTCTCCATGGCATCAACGCCGGACGAGCAAGGATTCATTGAGCTGCACGTTGGCGCCTCTGAGCTAAATCTTTATGCCATGGCCGTGATGGACCGTATTCTGAAAGACCGGGAGATCAAGGTCGACATTCCGCATGGCGAAGCCTGGCTGCGTGATGAAGACGAGCGCCCGCTGATCCTGATTGCCGGTGGTACAGGGTTCTCTTACGTGCGTTCCATTCTGCTTACCGCGCTGGCGCGCAATCCAAATCGCGATATCACCATTTACTGGGGCGGGCGCGAAGAGAAGCATCTCTACGATCTCTCCGAGCTGGAAGCGCTGTCAGTGAATCACCCGAATTTGCGCGTTGAGCCAGTGGTGGAACAGCCTGAAGACGGCTGGCGTGGTCGTACGGGAACCGTGTTAACGGCAGTATTACAGGATTACGGTACCCTGGCGGAGCATGATATCTACATCGCTGGTCGTTTCGAAATGGCCAAAATCGCGCGCGATCTGTTCTGTAATGAACGCAGTGCGCGTGAAGATCGCCTGTTTGGCGACGCTTTCGCGTTCATTTAAGCGCTGTGCGCCGGAGTCCTTCCGGCGCATTCATCACCAACCTTACTTCTTCTAACAGGGTGCAAGCCCGATCTCGTTGTTTCTCTTTTTTACCACGTTTTTTAGTAAACATATTTTTCCTATCTATTAATCACAAAACTTAGCTTTTGTGACAGGTCTCTTTTTGTTTAGTAAACAAAATTGGCAAACTAGACACAATCAAATTGCGAGGCGCAAACGAGGAAAACCATGAGGCTCGGACTGGATATTGGCGGGACTAAAATCGAAGCGGTGGTGATTGATAACGCGGGTGTAATTGTTTACCGCGAGCGATGCGCGACACCAAAGCAGAGTTACGGTGATTTTTTCCAGGCCGTGACGGAGATGATTGCTAAGGCCAGACTGGCCGTTAATCAGCCTTTATCGGTTGGCATTGGGGTGCCTGGCGCGGTGGATAGCGAGGGGTTAATTAAGAACTCCAACATCCTGGTGCTCAATCAACAGGCCTTTGCGCAAGACCTTGAGCGAGCGTTAGGAATGCCCGTGCCTGTTACTAATGATGCCAACTGCTTTACCTTGTCGGAAGCGATGGACGGTAGCGGACACGGGCATAGCGTGGTATTTGGCGTGATCCTCGGTACCGGTTGCGGCGGTGGACTATGCATCGATAACCGCTTGATCTCTGGACCTAACGCCTGCGCAGGAGAGTGGGGGCATAATGCATTGCCGCGCTACCACGAATCTCAGGACGGGGCTGGAGTGACATGCTATTGCGGACAGTTGAACTGTATTGAGAGCTTTATTTCCGGCAGCGGTCTGGAACGCCAGTACCTGAATCACACCGCGCAGCATGTGGGTGTGCCACAAATTATGCAACAGGTAGAATCGGGTGATGCGGATGCCTGCTTTGTATGGAAACGCTATTGCGATCAACTGGCGCGTGCGTTGGCGGGCGTGGTGAATACGCTCGATCCCGATGTTATCGTGCTAGGGGGCGGGGTATCCAATATCGATTTACTGTATTCGGGTTTACAGGCGCGAGTGGCGCAGTACGTATTTGGTAAGCAGTGCCGCACACCGATTGTTCGGGCCCGTCACGGCGACAGCAGCGGCGTACGCGGTGCGGCCTGGCTGGGGGCACAATAAGCCATAGTAGAATCAATGAGAGTGAAATGACGAAACCTGTACGTATCAGAGATATTGCCGAAGCTTGTGGTGTTTCAGTTGGCGCAGTTTCCCGCGCCCTAAAAGGGCAGCCGGGGCTACGTGAAGACACCCGGCTGCGCATTATTTCTGTGGCGCAGCAGCAGGGTTATGATTTTTCCCGTCTGCATACTGACAAGATCAAACGCGTCCTGTTTTTGCTTCACCGCCAGCACAATATCAGCCGGGCATTGCCGTTTTATTCTCAACTACTGCTGGGGATAGAAGATAACTGTCGTGACCATGGTATTGCGCTGAGCTTTCTCTCCATTGGTCCAGGCGATGCAGTGAGTGAGCAGGTGCTGCTGCACCAGCCTGATGCACTGATCTGTGCCGGATTTTTTGAGCCTGAATTACTTGGCTTGCTGCAACAGATGAAGCTGCCGTTGGTGCTGGTGGATCTCTGGGCGCCGGGCTTGCCTTGCGTGAACCCGGATAACACTCAGGGTGGGTATCTGGCCACGCAACATTTGATTGCACAAGGTCGCAGCCGTATTGCTTTTCTTGCCAGCACGCTTGCGCACTACAGCATCCGTCAGCGCGAGAAGGGCTACCGTCAGGCATTGTATGAGGCCCGTTTGCTGATGCCGCCAGAGTATGAAGCCGTTGCGCCGCCGCTGTTGGATACTGATCAATCTCTTGTTGAGGCGGTAAATGAGCTACTCAGATTGCCGGAGCCGCCCGACGCTATTTTTGCCTATAACGATGCGGCAGCGCTGGTTGTTCAACGGGTGTGCGCACAGCAGGGGATACGCATCCCGGAAGATCTCGCGCTGGTGGGGTTTGATGATATCGATGCTGCGGCCTGGTCACATCCACCACTCACTACTATTGCGGTTGATAAACAACAATTGGGGCGTGAAGCGCTGCGTTTATTGCTGGAAGAAAATCAGGAAGAGAATCTGCTGTTGCCGGTGCAGTTAGTGGTGCGAGGTAGTTCAGGGAAATAAAAAAACCCGCCCCTGACAGGCGGGAAGAACGGCAACTAAATTGTTATACAATGGCATTTGTGTTGTAGGCCGGATAAGACGCATCAGCGTCGCCATCCGGCATAGTCGCCGGGGGCGCTTCGCTTGCCCGGCCTACAATAAGTCACATGCTTTGATTAAACTCGCTCAAATACCGTCGCGATGCCCTGGCCTAACCCGATACACATCGTCGCCAGGCCAAACTGTACGTCTTTGCGTTCCATCAGATTGAGCAAGGTGGTGCTGATACGCGCCCCGGAGCAACCCAGCGGATGACCCAAAGCGATCGCCCCGCCGTTGAGGTTGATCTTCTCATCGATCTGCTCCATCAGCCCCAGATCTTTAATGCACGGCAGGATCTGAGCGGCAAAGGCTTCGTTCATCTCAAACAAACCGATATCGCTGGTGGAGAGTCCCGCTTTTTTCAGCGCCAGTTTTGAGGCCGGAACCGGACCATAACCCATAATTGACGGGTCACAGCCAACAACAGCCATCGAACGGATTCGGGCACGCGGCGTCAGACCCAGCTCACGGGCGCGGCTTTCGCTCATGACCAGCATCGCCGCTGCGCCGTCGGAGAGCGCGGAGGAGGTACCGGCAGTGACCGTTCCGCTAACCGGATCGAACGCCGGGCGCAGGGTGGAGAGCGCTTCAACGGTTGTCTCTGGGCGGATAACCTCATCGTAGTTAAACTGCTTCAGCACGCCGTCGGCATCATGGCCACCGGTCGGGATGATTTCGTTTTTAAATGCGCCAGACTGTGTTGCAGCCCAGGCACGAGCATGTGAACGTGCGGCGAAAGCGTCCTGCATTTCACGGCTGATGCCGTGCATGCGAGAGAGCATTTCCGCAGTCAGACCCATCATTCCCGCGGCTTTTGCCACGTTGCGGCTCATGCCCGGATGGAAATCAACGCCGTGACTCATTGGCACATGGCCCATATGTTCCACGCCGCCAATCAGGCACGCCTGAGCATCGCCGGTCATGATCATACGTGCCGCGTCGTGCAGCGCCTGCATTGATGAACCGCACAGGCGGTTGACCGTGACGGCCGGAACGGAGTGCGGAACTTCCGCCAGCAGCGCGGCGTTACGGGCGATGTTGAAACCCTGCTCCAGCGTTTGCTGCACGCAGCCCCAGTAAATATCATCAAGCGCGGATGGCTCCAGCGCAGGATTTCGCGCCAGCAGGCTACGCATTAAGTGTGCGGAGAGATCTTCTGCCCGCACGTTACGAAACGCGCCCCCTTTCGAACGGCCCATCGGGGTACGGATCGCATCAACAATTACAACCTGTTCCATTGTGACTCCTTAAGCCGTTTTCAGGCTGCCAACCGGGCGGGCAGGCTCAACCTGGGGATAATACGGTTCGTTATGGCGCGCCTTATCACGCAGACCAGCCGGAACTTCATACAGTGCTCCGAGGTGCTGATACTGCTGGGCCATATCGAGATACTTCGCGCTGCCGAGCGTATCCAGCCAGCGGAACGCGCCACCATGGAACGGAGGGAAGCCCAGGCCATAAACCAGCGCCATATCGGCTTCTGCCGGGCTGGCGATAATGCCTTCTTCCAGACAACGCACCACTTCGTTGACCATTGGGATCATCATGCGGGCGATAATCTCTTCATCGCTGAAGTCGCGTTTCGGCTGGCTGACTTCTGCCAGCAGATCGTCAACGGTGGCATCCTCTTCTTTCTTCGGCTTGCCCTTGTTGTCTTCTTTATAACGCCAGAATCCAAGACCGTTTTTCTGTCCGAAACGGTTCGCATCAAACAGGGCGTCTATCGCGTCGCGATAATCTTTCTGCATACGCTGAGGGAAGCCTGTGGACATCACTGCCTGCGCGTGATGCGCGGTATCAATTCCCACCACGTCCAGCAGATAAGCCGGGCCCATCGGCCAGCCAAACTGTTTTTCCATGACTTTGTCGATTTTGCGGAAATCCGCCCCATCGCGCAGCAGCTGGCTGAAACCGGCAAAATACGGGAACAGCACGCGGTTCACGAAGAAACCAGGGCAGTCGTTGACCACAATTGGCGTTTTGCCCATCTGGCTTGCCCAGGCGACAACTTTGGCGATGGTTTCATCCGAGCTTTTCTCGCCGCGAA
The DNA here is from genome assembly GCF_030333005.1 of Citrobacter sp. Cpo030. Lineage (NCBI taxonomy): Bacteria > Pseudomonadati > Pseudomonadota > Gammaproteobacteria > Enterobacterales > Enterobacteriaceae > Citrobacter > Citrobacter sp. Cpo030. Next base: position 6,027 of record NZ_JAOWGT010000058.1, on the reverse strand, counting down.
TGATCTCAACCAGTGGCATGCGGTGTACTGGGTTAAAGAAGTGCATTCCACAGAAGTTTTCCGGGCGCTTGAGCGCGCTGGCCAGCTCGTTGATTGGGATGGTAGAGGTATTCGACGCCAGTACGGTGCCCGGGCGTACCTGATCTTCGGTTTCCGCCAGTACCGCTTTTTTCACTTTCGGGTTTTCCACGACCGCTTCAACCACCACGTCCACACGCTCAAAACCGCTATAGTCGAGGGTTGGATGAATAGTGGAAATCACGCCCGCCATTTTCAGACCGTCAATTTTGCCGCGCTCAAGCTGTTTGTTCAGCAGCTTGGCCGCTTCGGTCATGCCCAGCGTTAATGATTTGTCGTTGATATCTTTCATGACAACCGGCACGCCTTTCCAGGCTGACTGGTAAGCGATGCCGCCGCCCATAATGCCCGCGCCCAGCACCGCGGCTTGCTTCGGTGCTTCAATATTTTTGGTGAGCTTTTTGGCTTTGGCTTTCACGAACTGATCGTTAAGGAAGATCCCTACCAGCGCGCGGGCTTCACTGGTGTGCGCCAGTGGAACAAAGCTTTTATTTTCCAGATTCAGCGCTTCTTCACGACCAAAACGGGCTGCTGCTTCAATGGTTTTTACCGCGGTAATCGGTGCGGGGTAATGTTTACCAGCCGTCTGCGCTACCATGCCTTTAGCGATGGTAAAGCTCATCGCCGCTTCAATTTTGCTGAGTTTCAACGGCTCCAGTTTCGGCTGACGTTTGGCTTTCCAGTCGAGGTCGCCGTTAATCGCCTGACGTAATACCGCGATCGCGCCATCAAGCAGTTTGTCTTGCTTCACTACGCCATCGACCAGGCCGATTTTTAGCGCCTGCTCAGCACCAACATCCTTACCTGCCGCAATAATTTCCAGCGCGCTGTCCGCACCCAGCATACGTGGCATACGCACGGAGCCGCCAAAGCCCGGCATAATGCCCAGCTTGGTTTCCGGCAGGCCAATGCGCAGGTCCGGCGTTGCCAGACGATAATCGGTTGCCAGAACACACTCGCAGCCGCCACCCAGCGCGTAGCCGTTTACCGCTGACAGGGTCGGAACAGGCAGATCTTCGAGGCGATTAAAGACGCTGTTGGCAAAATGCAGCCACTGGCTCAGTTGTTCTTCAGGCACGAGGAACAGTGAAAGGAATTCGGTGATATCGGCACCAACAATAAAGGCTGCTTTGTTAGAACGCAGCAGCAGCCCTTTTAAATTCGGTTGTTTTTCCAGCACATCAAGCGCATGGCCCAGGCTGGCAACGGTTGCCGTGTCGAGTTTATTGACCGAACCAGGGGCATCGAACACCAGTTCGGCGATGCCATCTTCCAGCCAGTCGAGGTACAGGGTGTCGCCTTTGTAAAGCATGTCAGTCTCCTGAATCCGCAAGGTGATCTGGTCATACCAGATGAATCGAAGTGTGTGTTTTATGTTAATAAAATGCAAATGAATGATTAAAGAAATGACGATTCGATCACGCTCGGCAGAAATCACGCACTCACAAAGCGATGTGCTAAGATGCGGAGACTTGAGGTCAAAAAACAGAAGGATAGAAAATGGAATCGCTGGCCGCACTCTATAAAAATCATATCGTTACCTTACAGGAACGGACGCGCGACGCGCTGGAGCGCTTCAAGCTGGATGCGTTACTTATTCACTCAGGCGAACTTGTTAACGTCTTTCTCGACGATCATCCGTACCCGTTTAAGGTCAATCCGCAATTCAAAGCCTGGGTGCCTGTCACGCAGGTTCCTAACTGCTGGCTGCTGGTGGATGGCGTAAACAAGCCGAAACTATGGTTCTACTTGCCGGTTGATTACTGGCACAACGTTGAGCCGCTGCCTACTTCCTTCTGGACGGAAGAAATTGAGATCATCGCGCTGCCGAAAGCAGATGGTATCGGTAGCCAACTGCCTGCTGCTCGCGGCAATATCGGTTACATCGGCCCGGTTCCTGAACGTGCACTGCAACTGGACATCGCGGCCAGCAACATCAACCCGAAAGGGGTGATCGACTACCTGCATTATTACCGTGCTTATAAAACTGATTACGAACTGGCCTGTATGCGCGAAGCGCAGAAAATGGCGGTAAATGGACACCGTGCCGCAGAAGAAGCGTTCCGTTCCGGAATGAGCGAGTTTGACATCAACCTCGCTTACCTGACTGCCACCGGTCACCGCGACACCGACGTGCCATACAGCAACATCGTGGCGCTTAACGAGCATGCTTCGGTGCTTCATTACACCAAGCTGGATCATCAGGCACCGTCTGAAATCCGCAGCTTCCTGCTCGACGCTGGTGCGGAATACAACGGTTATGCGGCAGATCTGACGCGTACCTGGTCGGCGAAAAGCGACAATGACTATGCGCATCTGGTGAAAGACGTTAACGACGAAGAGCTGGCGCTGATTGCCACCATGAAAGCAGGCACCAGCTACGTGGATTATCACATTCAGTTCCATCAGCGCATCGCGAAGCTGCTGCGTAAGCATCAAATCATCACTGATATGAGTGAAGAGGCGATGGTGGAAAACGATCTTACCGGGCCGTTTATGCCGCACGGTATTGGCCACCCACTGGGTCTGCAGGTGCATGATGTCGCAGGCTTTATGCAGGATGACAGCGGTACTCATCTGGCCGCGCCGTCGAAGTATCCTTACCTGCGTTGCACCCGCGTACTGCAACCAGGCATGGTTCTGACCATCGAACCGGGCATCTACTTCATTGAATCTCTGCTGGCGCCGTGGCGTGAAGGACAGTTCAGCAAGCACTTCAACTGGCAGAAAATTGAAGCCCTGAAACCGTTCGGCGGTATTCGTATTGAAGACAACGTGGTGGTCCACGAGAACAATATCGAAAACATGACGCGGGATTTGAAACTGGCGTAATGGACAGTTGGTTAATCCCTGCGGCGCCGGTCAGCGTCGTTGAAGAGATCAAAAAAAGCCGCTTCATTACGCTGCTCGCCCATACGGACGGCGTAGAAGCGGCAAAGGCGTTTGTTGAGTCAGTCAAAGCGGAACACCCTGACGCCCGCCACCATTGTGTGGCGTGGGTGGCGGGTGCGCCCAATGACTCGCAGCAGCTAGGATTTTCAGACGATGGCGAACCGGCGGGTACGGCAGGTAAACCGATGCTCGCGCAGCTGATGGGGAGCGGTGTCGGCGAGATTACCGCTGTAGTCGTGCGCTACTACGGCGGTATCCTTCTCGGTACTGGAGGGTTGGTAAAAGCCTACGGTGGCGGTGTGAATCAGGCGTTGCGCCAGTTAACGACACAGCGCAAGACGCCATTAACCGAATATACTTTGCAGTGTGAGTACGGTCAGCTGGCAGGCATTGAAGCCTTGCTGGGGCAGTTTGACGGTAAAGTCGTTGCCAGTGATTACCAGGCTTTTGTTCGGCTCAGGGTGGCGCTTCCTTTTGCCAAAGTGGATGAGTTTTCGGCAAAACTGGCGGATTTTAGTCGTGGTTCATTGCAATTGTTAGCGATTGAAGAATAATCCCCACCTCATTTTAAAGAACTAAGGAAGCGGCAGAGATGCATTTTCGCGCCATCACCCGAATCGTTGGACTACTGGTCATCTTATTCTCGGGGACAATGATTATCCCCGGACTGGTAGCGCTCATCTACCGCGATGGGGCAGGGCGTGCATTCACCCAAACTTTCTTCGTTGCTCTGGCGATCGGCTCCATGCTGTGGTGGCCAAACCGTAAAGAGAAGGGTGAACTGAAATCGCGCGAAGGATTTCTGATTGTCGTTTTGTTCTGGACCGTTCTGGGCAGTGTGGGTGCGCTACCGTTCATCTTTGCGGAAAGCCCTAACCTGACGATAACCGACGCTTTTTTTGAATCCTTTTCCGGATTAACCACTACAGGTGCGACGACGCTGGTGGGGCTGGATTCATTGCCACACGCGATTCTCTTTTATCGCCAGATGCTGCAATGGTTCGGCGGGATGGGGATCATCGTGCTGGCGGTGGCTATCCTGCCTATTCTTGGCGTTGGTGGGATGCAGCTCTATCGTGCAGAAATGCCGGGGCCGCTGAAAGATAATAAAATGCGCCCGCGTATTGCCGAAACGGCGAAAACGCTGTGGCTAATCTATGTATTGCTGACGGTGGCGTGCGCGCTGGCGCTATGGTTTGCCGGGATGCCCGCGTTTGACGCCATTGGGCACAGTTTTGCCACAATCGCCATCGGTGGTTTTTCCACACACGATGCCAGCGTGGGGTATTTCGACAGTCCCACGATTAACACTATCATTGCTATCTTCTTGCTGATCTCCGGTTGTAACTATGGTCTGCACTTCTCTTTATTAAGTGGGCGTAGTCTGAAGGTCTACTGGCGGGATCCGGAATTCCGCATGTTTATCGGCGTGCAGCTGACGCTGGTGGCAGTCTGTACGTTGGTGCTATGGATACACAATACCTATGGCTCGGCGCTCACGACGATCAACCAGGCCTTTTTCCAGGTGGTATCGATGGCGACGACCGCCGGATTTACCACGGACAGTATTGCCCGCTGGCCCTTGTTCCTGCCAGTGCTGTTGCTGTGTTCTGCTTTTATCGGCGGCTGTGCCGGGTCGACGGGCGGTGGCTTGAAGGTGATTCGTATCCTGCTGCTGTTTAAGCAGGGTAACCGCGAATTGAAACGACTGGTCCATCCGAATGCGGTTTACAGTATCAAACTGGGTAACCGTGCGTTGCCGGAGCGAATTCTTGAAGCCGTATGGGGATTCTTCTCTGCCTATGCGCTGGTCTTTATTATCAGTATGCTGGCGATTATTGCGACCGGTGTTGATGACTTCTCCGCGTTTGCCTCCGTAGTGGCAACGTTGAATAACCTGGGGCCTGGACTGGGGGTTGTCGCTGACAACTTTGCCAGTATGAACCCTGTGGCGAAGTGGATCCTGATTGCCAATATGCTGTTTGGTCGTCTGGAGGTCTTTACTCTGCTGGTGCTCTTTACCCCTACCTTCTGGCGTGAATAATGGAGTAACACGTGAAAACACTGATTCTTTTTTCTTCCCGGGACGGACAAACGCGTGAAATCGCTGAATATCTGGCTTCTGAACTCAAAGAGCTGGGCGTTTGGGCCGATGTTGTTAATTTGCATCGTACCGCGGAGCCGGACTGGCAAAATTATGACAGCGTGGTAATTGGCGCCTCGATTCGCTACGGTCATTACCATGCTGCTTTTCAGGAGTTTGTGAAAAAGCATGCCACACGGCTCAATTCGATGCCGAGTGCGTTCTACTCCGTAAACCTGGTTGCTCGTAAACCGGAGAAACGTACGCCGCAAACCAACAGCTATGCGCGTAAGTTCCTGATGAGTTCGCCGTGGCGACCAGACCACAGTGCAGTCATTGCGGGGGCTTTGCTGTATCCCCGCTATCGCTGGTATGACCGCGTTATGATCCAACTGATAATGAAGATGTCAGGTGGTGAAACGGATACGAATAAAGAAGTGGTGTATACCGATTGGGAACAGGTCGCGAGATTCGCGCGGGAAATTGCCCAATTAACCAACAAAGCGTCGTTAAAATAAACGTAAAGAATAAAAAATACGCACTCGGAAGATTATTTTAAATTTCCCCTTGTCAGCCTGAAATAACTCCCTATAATGCGCCTCCACTGACACGGAACAACGGATTACAAGCCGCCGGGTCAGCGGGGTTCCACTGAGAACTCCGGCGAAGAAAGCGAAATTAAATGCTTGACTTCGTAGCGGGATGGCGTAATATGCACACCCCGCGCCGCTGAGAAAAAGCGAAGCGGCACTGCTCTTTAACAATTTATCAGACAATCTGTGTGGGCACTCGAAGATACGGATTCTTAACGTCGCAAGACGAAAAATGAATACCAAGTCTCAACGAGTGAACACGTAATTCATTACGAAGTTTAATTCATTGAGCATCAAACTTTTAAATTGAAGAGTTTGATCATGGCTCAGATTGAACGCTGGCGGCAGGCCTAACACATGCAAGTCGAACGGTAGCACAGA
>NZ_JAOWGT010000057.1:0-43900 GCF_030333005.1 Citrobacter sp. Cpo030 | reverse complement strand
ATCTGCATCGGCATTAGAGTGATGCCCTCTGGCATCCGGAATGACACGCTGACACGTCGGGCATTATCAGGAGGGGAAAGCGTCTGATCTGTCTTATCTCTGCACCCACAAAGTAGTGCGATAGTTAACACAATGACGTTAATTCTATTAAAATAATTCAACGCTTTCCTCCGTCACCGCCGCGAAACGAGTCAGGGCATTGCGGCCAATTTCATCAGACTCCATGAGTTGCAGGGCTATCGGCAGTAAATCCTGAAGCATCAGAAATTCACGGTTACGCTGGATCTCATCCGGCTGCCCGTTACTGGATGCACTTTTCTCAACCTCATCGCGAAAGCGCATCCGCATTTCTTTTCTTCTCATCTTTAGCTCCGGATTTGCCAGTTCAAGCAGTTGATTATGGATGTAGGGCAAATAGCGGTGCGCCATCGAATGGTTTTGCGGGTCCGTACCTAAACCGTTCAGCGTTGGATTGGTATTTTTCGGAAAGGTCTTTGTCAGAGCATGCGGTGCGAGGCACTGGATGAACGTTTCCTGATGCTTACCGCTAGATTTCAGACATTCATCATTCAGAGAAGGAACCAGATATAGTTTCACCCCCACAAAATGGCGCGTGTAGATCTGTCCATCAAGTAGAGTTTTGTGGTTCGGGCTGGCAACCCGCATTGAACACTGCTCAGCCAAGAAAAAAACCACCGTTTTACCGTGATGCCAGTAAGGATCTTTTTTATCTACAAGTCCCACAGACTGATAAGTCAGATCCCGAACTGCACCCCCAAGACCGGCAGCAGTCGTCAGTGACCAGTCAAACCCCAGCTTGTCTCCCAGCAGTCCCCATTTCTTATAAAAAGCGTTATCCAAATCAGCATCCGGAGGGATTTGTGTAATTGAGTCATTGTCGTTAACGTGCCGGTAATGGGTAATGCTGTCCAGAAAAGATATGGCCGCACGGGTAAATGTACGCGGCATTCCGTAGGTATACAGTATGGGATGACTGACTTTCATCTCGGCAGCATAAAGTAATGCCAAAGCTCCCCCCAAGCTGTGACCACAAATAAATAGCGTCTTCGTTCCTTGCTCTAAAGCCCGATTAACCGCATTCAAATTATCCTCAAATTTCCTGTTGGCTAGCTCATAAGCCTCCAGAAATCCTCCATGAACATTTCCCGCCCCGGTCAGTTCCGGCAAACAACGTTTTGGTGCAAATGATAAATCAGTTAGCACATTCAACAGACTATCAGTCCCGCACCATGCAACCAGCACATGCGTGCCACATTCCACCGTAAAGAGCCGGGAGTCCCCCTCCGGTTGATCACTATCTTTCGTGCTCAGATACACTGGTGGGAGATAGCGGTCATGAAAAGGAACATCGACCGCCAACGTGTGGTACCAGGAAGGAAATTCAGCAAACTGAGGAATGCATGATAGATCCTGACACTTATTCCGGAAGAAATAGTTGATAGTTTTATTATCTTTTTCTGCCGCATAAACCAGGTCAGCCATAATACCGAGATTCAGTGCGTTGGCGAGGTCATAGTCTTTTGTGTCGTGCAATGCCAATACCCATGCCCGAAATGGACAGATTTCAATAACGTGTCTTTTTTCCAGTAACTCGCAGGGGATCTCCGTCCCCTTCAAGGAGCGATTCGGTGGGAAATGGAATTCCGGAGCCTCCGGTTCATCCCAGCCTTCAATCAACGGCAGGCGGTCGCATAACTCCCCGATAGTGACATAGTGATACACATGATTAGCCGCTTCTGTTATTTCCTGTACATTCGATCGCCAGCTATTGTCACGGAGGCCCGACCAGAACATATTTTTACTCTCTGGCTGGCTGTTAGGATTACGCCTGACGCCCAGTGGCCGCAGTGTCATCTCGTCAGCCAGTTGCTGCCCATCCGTCTTAACGTCTACAGTTATCCAGAAAAGATCATCAAACCGGACCAATCCTTGATTGTCGGTAACGCCCGCCGGAGGGTTGGGGGGAGGCGTTGGGCTGTAGCTGTTTTCATGCTGATGCCACACTGATGATGTCAGCGGACGATATTCCAGCCTGACATTAAGTCCGCATACAGGAATGTTGTTCTCATCGACGAACTGCAGTTCAAGCCAGTATTTATGCTGCTCTCCACGGCAGTAAACGATTTTTCCTTTCGGGTTTATACTCGTAACACAAGTATTATCACCAACTATTTCCACACCAATCCCTTTAACTTTGCATGGTTATATTTAATTCATCCTATCTCGCACATTTCTTAACCAATATAAATACATTCCGAATTAATAATAATTTCCTAACAGGAAATCACTGTTGTCCAAATGGCAACTCGTGCAGTTGACTCTCTGACCGTATGCTTAGCGCCACATTTCTTATGAGGTCGCTATGACACGCTTTCTAATCTGCAGTTTCGCCCTGGTTCTTCTTTATCCTGCCGGTATTGATATGTATCTGGTGGGGCTGCCCCGTATTGCTGCCGATTTACAGGCCAGCGAGGCGCAACTGCATATCGCGTTTTCGGTATATCTGGCAGGAATGGCGACGGCAATGCTGTTCGCCGGTAAAATTGCCGACCAGTCAGGTCGCAAACCGGTCGCCATAGTTGGCGCACTCATCTTTATTTTCGCCTCTGCACTATGTTCTTTCGCCGAAAGCGGTACGCCATTCCTCATAGGTCGTTTTATTCAGGGCGTAGGTGCGGGCTGTTGCTACGTGGTGGCTTTCGCTATCCTGCGCGACACACTCGACGATCGCCGTCGGGCGAAGGTACTATCGTTGTTGAACGGTATTACCTGTATCGTGCCGGTGCTGGCTCCGGTGATGGGGCATCTGATTATGCTCAAATTCCCGTGGCAGAGCCTGTTCTACACGATGATGGGTATGGGTGTTGCCGTTTGCCTGCTGTCGGTATTTGTCCTGCGAGAATCGCGCCCAGCAACGCTTATGGCGACGACGGAAAAGAACCACACACCCGAATCACTGGTAAACCGTTTTTTCTTAAGCCGTCTGGCCATTACCACCCTCAGCGTGTCGGTGATCCTGACCTTCGTGAACACATCTCCGGTGCTGCTGATGGAAGTGATGGGCTTCGACCGTGGTGAGTACGCTACCACGATGGCCATGACCGCAGGCATCAGTATGGCGGTCTCTTTCTCTACGCCATTTGCTCTGAGCGTATTTAAGCCTCGCGTTCTGATGCTGACCTCACAGGTGCTGTTTCTGTGTGCCGGCGTGGTGTTAACCCTTGCCACTTCACACGCAGTAACGCTTTTCGGGCTGACGTTAATCTGCGCTGGATTCTCGGTCGGCTTCGGTGTTGCGATGAGCCAGGCGCTTGGGCCGTTCTCGCTACGCGCGGGCGTCGCCAGCTCGGCATTAGGTATTGCGCAGGTTTGCGGTTCCTCGCTGTGGATTTGGCTGGCGGCGGTTCTTGGCCTTGATGCGCTGAATATGCTGATCGGGATTCTGATTGGCTGTAGCATAGTGAGTATCATGCTGATTATCACTGTTTCACCTAACCGGTCCGCGCCAACTCATGAAGAAATCCCTCAGCAGTCTCGATCTTAATTTATTGCTCTGCCTGCAGCTGTTGATGCAGGAACGCAGCGTCACTAAAACCGCCAAACGGATGAACGTCACGCCGTCGGCGGTCAGTAAGTCGCTGTCGAAGCTGCGGACCTGGTTTGATGATCCCTTGTTTGTGAACACCCCGCTGGGGCTATCGCCGACGCCGCTGATGGTCAGCATGGAGCAGAGCCTTGCTGAATGGATGCAGATGGGCAATCAGTTGCTCGATAAGCCGCACCATGAGTCTCCACGCGGGCTGAAGTTTGATCTGGCGGCCGAGACGCCGTTAGTGATGATCATGTTCAATGCGCTCTCCCAGCAGATTTATCAGCGCTATCCCCAGGCGACAATCAAAATACGTAACTGGGACTATGACTCGCTGGATGCCATTATTCGCGGTGAAGTGGATATTGGCTTTACCGGGCGCGAAAGCCATCCGCGTTCGCGCGAACTGCTGAGTTTGTTGCCATTGTCGATCGACCATGAAGTGCTGTTTTCCGATCTGCCCTGCGTCTGGCTACGTGAAGATCATCCCGCACTGCAGGAAGAGTGGAATCTGGACACCTTTCTGCGCTATCCGCACATCAGCATTAGCTGGGAGCAAAGCGATACATGGGCGCTGGATGAAGTCCTGCAAGAAATGGGACGCGCACGCAATATCGCGTTATGTCTGCCCGGTTTTGAGCAATCGCTGTTTATGGCCGCGCAGCCGGATCACGCGCTGATAGCCACCGCACCGGTCTATTGCCAGCGTTATAACCAACTCCACCAGCTTCCACTCGTTGCACGGCCGATGCCATTTGATACGGCGCAACTGGAAAAAATGCGCGTACCGTTCACTCTTCTTTGGCATAAACGCAACAGCCACAATCCTAAGATCATCTGGCTAAAAGACACGATCAAGGCGCTTTATCGCGATATCTCCTGACGATCCTTCATTTTGGTGTTGCTAAATCGACCATTCTGGCAACAGAAATGTAAATATCGCGTAATGTCTCCCATTTTCGCTTAGTTTTTGGGCAGCAAAGCCTGCCCGGAGGCCGTGTAAATGTTACTCTGGTAATAATCACGGACCATTAATCACGGAGCGACAAATGGCGACACATTTTGCCAGAGGGATTCTTACGGAGGGACACCTGGTTTCAGCTCGCCTCCCTTCTCCATGTCATATCGAAGCAAGAGATCTACCCGCTCATCGCCGGACACGTTTCCTGGCTTCCCGAAGTCTTCTCGCTGAACTGATGTTTATGCTTTACGGCACCAGCACGCTGCCCGAAATTGTTACTCAGGCCAAAGGTAAGCCCGTTTTTCGCGATAAGAACCTGCCGGGTTTTTCGATTTCCTATGCCGGGAATATCGTCGGCGTTGTGCTAACAACTGAAGGAACGTGCGGCCTGGATATGGAACTTCAGCGGGCCACCCGCGGGTTTCACAATCCAAATTCAGCGGAAACGTGGCGCTTCTCCAGTAACGAAAACCTGTGGATCAATAACCAAAACGATCCCAACGAAGCACGCGCGCAGCTCATTACATTGCGCCAGAGCGTACTCAAACTCACTGGCGATGTGTGCAATGACGATCCGCGTGAGCTCCAGCTTTTACCCGGCGCAGGGCGTCTGAAATGTGCCCATGTGGCGCAGGTTGAAGCCATTTGCGATGCGGAAGATGTACTGGTGTGGTCAGTTGCGGTTACGCCAACCATTGAAAAACTCAAGGTTTGGGAGTTTGATGGTAAACAGGACTGGAAAAGTTTGCCTGATATCCAGACTCGCGCCAATGAGCCAACGGGTCGTCTGATCCGGTTCTCTCAATTATGTGCAGCGAAGAGCCATACGCTTTGATTTAACCTTCATGATGAAACAGGAGCCACCATGTCTGAAACATTGAATGTTGTTACGTTACTGGGAAGTCTGCGCAAAGGTTCGTTTAATGGAATGGTTGCCCGTACGCTGCCCAAGATTGCTCCAGCGGGAATGGAAGTGAACGCGCTGCCGTCGATTGGTGATATCCCTCTGTACGATGCCGACCTCCAGCAGGAAGAAGGTTTTCCGGCCAGCGTAGAAGCGCTGGCTGAGCAAATCAGAAAGGCTGACGGTGTCGTCATCGTCACACCTGAATATAACTATTCTGTTCCGGGCGGACTGAAGAACGCCATCGACTGGCTGTCCCGACTGCCCGATCAGCCATTATCGGGTAAGCCGGTGCTGATCCAGACCAGTTCTATGGGCGCTATTGGCGGCGCGCGCTGCCAGTATCATCTGCGTCAGATCCTGGTATTCCTCGACGCCATGGTAATGAACAAGCCGGAATTTATGGGCGGCGTCATTCAGAACAAAGTAGACCCGCAGACAGGTGAAGTGATCGACCAAAGCACGCTGGACCATCTGACCGGTCAATTGACCGCATTTGGCGACTACATTCAGCGCGTGAAAGCGTAAAAGAAAAAGCCCGGCGATATGCCGGGCTTGTTTACATATGGGCAAATAAACAGCGATTAGTGCGCGTCGATAAACACAATCTTCAGCACAAACAGCAGCGCGACAATGATGACGCACGGGCTGAGATCGCGGAAACGTCCGGTACCAATCTTCATCACGCAATAAGAAATAAAGCCCAGTGCAATACCTTCGGTAATTGAGAAGCTAAAGGGCATCATCACGGCAGTAATAAACGCCGGAACCGCTTCTGTCAGGTCATCCCACTTCACGCGCGACAGGCTTGATGTCATCAGGACGCCAACGTAAATCAGCGCACCAGCGGCTGCATAACCCGGTACCATCCCCGCCAGCGGCGACAGGAAGATAACCAGCAGGAACAGCAGACCAACGACCACAGCGGTCAGACCGGTACGTCCACCGACCGAAACCCCGGAAGAAGATTCGATATACGCAGTAACGGAAGAAGTCCCGATAAACGCCCCGGTAACCGACGACACGCTATCCACATACAGCGCTTGCTTCATGCGCGGGAACTTGCCCTTCGCATCCGCCAGACCGGCTTTATCCGTAACGCCAATCAGCGTACCGGAGGAGTCGAACAGGTTAACCAGCATGAACGAGAAAATCACACCCGCCAGGCCAATGTTAAACGAACCGGCCAGGTCGACATGTCCGATAACAGACATCACGCTCGGTGGCGCAGAAACGATACCGTTGTAATGGACATCGCCCAGCATCCAGCCCAGTAGCGTGGTTACAATGATAGAAATCAGCACCGCCGCGTGAATGTTACGTGACGCCAGAATCGCGATGATAAAGAAGCCCAGGATACCGAGCAGTACACTGTGGGACGTCAGGTTACCGATAGACACCAGCGTGTCTTTGTTGGCGACGATAACACCGGCGTTTTTCAGCCCCATCATGCCGATGAACAGACCAATACCGCTGGTGATCCCCACACGCAGGCTAACCGGGATATTGGCAATCATCCAGTAACGAACGCGGAAAATCGTCAGCAGCAGCAGACCAACAGCGCCCCAGAAGATAGCGCCCATACCAATCTGCCATGACAGCCCCATCGCGCCAACGACCACGAAAGCGAAGAATGCGTTCAGGCCCATAGCAGGCGCAAGTGCGACCGGCAGGTTGGCAAACAGGCCCATCAGGATGCTACCAAATGCAGCAATAAGGCAGGTGGTAACAAAGACAGCGCTGGTATCCATGCCAGCCACGCCAAGAATTTGCGGGTTAACAAAAACGATATACACCATCGTCAGGAAGGTCGTTAAACCGGCGATCACTTCGGTCCGTGCCGTCGTGCCATGTTCGCGCAGTTTGAACACGCGTTCCAGCATCCCCTGGCCAGAAGCCTGGGTTGTGTGTTGTTGACTCATTATCAATTTCCGAACAAGGAGGGAAAATTCGTCGCTATCCTATACCAAAATGCGACAATAGGGTTGGGTTATGAGCAACTTTTTTCATTGATTTTGCTTATACGGCAACGATTGCGTCGCCCAATAATGCATTACGAAAACGTTAAACTTGTTAAAACGGAAATGACATGTCCCAGATAGAAGCCGTATTTTTTGACTGTGACGGTACCCTTGTCGACAGTGAAGTGATTTGTTCTCGCGCGTATGTCAGCATGTTCCAGGCGTTTGGCATTACGCTCGATCTTGAAGAAATTTTCAAACGCTTCAAGGGGGTAAAGCTGTACGAGATCATCGACATTATCAACGAAGAGCACGGTGTCGAACTGGCAAAAGCCGATTTAGAACCGGTTTACCGCGCTGAGGTCGCACGTCTGTTCGATACGGAACTGGAGGTGATTGCCGGTGCCAATGCGCTACTGGACAGCATGGCCGTACCAATGTGTGTGGTCTCTAACGGTCCAGTCAGCAAAATGCAGCATTCGCTGGGTAAGCTGGGCATGTTGCACCATTTCCCTGATTTACTGTTCAGCGGCTACGATATTCAGCGTTGGAAGCCCGATCCGGCCCTGATGTTCCATGCGGCGAAAGCGATGGACGTTAACGTTGAGAACTGCATTCTGGTTGATGATTCCAGCGCAGGTGCGCAGGCGGGGATTGCCGCCGGGATGGAAGTGTTCTACTTCTGCGCCGATCCGCATAACAAACCGATCGATCATCCAAAAGTGACGACGTTTACCGATCTGGCACAGTTGCCGGAATTGTGGAAGGCGCGGGGTTGGAATATCGTCGAATAAACAGTAGGCCCGATAAGTAAAGCGCCATCAGGCGAATGGCGCAGAATGCCGGATGCGGCGTAACACCTTATGCGGCCTACAATAGCGACGCCGGGGGAACCCGGCGAACGCAACAAGCTGCTTATTCCTTCGGATCTTTGCCCGCCAGCAGCTTATCCAGCTCATCGCCGCCCACGTGACGGAAGTCTTGTCCCTTCACGAAGTAGAAGATGTATTCGCAGATATTCTGGCAGCGGTCACCGATACGTTCGATGGAACGTGCGCAGAACAGCGCGGTCAGCACGCTTGGAATGGTACGTGGGTCTTCCATCATATAAGTCATCAGCTGACGCACGATGCCTTCATATTCCTGGTCAACTTTCTTATCTTCGCGATAAATACGTACTGCTTCGTCCAGATCCATACGTGCAAACGCATCCAGAACGTCATGCAGCATTTGTACGGTATGGCGGCCCAGTGATTCCAGGCTTACCAGCAGCGGCTGGTGCTGTTGCGAGAACTTCTCCAGCGCGGTACGGCAAATTTTGTCCGCCACGTCGCCAATACGTTCCAGCTCAGCGATGGTTTTGATAATCGCCATCACCAGACGCAGGTCGCTCGCTGTCGGTTGACGCTTGGCGATGATACGCACGCAGGCTTCGTCGATCGCCACTTCCATCATGTTGACGTTCTTATCGCCTTCAATGACGCGCTTCGCCAGCTCGCTGTCCTGGTTGTGCATCGCCGTGATTGCATCAGAAAGCTGCTGCTCGACCATGCCGCCCATGGTCATCACCTGGGTACGGATGCTTTCCAGCTCTGCATTGAACTGGCCGGAAATATGTTTATTAAGGTTAAGGTTATCCACAACAAGCTCCTGAATCAGCCGTAACGACCGGTGATGTAATCTTCAGTTTGTTTCTTCGCGGGCTTGGTGAACAGATCGTCCGTGTTGCTGAACTCAATCAACTCGCCCAGGTACATAAATGCCGTGTGATCGGAACAACGCGCAGCCTGCTGCATGTTGTGGGTAACGATAACAACGGTGTAATCCTCTTTCAGCTCAGTGATCAGCTCTTCGATACGCCCGGTAGAAATAGGGTCGAGCGCTGAACATGGCTCATCGAGCAGAAGCACTTCCGGGCGAATGGCGATACCACGCGCAATACACAGACGCTGCTGCTGACCACCCGAGAGAGAGTACCCGCTCTGGTGTAATTTATCTTTGGTTTCGTTCCACAATGCGGCCTTGGTCAATGCCCACTGCACACGCTCGTCCATATCCGCACGCGAGAGTTTCTCAAACAGACGTACGCCAAAAGCGATGTTGTCGTAGATGGACATCGGGAACGGCGTTGGCTTCTGGAATACCATGCCCACTTTGGCACGCAGCAGAGCGATATCCTGGGTATTGGTGAGAATATTGTCGCCATCCAGCAGGATTTCACCTTCCGCACGCTGCTCTGGGTACAGTTCAAACATTTTGTTGAACGTACGCAGCAGCGTCGATTTACCACAGCCTGACGGCCCGATAAACGCCGTTACCTGGTTTTTAGCAATATCCAGGTTGATGTTCTTCAGGGCATGGAATTTGCCATAGTAGAAGTTCAAATCACGAACCTGAATCTTACCCGGGGCAGTATCAACCATACTCATTTCAATCTCTTCCTCATTCGGCGCCGCATCAGCCACGCCGTAAAAATTAACCGTGTTTCTTCTTCGCGAAAATGACGCGCGCCAGAATGTTCAGCAGCAGTACGCACAGGGTAATAATCAGTACCCCGGCCCAGGCCAGTTGCTGCCACTCAGCAAACGGGCTCATCGCAAACTTAAAGATAGTGACCGGCAGGTTGGCGATAGGCTGCATCATGTCGGTGCTCCAGAACTGATTGGAGAGCGACGTAAACAGCAGCGGAGCCGTTTCACCTGCGATACGAGCAATCGCTAACAGAACGCCTGTAATGATCCCCGAGACAGACGCCTTCAGGGTGATCGCAGAAATCATCTTCCATTTCGGCGTACCCAGTGCATAGGCAGCTTCACGCAGGCTATCCGGCACCAGCTTGAGCATGTTCTCCGTGGTACGAATAACAATGGGCACCTGCAGCAGCGCCAGCGCGATAACGCCCGCCCAGCCAGAGAAGTGTTCCATTTTTGCTACCACGATGGTGTAAACGAACAGACCGACCACGATTGATGGTGCAGACAGCAGAATGTCGTTGATAAAGCGGATAACTTCAGCCAGCCAGGACTTACGTCCGTACTCTGCCAGGTAGATACCCGCCATAATGCCAAGCGGTGTACCAAACACGGTCGCCCACAGAATTAACAGTCCGCTACCGGCCAGGGCGTTCGCCAGACCACCACCCGCTGTATTCGGCGGAGGCGTCATTTCTGTGAACAGCGCCAGCGACATACCGTCAATACCACGGGTGATCGTGGACATCAGGATCCAAATGAGCCAGAACAGACCGAACGCCATGGTCGCCATAGAGAGCGTCAGCGCGATGCGGTTCTTCAGACGGCGACGTGCCTGCATTTTACGGCGGGACTCCGCCAGCGCAGTGGTGTTTTGCATTTCAAGCGTAGCCATTAGCGTGCCCCCTCGTTCTTCGCAAGGCGCATGATCATGAACTTAGACGCCGCCAGTACGATGAAGGTGATCACAAACAGAATCAGACCCAGTTCCATCAACGCAGCAACGTGCAGGCCAGATTCCGCTTCGGCAAATTCATTCGCCAGCGCAGAGGTAATACTGTTGCCCGGCATGTACAGCGAGGCGCTATCGAGCTGGTAGGTGTTACCAATGATAAAGGTCACCGCCATGGTTTCCCCCAGCGCGCGGCCCAGACCCAGCATCACACCGCCGATCACACCATTTTTGGTGAACGGCAGGACGATACGCCAGATAACTTCCCAAGTGGTACAGCCGATGCCGTAGGCTGACTCTTTCATAAGCACCGGCGTTTGTTCGAACACATCACGCATAACCGCAGCAATGTACGGAATGATCATGATAGCGAGGATCACACCAGCCGCCAGAATACCGATACCAAACGCCGGGCCGGCAAACAATGCGCCAACAAACGGAATGTTGGAAAGGATGTTCCCGACCGGCTCCTGGAAGTAAGTCGCAAACAGCGGGGCAAAGATAAACAGGCCCCACATGCCGTATACAATACTCGGAATTGCTGCCAGCAGTTCAATAGCGATACCCAACGGGCGACGCAGCCAGCCAGGTGCAAG
The DNA here is from genome assembly GCF_030333005.1 of Citrobacter sp. Cpo030. Classification (NCBI taxonomy): domain Bacteria; kingdom Pseudomonadati; phylum Pseudomonadota; class Gammaproteobacteria; order Enterobacterales; family Enterobacteriaceae; genus Citrobacter; species Citrobacter sp. Cpo030. Next base: position 32,445 of record NZ_JAOWGT010000057.1, on the reverse strand, counting down.
TTCAGTCAGGAACAGCGCAATGCCGAAACTCACCGGAACGGCAATCAGCAATGCAATAAACGAGGTGACCAGCGTACCGTAAATAGGTACCAGCGCGCCGTAGATATCGTTCGGCGCATCCCAGTCTTTGGTCCACAAAAAGGAGAAACCAAATTTCTGTATGCTTGGCCAGGAGGAGATAACCAGAGAGACAATAATGCCACCCAACATCAATAGCACAATCAGCGCAGCCAGTTTTACCAGCACGCTGAATATCATGTCACCCTTTTTACCCGGTGGGTTAAAAGCAGGCTTGGTTGCAGCCATAAATCACTCTTTAAGTTAAACGCGTTTACGAAATTGCCCTGCCGGATGGCGCTACGCTTATCCGGCCTACAAATTGGGCCTACAGTCGGAACTGTAGGGCGGATAAGCGTAGCGCCATCCGCCAACTCGTTAAAGATATTCTATTAGTACAGCGCTTTACCGCTGCTGTCTTTCACGTTGGTCTTCCATGCAGCACGAATCTGCTCAACCACGCTGTCCGGCAGGCTGGCGTAATCCAGGTCATTAGCCTGTTTGCCACCATTTTTGTATGCCCAGTCGAAGAATTTCAGCACTTCAACGCCCTGCTCAGGCTTCTTCTGCTCTTTATGGACCAGGATGAAGGTGGTGGAAGTGATTGGCCACGCATCGTCACCTTTCTGGTTAGTCAGATCCTGAGCGAAGGTTTTGCTCCAGTCAGCGCCTTTAGCGGCGTTGGCAAAGTTTTCTTCGGTCGGGCTTACCGGTTTGCCATCAGCAGAGACCAGCTTGGTGTACGCCAGGTTGTTCTGCTTAGCGTAAGCGTACTCAACGTAACCGATAGAACCCGGCAGACGCTGTACGAACGCGGCGATACCGTCGTTACCTTTACCGCCCAGACCGGTCGGCCAGTTAACGGTAGAGCCGGAACCAATTTTAGATTTCCACTCTTCGTTCACTTTCGCCAGGTAGCTAGTGAAGACAAAGGAAGTACCAGAACCATCAGCGCGACGCACAACGGCGATATTTTGCGAAGGCAGCTTCAGACCTGGGTTCAGTTTGGTGATGGCTTCGTCATCCCACTTCTTAATTTTACCGAGGTAGATGTCGCCCAGCGTTTTACCGTCAAGCACCAGCTCGCCGGATTTCAGTCCAGGGATATTCACCGCCAGCACCACACCGCCGATAACGGTCGGGAACTGGAACAGGCCTTCTTGTGCCAGTTTCTCGTCAGACAGCGGTGCATCAGAAGCGCCGAAATCAACGGTATTGGCCGTAATTTGTTTTACACCACCGGAGGAGCCGATACCCTGGTAGTTTACTTTGCTACCGGTCTCTTTCTGATAGGTATCTGCCCATTTGGCATACACTGGCGCAGGGAAGGTTGCACCTGCACCTGTCAGGCTCGCTGCTGCAAACGCAGAGAACGCGCTCATGGATAAGGTCGCGGCGACAACAGTTGCGACAGTGGTACGCATAACTTTCATAATGTCTCCTGCACGGTTTTCGTAAATTGTTGTTTGAGTTGCTACTGTGAGCAAAATAGGACAAACAGGTGACAGTTAAATGTACGAAATATGACAGTTTTATGACAATGAAAAATACGGAAAGCTATTTATCTAAAAATACATTTAAAACAAAACGTTAACTATTACCATGACAATAATATTTCGCTAAAATTTTCTTTTTATGACACTGCAAACAGTAGCTGAAGATGACGGTTTGTCACATAAAACAGGCGGGATAATTGATTAAAAACAGAACAAGTTTAAAAAAATGCCCCGCTTATAGCAGGGCATTTTCAGTTCAGTAAGGTACGGATTACTCTACGGTAACCGACTTAGCCAGGTTACGCGGCTGATCCACATCGGTGCCTTTAATCAGCGCCACATGATACGCCAGCAGCTGCAGCGGAACGGTGTAGAAGATCGGTGCAATAACCTCTTCCACATGCGGCATCTCAATGATGTGCATGTTTTCGCTGCTGGTAAAGCCAGCATCCTGGTCAGCAAAGACGTACAGCTGACCGCCACGGGCGCGAACTTCTTCAATGTTGGACTTCAGTTTTTCCAGCAGTTCGTTGTTCGGCGCGACTACGATAACCGGCATATCGGCATCAATCAGCGCCAGCGGACCGTGTTTCAGTTCGCCTGCGGCATAAGCTTCAGCGTGAATATAAGAGATCTCTTTCAGCTTCAGCGCGCCTTCCAGCGCAATCGGGTACTGATCGCCACGGCCCAGGAACAGCGCATGGTGTTTATCAGAGAAACCTTCAGCCAGAGCGGCAATGCGTTTGTCCTGAGACAGCATCTGCTCAATACGGCTCGGCAGCGCCTGCAGACCGTGAACGATTTCCTGCTCAATAGCCACATCCAGGCCTTTCAGACGAGACAGTTTCGCCACCAGCATCAGCAGAACGGTCAGCTGAGTGGTAAATGCTTTCGTGGAGGCCACGCCGATTTCGGTACCAGCATTGGTCATCATCGCCAGGTCGGATTCGCGCACCAGAGAAGAGCCCGGTACGTTACAAATAGCCAACGAGCCCAGATAGCCCAACTCTTTGGATAAGCGCAGACCCGCCAGGGTATCTGCCGTTTCACCTGACTGGGAAAGGGTGATCATCAGGCTGTTACGACGCACGGCGGATTTGCGATAGCGGAATTCGGAAGCAATTTCGACATCACAAGGAATGCCAGCCAGCGATTCAAACCAGTAGCGGGACACCATACCGGAGTTGTACGACGTACCACAGGCGATAATCTGGATATGCTCAACCTGAGACAGCAGCTCGTTGGCATGCGAACCCAGCTCGCTTAAATCCACTTCACCGTGGCTGATACGGCCGGTCAGCGTGTTTTTAATTGCGTTCGGCTGTTCGTAGATCTCTTTCTGCATGTAGTGGCGATAAATACCTTTTTCGCCCGCATCGTATTGCAGATTAGATTCGATATCCTGACGTTTCACTTCCGCGCCAGACTTGTCGAAAATAGAGACCGAACGACGGGTCACTTCCGCGATATCGCCCTCTTCCAGGAAGATGAAGCGACGGGTTACCGGCAGCAGTGCCAGCTGATCGGAAGCGATAAAGTTCTCACCCATACCCAGACCAATCACCAGCGGGCTGCCAGAACGGGCCGCCAGCAGGGTTTCCGGGTTACGGGTATCCATGATCACCGTGCCGTAGGCACCGCGCAGCTGCGGAATAGTACGCAGCACGGCTTCACGCAGCGTACCACCCTGTTCCAGCTCCCAGTGCACCAGGTGAGCAATCACTTCGGTGTCGGTTTCAGAAACAAAGGTGTAGCCACGCGTTTTCAACAGCTCACGCAGTGGTTCATGGTTTTCAATGATGCCGTTATGCACCACAACAATGTGTTCAGAAACATGGGGATGCGCGTTCGCTTCTGAAGGTTCACCGTGTGTCGCCCAGCGGGTGTGAGCAATACCAGTACCACCATGCAGCGGATGTTCTTCCGCAGCAGCAGTCAGCATCTGCACTTTACCCAGACGACGCAGGCGGGTCATGTTGCCTTCAGCATCGACAACGGCCAGACCAGCAGAGTCATAACCACGATATTCCAGACGACGTAAACCTTCGAGAAGGATTTCAGCTACATCACGCTGCGCGATAGCGCCAACAATTCCACACATATTTTTTGATTCCGAATTTAGGCATTGTGCCTGTCGTTGTCGGTCAACCTGATACCCGTATTCCGGGCGCCCCGAGCCTTGTAGAGAGTGGGGTTATTTTTATAGGTACTGCTTGTTGAGCGGAGGATTATATTATCCCCTCATCTCTTGTCTGCCTGATGGCGCTCACGGTTATCAGGCCTACAGAACGTCACCGCACGTAGGCCGGATAAGGCAAAGCCGCCATCCGGCAAAAATAAATTACTTCTTCTTCACCGGACGCTGCCAGCCCTGTTTATGAACCTGAGGTACACGGCTTAATACCAGTTCATTATCGGCGACATTACGCGTTACGGTGGTTCCGGCGGCAATCGTCGCACCTTTACCCACGGTGACAGGCGCCACCAGCTGAGTATCAGAACCCACAAACACATCATCACCAATAATGGTTTTAAACTTATTGGCACCATCGTAGTTGCAGGTGATCGTACCCGCGCCGATATTCACGTTATCGCCAATTTCCGCATCGCCCAGATAGGTCAAATGACCAGCTTTAGAGCCTTTACCCAGACGCGCTTTTTTCATTTCGACGAAGTTACCCACGTGTGCGCCTTCCTGCAGCTCAGCACCCGGGCGCAGACGCGCGAATGGACCGATGGTGCAAGCGGCTTCCAGATGGGCATCTTCCACCACACTGTACGGGCTAAGCTCACAACCCTCACCAATCACGCTGTTTTTGATGATGCAGCCAGCGCCAATCTTGACGCGATCCCCAACGGTTACGTTACCTTCAATGATAACGTTAGTATCAATTTCAACATCGCGCCCGTGAATCAGCGTACCGCGAAGATCAAAACGTGCAGGATCGCGCAGCATCACGCCCGCCAGCAGCAGTTTTTCTGCCTGCTCGGACTGATACACACGTTCCAGACGGGATAACTGAAGGCGGTTATTTACCCCTTCCGTTTCACTGATTCGTGCCGGATGTACCGCAGCAATTTCACGTCCTTCCTGATACGCCATCGCGATGATATCGGTGATGTAGTATTCACCCTGCACGTTGTTGTTGGTCAGTTTAGACAGCCAACGCTTCATGTCAGCGCCGTTGGCAATCAGAATGCCTGTGTTGATTTCCTGGATTTGACGCTGCTCGTCAGTTGCATCTTTGTGCTCGACGATCCCTGTGACGTTACCGTTTTCGCGCGTAATACGCCCATAGCCGGAAGGGTCGTCCAGTTTTACCGTTAACAAACCGATACCACCCTGCGGTTTGGCTTCACGCAGGCGACGTAAGGTATCGGTAGAGATCAGCGGCACATCGCCATAGAGCATTAAAATGTCTTCGTCATCACTAAAGAATGGCGCCGCCTGCTGCATTGCATGGCCGGTACCCAACTGCTCAGCCTGCAGAACCCAATTCAGATTGCCATCTTTCAGCGTTTGCTTAAGCAGATCGCCACCGTGTCCGTAGACAAGGTGTACATGAGTCGCACCTAATTCATTAGCTGCATCAATGACATGCTGAACCATCGGCTTTCCTGCGAGGGTGTGCAGCACTTTAGGAAGATCGGAATACATACGCGTGCCTTTGCCTGCGGCAAGGATCACAACGCTCATAGCATTATTCAACATACACGTCCTGACTGTAATTTGAGAACGAATTTATACCGTTTCACATTGAAAATACTACATTTTTTTCAGCGTGAAATGGACCGAGGATAAAACGTTCAACAGGGGGGATTCCCCATCTGATAACTCACTATTTTCGTCTATATCTGCGTCTTTTGTCTCCCAAAAACCAGGAGTCTGCTCTTATTAAAGCCTTAGGTTAATGTTTTTGCTATTTTTTTACCGCATGAATAAAGCATTACATCAGCATAGAACGATTTTATTTATGTGATTCAGTGAGAAGCAGAAAAATGGATTGGGAAAATTGAGGGGAGGAATGATAGAGAACGAATGATACAGCGAAGGAGGGGGGATTTAATAACGATGGCGCTAGCTGATAACCGTATTAAGCATCGCGCCACAGAGCAGGTAGGGAACGACTAAACGTCCATGCTGCTGAAAAGGGCGATGATCTTGTTAAACAATTTCATGTTGGTATCCTGTTTTTATCTGAATTAATTTTGTGACACACATCACATAAAAAGAGTCTACGCCTCATTTTTTAACCGATCAACATTTTTTGTGATGTAAATCACAAAATAATAAAACAGCTTTTTAGTTCCACTTTTACTGAAACAAATCCATAAAAAAAGCCAGCCTGGAAACCAGACTGGCCTTTGTGCTTTTCAAGCCGGTGTTACATCGCTTTTTTGGTCAACTCGATAACGCGCAGTTTCGCGATCGCTTTGGCCAGTTCCGCAGATGCCTGAGCGTAATCCACGTCACCATGAGAGCTCTTAATGTGCTCTTCAGCCTTACGCTTCGCTTCCAGGGCTCTCGCTTCATCGAGATCCTGTCCGCGAATCGCGGTATCAGCCAGTACGGTCACACTGCCAGGCTGCACTTCGAGAATGCCGCCGGACAGATAGATAAACTCTTCATGACCGAACTGTTTAACGATGCGGATCATACCAGGCTTAATGGCGGTGAGCAGCGGTGCGTGACCCGGGAAAATACCCAGTTCACCTTCACTACCCGTTACCTGGATTTTCTCGACCAGACCAGAGAACATTTGTTGCTCTGCGCTGACGACGTCCAGGTGGTAAGTCATTGCCATATCACCCTCCGATTAAGGCGTTAAAGTTTTTTGGCTTTTTCCACGGCTTCGTCGATAGAACCAACCATGTAGAACGCCTGCTCTGGCAGGTGGTCGTATTCGCCTTCCATGATGCCTTTAAAGCCACGGATGGTGTCTTTCAGGGAAACGTATTTACCCGGAGAACCGGTGAATACTTCCGCAACGAAGAACGGCTGGGACAGGAAGCGCTGGATCTTACGCGCACGTGCTACCACCAGTTTATCTTCTTCAGACAGTTCATCCATACCCAGGATGGCGATGATGTCTTTCAGTTCCTGATAACGCTGCAGCAGGGACTGTACGCCACGCGCGGTGTCGTAGTGTTCCTGACCAACAACCAGCGGATCCAACTGACGGCTGGTGGAGTCCAGCGGGTCAACTGCCGGGTAGATACCCAGAGAAGCGATCTGACGGCTCAGTACCACGGTTGCATCCAAGTGAGCAAAGGTGGTTGCTGGGGACGGGTCAGTCAAGTCATCCGCAGGTACGTATACCGCCTGAACGGAGGTGATAGAACCGGTTTTGGTAGAGGTGATACGTTCCTGAAGAACACCCATCTCTTCCGCCAGGGTCGGCTGGTAGCCTACCGCTGATGGCATACGACCCAGCAGTGCAGATACTTCTGTACCGGCCAGGGTGTAACGGTAGATGTTATCAACGAACAGCAGAACGTCACGACCTTCGTCACGGAACTTCTCAGCCATGGTCAGACCGGTCAGTGCAACGCGCAGACGGTTTCCCGGCGGCTCGTTCATCTGGCCATATACCAGGGATACTTTGTCCAGTACGTTGGAGTCGGTCATTTCGTGGTAGAAGTCGTTACCCTCACGAGTACGTTCACCTACGCCCGCAAACACGGAGTAACCGGAGTGTTCGATCGCGATGTTACGGATCAGCTCCATCATGTTTACGGTTTTACCTACACCCGCACCACCGAACAGACCGACTTTACCGCCCTTAGCGAACGGACACATCAGGTCGATAACTTTGATGCCGGTTTCCAGCAGTTCCTGAGAGCTGGACAGCTCTTCGTAGGAAGGTGCTGCGCGGTGGATAGCCCAACGCTCTTCTTCACCGATATCGCCTTTCATGTCGATCGGGTGACCCAGGACGTTCATGATACGACCCAGGGTTGCTTTACCTACCGGGACTTCGATCGGGTGTTCGAGGTCTTTAACTTCCAGACCACGACGCAGACCGTCGGAAGAACCCATGGCGATGGTACGTACGATACCGCCGCCGAGCTGCTGCTGAACTTCCAGCACCAGGCTCTCTTTACCATTCATAACCTCAAGAGCATCGTACACGCGCGGTACGGCATCCTGAGGGAATTCGACGTCAACCACGGCGCCGATTACCTGGACAATTTTTCCAGTAGCCATCTTGAATCCTCTACGAATTAACCTGGTTATACCGCGGATGCACCACCGACGATTTCGGTGAGTTCCTGAGTAATGCTGGCCTGACGAGCTTTGTTGTATACCAACTGCAGCTCTTTAATCAGGCTGCCGCCATTGTCGGTCGCGGCTTTCATCGCCACCATACGTGCGGCCTGCTCGCTGGCCAGGTTTTCTACCACGCCCTGATAAACCTGAGACTCGACATAACGACGCAGCAGGGTATCCAGCAGCGCTTTCGGGTCTGGTTCATACAGGTAATCCCAGGATTTACGCTTCAATTCATCATCATCTGATGCCGGCAGAGGCAGCAGTTGGGTGATGGTTGGCGTCTGAGACATGGTGTTAATAAATTTGTTGCTGACAACGTACAGTCTGTCCAGACGACCTTCATCGTAGGCTTGCAGCATCACTTTAACCGGACCGATCAGTTCGGACAGGGAAGGGTTATCCCCCATGCCGGTTACCTGAGCGATCACGTTTCCGCCAACGGAGTTAAAGAAAGACACGCCCTTAGAGCCGATCATTGCGATATCGCACTGAACGCCTTTATCGGACCATGTTTTCATATCCGCCAGCAGCTTTTTGAACAGGTTAATGTTCAAGCCACCGCACAGACCACGGTCGGTCGACACCACCAGGTAGCCCACGCGTTTAACGTCGCGTTCTTCCAGGTAAGGGTGCTTATATTCCAGATTACCATTCGCAAGGTGACCAATCACTTTGCGCATGGTCTCTGCATAAGGACGGCTGGCCGCCATGCGATCCTGCGATTTACGCATTTTGGAAGCGGCGACCATCTCCATCGCTTTAGTGATCTTCTGCGTGTTCTGGACGCTTGCGATCTTACTACGTATCTCTTTTGCGCCGGCCATGAGCTTCTCCTCAATGCCTTGCGGTCCGCCCTAAAGCAGACCGCCAGACGTTACCAGGACTGGGTTGCCTTGAAGGAATCGAGGATAGCTTTCAGCTTGCCTTCGATTTCATCGTTATAGCCACCGGACTGGTTGATCTCTTGCATCAGCGGAGCGTGGTCACGGTCAACGTAAGCCAGCAGAGCGGCTTCGAAGCTACCGATTTTCGCCAGTTCCACATCTTCGAGGTAACCGCGTTCAGCCGCAAACAGCACCACACCCTGCTGTGCAACAGACATTGGCGCATACTGTTTCTGCTTCAGCAGTTCAGTTACTTTCTGACCATGGCTCAGCTGCTTACGAGTAGCTTCATCCAGGTCGGAAGCGAACTGAGAAAACGCAGCCAGTTCACGATACTGTGCCAGAGCGGTACGAATACCACCGGACAGTTTCTTGATGATCTTGGTCTGCGCTGCACCACCAACACGAGATACGGAGATACCCGGGTTAACTGCCGGACGAATACCGGAGTTAAACAGGTTGGTTTCCAGGAAGATCTGACCATCGGTAATGGAAATTACGTTGGTCGGAACGAACGCAGAAACGTCACCCGCCTGGGTTTCGATAATCGGCAGAGCGGTCAGGGAGCCGGTTTTACCTTTAACTTCACCATTGGTGAACTTCTCAACGTATTCCGCGTTTACGCGGGATGCGCGTTCCAGCAGACGGGAGTGGAGGTAAAATACGTCGCCCGGGAATGCTTCGCGTCCTGGTGGACGACGCAGCAGCAGGGAAACCTGACGGTACGCAACGGCCTGTTTAGACAGGTCATCGTAAACGATCAGTGCATCTTCACCGCGGTCACGGAAGTATTCGCCCATTGCGCAACCGGCATATGGTGCCAGGTATTGCAGTGCAGCAGATTCAGACGCGGTCGCCACAACAACGATGGTGTTGGACAGTGCGCCGTGTTCTTCCAGTTTACGAACCACGTTAGAAATGGTGGACGCTTTCTGGCCGATAGCCACGTACACACATTTGATGCCGGAATCACGCTGGTTGATGATGGCATCGATTGCCATCGCAGTTTTACCTGTCTGACGGTCACCGATGATCAGCTCACGCTGGCCACGACCGATTGGGATCATGGCATCAACAGATTTATAACCGGTCTGTACTGGCTGGTCGACGGACTGACGTTCGATTACGCCTGGTGCGATAACTTCGATCGGCGAGAAGCCATCGTTATCAACCGGACCTTTACCGTCAATCGGGGAACCCAGAGTGTTCACCACACGACCCAGCAGGCCACGGCCAACCGGAACTTCCAGAATACGACCCGTACACTTAACCTTCATGCCTTCGGCGAGGTCAGCGTATGGACCCATCACTACTGCACCTACGGAGTCGCGCTCCAGGTTCAGTGCGATAGCGTAACGGTTACCCGGCAGGGAAATCATCTCACCCTGCATACAATCGGCCAGGCCGTGAATGCGGATAACACCGTCACTTACAGAAACAATAGTACCTTCGTTATGAGCTTCGCTCACAACACTGAACTGAGCAATGCGCTGCTTGATCAGTTCGCTGATTTCGGTGGAATTCAGTTGCATGCTCCAGTCCCCTTAAGACTGCAAGACGTCTGCAAGGCGCTCAAGACGGCCGCGTACGCTGCCATCAATGACCATATCACCCGCTCGGATGATTACGCCTGCCATTACAGACTTATCGATTTTGCAATTCAGCTTAACTTTGCGTGACAGACGTTTTTCCATCGCAGCACTAATCTTCGTAAGCTGTTCATCACTCAGTGCATTGGCAGAAGTGACTTCTACCTCAGAGATAGCCTCACTGGCTGCACGCAGGTGAATAAACTGCTCAAGAACATCCGGGAGCGCATTCAGACGGTTATTTTCAGCCATAACCCTAATCAGGTTTTGGCCGCTTTCGTCCAGCTGCTCACCGCACACGGCGATAAACGACTCAGCGAGCGTTTCCGGCGCCAGCGCGCCAGAGAGAAGCTCTGCCATTTGTTCGTTTTTTGTCACCTCAGCGGCGAACGTCAACATATCCTGCCAACGGTCAATGCTTTGGTGCTCAACGGCAAAGTCAAAAGCTGCTTTGGCGTAGGGGCGAGCTACCGTAATAAATTCAGACATCAGCCCCTCCCTCCTTACAGTTCAGCGACAAGTTTGTCCACGATGTCGCTATTAGCAGCTTCATCCACGGAACGTTCGATGATCTTCTCGGCGCCAGCAACAGCCAGGATAGCAACTTGCTTACGCAGCTCTTCGCGAGCACGTTTACGCTCGGCGTCAATTTCCGCCTGCGCCTGTGCCACGATTTTAGTACGTTCCTGCTCTGCTTCAGTTTTAGCTTCGTCCAGGATCTGAGCACGGCGTTTGTTCGCCTGCTCAATGATTACCTGAGCTTCCGCCTTCGCTTTTTTCAGCTGGTCGGTCGCGCTGGCCTTTGCAAGGTCAAGATCCTTATGTGCTCGTTCTGCAGAAGCAAGGCCGTCAGCAATTTCTTTTTGACGTTTTTCGATGGCAGCCATTAAAGGCGGCCATACGTACTTCATGCAGAACAGAACGAACAGGACAAACGCGATGGCCTGGCCGAGGATTGTTGCGTTAAGATTCACAGCACAATGCCTCTATCTAGTTAACGTTCTGATATTGCTCTTAATTCAAGCAACGCTTACTACGCGACAGCAAACATCACGTACAGACCCAGACCTACAGCGATCATTGGGATTGCATCCACCAGACCCATAACGATAAAGAACTGAGTACGCAGCAGAGGAATCAGATCCGGTTGACGCGCTGCGCCTTCCAGGAATTTACCCCCGAGGATGCCGATACCGATCGCAGCACCGATTGCCGCCAGACCCATCATCACAGCGGCAGCAATGTACAGCAGATCCATATTCAGGTTTTCCATGACAGTCTCCAGTTTGTTTCAGTTAAAACGTAGTAGTGTTGGTAAATTAATGCTCTTCAGATGCCATCGACAGATAGACAATCGTCAGAACCATAAATATGAAGGCTTGCAGCGTGATAATCAGTATGTGGAAAATGGCCCAAGGCACATTCAGGATCCACTGTGACCACCACGGCAACAGACCAGCAATCAGAATGAAAATCAGCTCACCGGCATACATGTTGCCGAACAGTCGCAGACCAAGAGAGATTGGTTTGGACAGCAGGCTTACCCCTTCAAGGATTAAGTTGACAGGGATGAACGCCCAGTGATTGAACGGCTGCAGCGTCAACTCTTTCGCGAAGCCACCGATGCCTTTCATTTTGATGCTGTAGAACAGAATGAGGATAAATACGCCCAGCGCCATCGACAGGGTGATGTTCACGTCAGCAGACGGAACCACACGCAGAGCCGGTAGGCCAAAGATATGCTCACCGATGTACGGCAGCAGGTCGATAGGCAGCAAATCCATCAAGTTCATCAGGAATACCCAGACGAAAATCGTCAGGGCCAGCGGAGCAATCAGCTTGCTTTTGCCATGGTACATGTCTTTCACGCTACCATGCACAAAGCCGATTACCAGCTCAATCGCGGTCTGAAATTTACCTGGTACGCCGCTGGTCGCCTTTTTGGCTACGCTACGGAACATAAGCAGGAACAACAGACCCAGAACCACCGAGAAGAAAATGGAGTCAATATTGAGCGTCCAGAAGGTGGCTGGGGGGTTGTGCGGATCCACCAGCGAGAATGTACGTAGGTCCAACTGAAGGTTATTCAGATGGTGTCCTATGTAATCCTGCGGCGTCATATTTTCTGAAGCCATGATGCCTTTACCCTTTGTTGTTAATTACAGCCGGCGCCAGTATCTGAACCACCAGCACCAAAACCCACGTAACGATCAGCGGCATGAATACCGCTTTCAAAACAGCCAACGCCACCACCAACAACACCAGCATCGCTAATACCTTGAAGGCTTCGCCGAAAGCGAACGACCAGGCTACTCGGCCCTTCGCTGGTGTATGTACCTGGTGACGCCAGGCAAATATCATAAACAACACATTAGGCAGTAACACTGCCAATCCTCCACACAACGCGGAGATGCCCCAGAAAGGGTCTTTGAGGCTAAACAGCAATCCACTTGCTATTACAACCAGAAGCTGTGTGAGCAAAAGCTTACGAGCAACGTTTCGACTCAAGAGCGACATAGACATCACGTTTTTACTCCTGCTCCCTTCGAGGTATGCCGCGTGTCGTATAAAACGTTCTTTATGGCTTAGAGTCAAGCATCAAAAAGCGGACAAATTATACGGTGCGCCTTCGTGATTTCAAACAATAAGTAGCTAAAAAGTGAATAAATGTTTAAATATTTTTCGCTGCCCCACATTTATTACTTTTAGGCAAACTGTGAACGATCATGCAAAACTGCAAATACCGCGAAAACACTGGCGTCAAAGCGTGCACCAGATCACATATTGAACATATTCACCTTCGCATAATTTATTTACGTGGCAATTGATGCCTTTTCATCTTTTTGATATTTAAGCGTAAAAATAGCCACTATTTCAAAAACAACGCCTAACAACAAAAAAACCGCTCATTGACATTTATAATAAAAAATTAACACAAGCGGTGATTCTTACGTTCTATTTTTAGCAGACTGATATTTTCACAGCTGACTTGTTTCGCTTTTAACAAAAAACGGTACGTTATAGTTATGATGCAAAACCGTAAGGCACTAGTGAAATGTAACGACATTTAACCACACTATTACCTATGACTTTTAACACCTGAAAAGCCGTTTTTTCTCTATTTTTTTTGATAAAAATTAAATTTTGTTTGGCTTAATAACCACCAAATGACGTTCACCATCCAACTGCGGAACGCGTAATTTTTCGACGGACTCAACGCTGAATTCTGCTGGCAGCGAATCAATTTCATCTGCAGGCAACTGCCCTTTTAGCGCATAAAAACGCCCATTCTGGCCCGGCAAATGGTGACACCAGCTAACCATATCATTGAGTGAAGCGAAAGCACGGCTAATCACCCCATCAAACGGCGGTTCTGAAGGAAATTCTTCAACACGGCTTTGAACTGGAGTGATGTTAGTAAGCGCAAGCTCATGCTGCACCTGACGCAAGAAACGAACACGTTTTCCCAGGCTATCGAGCAGTGTGAAATGCGCTTCTGGACGCACGATAGAAAGCGGAATTCCCGGCAGGCCCGGTCCCGTACCTACATCGATAAAACGCTCACCCTTCAGATACGGTGCAACGACAATGCTGTCCAGAATATGGCGTACCAGCATTTCGTTGGGATCCCGCACCGACGTCAGGTTGTACGCTTTGTTCCATTTGTGCAGCATATCGACATACGCAATCAGCTGATTTTTCTGGTGATCGGTAAGAGAAATACCGGCATCAGCCAGCAGACGAGAGAGTTTGTTGAGCACGGTCGTTACCTGTTAATAATCAAATGCCCGATGCGCTTTCGCTTATCGGGCCTACAAATTCGTACGGCGGGCAAGCGAAGCGCCCCCGCCAAAATAGTGTTATCAAGCGCTGCGGCGCAGCATACCTTGTTTTTTCAGCCATACCAGCAGAATGGAGATGGCGGCAGGCGTTATGCCGGAAATACGCGATGCCTGACCGATCGAGACGGGTTTGTGATCGTTCAGCTTAGCGATAACTTCATTCGACAAGCCAGAAACCTGGCGATAATCCAGCGTTGCAGGCAACAGGGTGTTTTCATTGCGCTGTTGTCTTTCAATTTCTTCCAGCTGACGGGCAATATACCCTTCGTATTTCACCTGAATCTCAACCTGTTCTGCGGCCTGAGCATCATCAAGCGCGGGTGCGAACGCAGATAAAGAGGTCAACTGAGCATAGGTCATATCCGGGCGACGCAGTAGATCTTCACCGCTCGCTTCACGTGACAGAGGTGTAGCCAGGTGAGCATTCACTTCTGCTGCGGACTCCGCTAACGGATTCACCCAGGTTGATTTAAGACGTTGGCGTTCCTGTTCGATACGCTCCAGTTTCTCGTTGAAGCGAGCCCAGCGCTCATCGTCCACCAGACCCAGTTCACGACCAATTTCGGTCAGACGCAGGTCGGCGTTATCTTCACGCAGCATCAAACGGTATTCAGCGCGAGATGTGAACATACGGTACGGTTCTTTGGTACCCAGCGTACACAGGTCGTCCACCAGCACGCCAAGATAAGCCTGATCGCGACGCGGTGCCCACCCCTCTTTTTCAGCAGACAAACGCGCGGCGTTCAGACCAGCCAGCATGCCTTGTGCGGCGGCTTCTTCATAACCAGTTGTACCGTTAATCTGGCCCGCAAAGAACAGACCCTGGATGAATTTGCTTTCCAGAGTAGGTTTTAGATCACGCGGATCGAAGAAATCATACTCAATCGCGTAGCCAGGGCGGACGATTCTGGCATTTTCCATCCCCTGCATGGAGCGGACAATTTGCATCTGCACATCGAACGGCAGGCTGGTGGAGATGCCATTCGGGTAAATTTCGTTAGAGGTCAGCCCTTCCGGTTCGAGGAAGATCTGATGCTGGTTACGATCGGCAAAGCGCATCACTTTATCTTCGATCGACGGGCAGTAGCGTGGGCCGATACCTTCGATCACGCCAGCGTACATTGGGCTACGATCGAGGTTATTGCGGATCACGTCATGGGTTTTCTCATTGGTATGCGTGATGTAACACGGCATCTGGCGCGGATGTTGAGAAGCATCGCCCAGGAATGAGAAGACCGGCATCGGGTTATCGCTGTTTTGCTGGCCGAGCACGCTGAAATCAATCGTGCGCGCATCGATACGCGGCGGTGTACCGGTTTTCAGGCGGCTGACGCGCAGCGGCAGTTCACGCAGACGGCGTGACAGCGGGATGGACGGCGGATCGCCAGCGCGGCCACCGCTGTAGTTATCCAGACCAATATGAATTTTGCCGTCGAGGAAAGTCCCCACGGTTAATACGACCGCTTTGGCACGGAACTTCAGTCCCATTTGGGTTACTGCACCCACAACGCGATCGTTTTCGACAATCAGATCTTCAACCGCCTGCTGGAAGATCATCAGGTTGGGTTGATTCTCCAGCGCAGTGCGTACCGCCTGGCGATAGAGCACACGATCGGCCTGAGCTCGGGTAGCGCGAACGGCTGGCCCTTTGCTTGCGTTTAGTATCCTAAACTGGATACCTGCGTGGTCGATCGCTTTTGCCATCAACCCACCAAGCGCATCCACTTCTTTTACCAGGTGTCCCTTCCCAATACCGCCGATCGCCGGGTTGCAGCTCATCTGCCCCAGAGTGTCGATATTGTGTGTCAAAAGCAGAGTCTGTTGACCCATTCGCGCCGCGGCCATTGCGGCCTCGGTGCCTGCATGACCCCCGCCAATGATGATGACGTCAAAAGGATCCTGATAAAACATGGTAATTGCCTCGCATAACGCGGTGTGAAAATGGATTGAAGCCCGGGCCGTGGATTCTACTCAACTTTAGTCGATGGAGAAAGACCTGGGATCCTGGGTATTAAAAAGAAGATCTTTTTATTTAGAGATCTGTTTTATTGTGATCTCTTATTAGGATCGCACCTTTCTGTGGATAAGGACGATCCTTTAAGTAAGATCAACAGGTTGCTGAGGATCATTAGCTGTGAATGATCGGTGATCCTGGTCCGTATAAGCTGGGATCAGAATGAAGGGTTATACACAACTCAAAAACTGAACAACGGTTGTTCTTGGGATAACTACCGGTTGATCCAAGCTTTTAACCAGAGTTATCCACATAAAAAAGTACGATCTTTACAAATCTCTGAGCAACGGATGCCACGATCCCAGCCAAATTTCAGCCGGATCTTCCGGAATTTCATGTTCCAGTACGTTGATCCTGAGTGTTTCGCCGATCTGTTTTGCCCCACAGGCCTTCAATTCGGCTTCCAGCTTGTCGATTGCGCCGCAAAAGGTGTCATATTCACGACTGCCTATCCCGATTGCACCAAAGCGCACTTGTGACAGGTCCGGCTTTTGCTCGCGTAACGCATCATATAAAGGCTGTAGGTTGTCAGGAATATCTCCCGCACCGTGCGTGGAGCTGATAATCAGCCAGATCCCGTCAGTCGGAACCTCTTCAAGCATTGGCCCATGCAGTATTTCGCTGGAAAAACCGGCGTCGTCCAGCTTTTCAGCCAGATGCTCTGCTACATATTCCGCACTGCCAAGCGTACTACCGCTGATAAGAGTGATGTCTGCCATGATCGCCCACCTTTATAAAGAGGGCGTATTGTACGCTGTGAGCGAGCTGGGATCTACCTGTGGAAAAATAGGGGATTAAAAAAACCGATCATGGCTTGATGGTACGCATGATCGGGTTTTGCAGGACGATCAGGGTTTCAGTGGACTGAATTTCGTCAATTGTTTGGATCTTGTTGATAAGTACCTGCTGCAATGCGTCGATCGACTTGCACATCACCTTAATAAAGATGCTGTAGTGCCCGGTGGTGTAATACGCTTCGGTCACTTCATCGAGGCTTTCCAGTCTGGCCAGCGCTGACGGATAGTCTTTCGCACTTTTCAGGATGATGCCGATAAAGCAGCCGACGTCATAACCCAATTGTTTGGGACTGACATCAATCCGCGCGCCGGTAATAATCCCCGCCTGCTTCATCTTTTCTACGCGAACGTGAATTGTTCCTGGGCTGACGCCGAACTGTTTGGCTAATTCTGCGTAGGCGGTACGAGCATTTTCCATTAAGGCGTCAAGAATGCCGCGGTCCAGATTGTCGATCTGATAATTTTCCATAGGTTTTTCTTATGTAGATTAATGATTCCCTCTATTTTAGACGTAATTTTTAACGAATCAAAATCGAAGTCGGCTTTTTGTTTGTTGATTATTGAATATTACCTCCATTCTGTTGCTTAATCATAGGCAACAGGACACAGGAGTACACATAATGAAAACCGCTTACATTGCCAAACAACGTCAAATTAGCTTCGTAAAATCTCATTTTTCTCGCCAGCTGGAAGAGCGTTTAGGCCTGATCGAAGTTCAGGCGCCGATCCTCAGCCGCGTTGGAGATGGCACGCAGGATAACTTGTCAGGCTGTGAAAAAGCGGTGCAGGTGAAGGTTAAAGCATTGCCAGACGCTCAATTCGAAGTGGTTCATTCACTGGCGAAGTGGAAGCGTCAAACGTTAGGACAACACGACTTTAGCGCAGGCGAGGGGCTGTACACGCACATGAAAGCCCTGCGTCCCGATGAAGATCGCCTCTCCCCGCTGCACTCAGTGTACGTTGACCAGTGGGACTGGGAGCGCGTGATGGGCGACGGTGAGCGTCAATTCTCCACTCTGAAAAGCACGGTAGAGGCTATCTGGGCGGGAATTAAGGCCACCGAAGCTGCGGTTAGCAAAGAGTTTGGTCTGGCACCGTTCCTGCCAGAGCAGATCCACTTTGTTCATAGCCAGGAGCTGTTATCTCGTTATCCGGATCTTGATGCAAAAGGTCGTGAACGTGCGATCGCTAAAGAGCTGGGTGCGGTATTCCTGGTGGGGATCGGCGGCAAGCTCAGTGACGGTCACCGTCATGACGTACGAGCGCCGGATTATGATGACTGGAGTTCAGCGTCCGAGCTGGGTCATGCCGGTCTGAACGGTGATATTCTGGTCTGGAACCCGGTTCTGGAAGATGCGTTTGAGCTGTCTTCTATGGGGATTCGTGTGGATGCTGACGCCCTGAAACACCAGCTGTCTCTGACCGGTGATGAAGATCGCCTGAGTCTGGAGTGGCACCAGGCGCTGCTGCGCGGTGAAATGCCGCAGACAATTGGTGGCGGCATTGGGCAGTCGCGTCTGACCATGCTGTTGCTGCAATTACCGCACATTGGTCAGGTTCAGTGTGGCGTATGGCCGGCCCTGGTTCGTGAAAGCGTCGCTTCTCTGCTGTAACAATTAACGCCGCCAGCGTCTGAGCAGGCGGCTTCGCATCCCGGTATCAAAGCGCCAGATATGATCGAAAATGCGCATGATGCCGGGTTTGCCATGTGCTGACATCGCTACCGCATGAAAACGGTGCTGGTGCACCCGCTGTAATTCTCCCACTTTGCTGACTACTTCATCGGGCAATCGCTGAGCGATAAAATCTGAGATAACCACCGCATCGGCATCAAACCATTCCCGACCCTGCATGCGTTCAATAATGGCGCGAAAACAGCTGGCAATATCAGTGCCGCCACGAAAGCGCTGACTTAAAAAGCGGATCGCCTGCTCGATGCCCTCCGGACCGGAAAGCTCATAGCGCACCACTTCTGTTGAAAACAGCATAATGAAACAGCGCCGGTTATCGGCAAGGGCAACGCGCATTAGCGCCAGGCAAAAGGCTTTCGCACACTGCTCATTAAATCCGCCCATCGATCCCGAGGTATCAACGCAGACGATAAAAGGCCCGCGCGGCTGCTCGTCAAAATCCTGATGCACCACCGGACGTTCCGTTACTTTCTCACGCCATGCTTCGCCGTGCAGGCGGTAGGTGAGCAGTTGCTTTTCCACCAGCCGTCGGTAGAACTCGTATTCCAGTTCGGTAATGCCCAGCGTGGCCAGCTCTGGCGGTAGCAGGCGCAGGATATCGTCACTTTGCTGGATGCCATCCACCTGCTCCGGGACGGTTGCAGGTTCGCGCACCAGCGTACGGAAGGTTTCCATTGGCGCATCTTTACGCGGCACGGATTTCGCCTCTCTGGAACGACCTAACTGTTCGGCCAGGCGCTGGAGTTCGGGTTGTTGCGTCAGAAATTCGCCGTATTTCACCATCAACTGATAATCACCGCGCTTGATTTGGCCCGCGCTCATGTCCCACAACCGGCCTGCTGCGTTGTCATTTTCTGCCAGTACAGGTTCCAGTTGCCCGCTGAGGGTCATCCGTTCTTGTACTTCACTGAGCAAATGCTCGCGCTCTTCTTCCAGCAGTTGCTGATTCAGCGTTGTGGTTTGCACCACCAGGCTCAGGCGCCAGCGCTGGAGAAAAAGCGTATGTAGGGCGGGCGTAAAGGAGCTGTTGTCATTGACCAGTTGCTGCGCTTGCCCGGCCCACGGCGAATGGAGGCGGTGCAATAGCGATAATATTTGCGGTAGCTGAACGATAAACTGCGCATGAGAGAGGAGCTGGCTTTGTTGATAGCACATAACCTCCTCCATCAGCTCCGGCGGTACATGGGTATCTTTGAGGCGGCTACGCAATGATTCACGCCAGCGGGGAATGTCGTCAGTGATCGCTTTTTTAAGGCGAGGAAATTTTTTAAAAAATACCACCATCTTTGGGGAAGCCAGCAGGGCGACGATCATCTCTTCGATCATCGCCTCTTCGCTGACTGCCAGCATGATGTTGAGCGTATCAAGGGTCAGCATTGTTGTGCCTGGCGGATTTGCGCCCCGACATCCTGCAGGCTGGCTTCAATGCGGCCTAACCAGTCGCTATGAATAAACAGGCATTTTTGCTGTTCGCTGAATGCGCTGTGCTGCTGATGCCACTCGTTATCGAGCGCCTCAAGCTCCTGTTTTATCTCTGCGGGCATACTCTCTTGCGAAGCACCCGGCAGCGCCAGGCGAGAACCTTGTAAACTGACATCGCGCACAACCAGATGCTGTGCGCTATCGACTTCCATATTCAGCGTTTGGGCAAAGCCTATTCCGTTTAGTTTTCCGCGGATCTCACCGCCTTTTGTTAGCCACAGTTCCAGTGCGCCACGTTCGAAAGCTATATGGATAACCTCCATATCATGCAGTTTTAAAGGCTTTTGCAGCAGTAATGTCACGACAGAAGACGAGGCTTCTGGCGGTAAATCATAATGAGGACGACGGCTGAACATTCCGCCCTGGCGGATCACCGTGAACGCCGTTTTGTCGCTTTGCTGCTGCTGGAGCTGAATGCGGCGCTGCACAATGCTGCCCAGGCGCGTCAGCATGGCTTGCTGTTGCCAGGCGTGTCCGGTCATCAATATTTCAAGCTGCTGTTGCATCAGATTCAGGCTTTGCGCGTCGTACCACAGGCAATCTTTCAGCAGGATCAGGTCGATAGGTACTACCGCATCACGTCCGCTAAAGAAAGCGCTGGCCTGGAGTAAGCGGATCGCTTTTTTCCAGCGACGATCGGACACATAAGGAGCATTCGGTAACACGTCTAACTGCTGGCGCAGCGTGAAAATGAGCTCAAACACGCGATCGGGAAGCTTGATCGCACTAATGTCTTTTTGCCACTGGTGATACTCTTCATCCGTCACCTGCAATGATGCCGGGACCGGATTGTCGCTTTCATCCTGCTGACTTAACAGCATGGAGCGGAAATTGGCCTTGTCCTGAACTTTATCCAGCCACAGACGAATCAGCATACGGTCGTACAGCGCTTCCAGGCTGCTGTCGGCTTCAGGCAGTTCGTTGGAAGCAGCCACCAGCAGACGCATCGGAATTTTTTCTTCATACGCGCCGTTACGGAAATGACGTTCGTTAATGGCGGTCAACAGGGTGTTAAGAATTGCCGGGCCTGCTTTCCAGATTTCATCGAGAAAAACGATTTCAGCTTCAGGAAGATAGCCCGCCGTTAAGCGTTCATAGCGACCTTCGTCTTTTAACGCCTGAATGGACAGCGGACCAAACACCTCTTCGGGCGTAGAGAAGCGCGTCATCAGGTATTCAAAAGCGCGTGCGTTTTGGAAGGCAAACTTCAGTCGGCGGGCAATTAAGCTTTTTGCGATCCCCGGGGGGCCTAATAAGAAAACGCTCTCGCCGCTGAGTGCTGCCAGCAGACACAGACGAATGGCGTGGCTACGTTCATAAAGTCCCTTTTCCAGCGCATTGCTCAGACGGGAAATTCTTTCCGCTAATAAATGTGGGTGAGCCATAATGAAGTGGCGTCCTTTCGCCAAATGTACTGCATAAACTGCGAGTATAGATGCTTCACACCATTGCAGTAATAGACTGAAGGTGCGCTTATTTTTCTTTGAGCCAGATTAATCTGGTCTCATTTAGGGGTACGATTTTGTGATTAATCGTGCATACTGTGCGCCTTTTTGTGGGCCAAGGGACGACGCACACATTTCTTATATATACACCAAATCAATCAAGCTGCACCAAGGCGGCAATGGAGTTTTCTTCTGGGATGGGGGGAATAACGAATGCAGCCCACACGGAGTGGCTTGAAAGATGATGTGTATAAACGAAAGACGAGTCTATGAGCACTGATAATAAACAATCATTGTCTGCGATTACCCTTGCGGCCATTGGGGTTGTCTACGGTGATATTGGTACCAGCCCACTTTATACGCTTCGTGAATGTTTGTCCGGCCAGTTTGGTTTTGGCGTTGAACGTGATGCCGTATTTGGTTTTCTCTCGCTGATTTTCTGGCTGCTGATCTTTGTTGTCTCCATTAAATACCTGACGTTTGTCATGCGCGCAGATAACGCCGGAGAAGGCGGGATCCTGACGCTGATGTCATTGGCTGGGCGCAATACCTCGGCGCGAACAACCTCCATGCTGGTCATTATGGGATTGATAGGCGGCAGCTTCTTTTATGGTGAAGTGGTGATTACGCCAGCCATTTCGGTGATGTCTGCGATTGAAGGTCTGGAGATAGTTGCCCCGCAACTGGATACCTGGATTGTTCCGCTCTCAATAATTGTGCTGACCCTGCTGTTTTTGATTCAAAAACACGGTACCGGTATGGTCGGTAAGCTGTTTGCGCCGATTATGCTGCTATGGTTCCTGACGCTCGCGGTATTAGGCGTGCGCAGTATTATTGGCAATCCGGAAGTACTGCAGGCGCTCAATCCGTATTGGGCGGTGCATTTCTTCCTCGAATTCAAAACGCTGTCCTTTATCGCGCTGGGTGCGGTGGTGCTGTCGATTACCGGTGTTGAAGCGCTGTATGCGGATATGGGCCACTTCGGTAAATTGCCGATTCGTCTGGCATGGTTCTCCGTGGTATTGCCTTCACTGGTGCTGAACTATTTTGGGCAGGGCGCGTTGCTGTTAAAGCATCCTGAAGCGATCAAAAACCCGTTTTTCCTGCTGGCGCCGGACTGGGCATTAATTCCATTGTTGATCCTCGCCGCGCTGGCAACGGTCATCGCCTCTCAGGCGGTTATCTCTGGCGTCTTCTCGCTGACGCGTCAGGCCGTACGTCTGGGGTATTTATCGCCGATGCGTATCATCCATACCTCGGAAATGGAATCGGGCCAGATTTACATTCCTTTCGTTAACTGGATGCTCTATTTTGCGGTAGTTATCGTGATAGTGAGCTTTGAACACTCCAGTAATCTTGCTGCGGCGTATGGGATTGCGGTAACGGGGACGATGGTACTGACTTCAATTCTGTCGACCACCGTGGCGCGCAAAAACTGGCACTGGAATAAATACTTCGTCTTCCTGATCCTGGTGGCGTTCTTGTGCGTCGATGTTCCGCTGTTCTCCGCGAACCTCGATAAGCTTATTTCCGGCGGTTGGCTGCCTCTGACGCTGGGTCTGGTGATGTTCACCATCATGACCACCTGGAAAAGCGAACGCTTCCGTCTGCTGCGTCGCATGCATGAGCACGGTAACTCTCTGGAGGCGATGATTGCTTCTCTGGAGAAATCGCCACCGGTACGCGTGCCGGGAACGGCGGTGTATATGTCCCGCGCACTGAACGTCATCCCGTTTGCACTTCTGCATAACCTCAAGCATAACAAGGTGCTGCATGAGCGCGTTATTCTGCTGACGCTGCGCACGGAAGATGCGCCCTATGTTCACAACGTGCGTAGAGTGCAAATTGAGCAGTTATCGCCCACCTTCTGGCGCGTGGTGGCCAGCTACGGTTGGCGCGAAACGCCGAACGTGGAGGAGGTGTTCCATCGCTGCGGTCTGGAAGGCTTAAGCTGTCGGATGATGGAAACGTCCTTCTTCATGTCGCATGAGTCGTTGATTGTTGGCAAGCGGCCATGGTACCTACGTCTGCGCGGCAAGCTGTATCTGCTGCTACAGCGCAACGCGCTGCGCGCGCCGGACCAGTTTGAAATCCCACCGAACCGGGTTATTGAGCTTGGTACTCAGGTAGAGATTTAATCTCATCGACGCCCTCTTTCATCGCGAAAGGGGGCGTTTTGTTTTGCCCCTCTCAGTTTTCATTTCATCGAATGATAATCCTTGCGAAACGTTTCGATGGCGATCACATTTTCGTAACGTCGCGGTGGTTTTCTGTCCACTCTTCGCAATACACTTATCTCCAGCGAAACGTTTCGCTAGTGGGGAAAGAAAATGAAGAAAGGCACGGTACTCAACTCTGAAATTTCAACGGTGATCTCCCGTCTGGGGCATACCGATACGCTGGTGGTGTGTGATGCAGGTTTACCCATCCCGAACAGCACAACGCGTATTGATATGGCATTAACCCAGGGCGTACCTTCTTTTATGCAGGTACTGGATGTGGTCACACGTGAAATGCAGGTAGAGGCGGCCATTCTCGCGTCGGAAATTAAACAACATAATCCGCAACTCCACGAAACGTTGCTCAGCCACATTGAGCAACTGCAACAACACCAGGGAAACACCATAGAAATTCGTTACACCACGCATGAACAATTCAAAAAACAAACCGCAGACAGTCAGGCGGTAATTCGCAGCGGAGAGTGTTCTCCGTATGCGAATATCATTCTCTGTGCTGGCGTCACGTTCTGAGGCCATCATGAACGCATTACTGCAACTCAAAGGGATCGATAAAGCGTTCCCGGGCGTAAAAGCGCTATCCGGCGCCGCGTTGAATGTCTACCCTGGCCGCGTAATGGCGCTGGTGGGCGAAAATGGCGCGGGCAAATCCACCATGATGAAAGTGCTGACCGGGATCTATACCCGTGATGCCGGTTCTTTATTGTGGCTGGGGAAAGAGACCACCTTTAACGGCCCTAAATCCTCTCAGGAAGCTGGAATCGGCATCATCCACCAGGAGCTGAACCTGATCCCGCAACTCACTATCGCCGAGAACATTTTTCTTGGCCGTGAGTTTGTGAATCGCTTTGGCAAAATTGACTGGAAGAAGATGTACGCCGAAGCCGATCTGCTGCTCGCCAAACTGAATCTGCGCTTTAAAAGCGACAGACTGGTTGGTGAGCTATCGATTGGCGATCAGCAGATGGTCGAAATTGCCAAAGTGCTGAGCTTTGAATCGAAAGTCATCATTATGGATGAACCGACGGATGCCCTCACCGATACCGAAACCGAATCCCTGTTCCGCGTCATCCGCGAACTGAAATCCCAGGGACGCGGCATTGTCTATATTTCTCACCGTATGAAAGAGATCTTCGAGATTTGCGACGACGTAACCGTCTTCCGCGACGGGCAGTTTATTGCCGAGCGTGAAGTTGCAACGCTTACCGAAGACTCGCTGATTGAAATGATGGTGGGACGTAAGCTGGAAGATCAGTACCCGCGCCTGGAAAAAGTACCGGGTGATATTCGCCTGAAGGTCGATAACCTGTGCGGCCCTGGCGTAAACGATGTTTCGTTCACGCTGCGTAAAGGCGAGATCCTTGGCGTATCGGGGCTGATGGGTGCTGGACGTACCGAGCTGATGAAAGTCTTGTACGGCGCACTGCCACGCACCAGCGGCTACGTCACGCTTGATGGCCATGAAGTTGTCACCCGTTCGCCGCAGGATGGGTTGGCTAACGGCATCGTCTATATTTCTGAAGACCGTAAACGCGATGGTTTAGTGCTGGGCATGTCGGTGAAAGAGAACATGTCACTAACAGCGCTGCGTTATTTCAGCCGCGCCGGTGGAAGCCTTAAACATAAAGATGAGCAGCAGGCGGTGGGTGATTTCATTCGTCTGTTCAATGTTAAAACACCATCAATGGAACAGGCCATCGGTCTGCTCTCCGGTGGTAACCAACAGAAAGTGGCGATTGCACGCGGTCTGATGACCCGACCAAAAGTCCTGATCCTCGATGAACCAACGCGCGGCGTTGATGTTGGGGCCAAGAAAGAAATCTATCAGCTTATCAACCAGTTTAAGGCCGATGGGCTAAGCATCATTCTGGTCTCCTCTGAGATGCCAGAAGTATTGGGCATGAGCGATCGAATTATCGTTATGCATGAAGGGCATCTCGGCGGTGAGTTCACTCGCGAGCAGGCCACTCAGGAAGTATTAATGGCTGCCGCTGTGGGCAAGCTTAATCGCGTGAATCAGGAGTAAAAAAGATGACTACCCAGGCTGTTTCTGGTCGCCGTTATTTCACTAAAGCATGGCTTCTGGAGCAAAAGTCGCTCATCGCTCTGTTAGTGCTGATCGCGATTGTTTCCACCATGAGCCCTAACTTTTTTACCGTTAATAACCTTTTCAACATTCTCCAGCAAACGTCGGTGAACGCTATCATGGCCGTTGGCATGACGCTGGTTATCCTGACGTCAGGTATCGATCTGTCCGTCGGTTCCTTGCTGGCGCTTACCGGCGCGGTTGCGGCTTCAATTGTAGGGATTGAGGTCAATGCGCTGGTGGCTGTTGCTGCAGCCCTGGCGCTCGGCGCTGCCATTGGTGCAGTCACCGGGGTGATTGTTGCGAAAGGTCGGGTGCAGGCGTTTATTGCAACGCTGGTGATGATGCTGCTGCTGCGCGGCGTGACCATGGTGTACACCAACGGCAGTCCGGTTAATACCGGATTTACTGACAATGCCGATCTGTTTGGCTGGTTTGGTATTGGTCGTCCGTTAGGCATCCCTACGCCAGTGTGGATCATGGGGATTGTCTTCCTCGCGGCGTGGTACATGCTGCACCACACTCGTCTGGGCCGTTATATCTACGCGCTGGGCGGTAACGAAGCGGCAACGCGTTTGTCTGGTATCAGCGTCAGTAAAATCAAAATTATCGTTTACTCACTGTGCGGTCTGCTGGCATCGCTGGCGGGCATCATTGAAGTCGCGCGCCTCTCCTCTGCGCAACCAACAGCAGGTACTGGCTATGAGCTGGATGCGATCGCAGCGGTGGTGTTAGGCGGTACCAGCCTGGCGGGTGGTAAAGGACGTATTGTTGGGACGCTGATCGGCGCATTGATTCTTGGTTTCCTCAATAATGGTTTGAATTTGTTAGGTGTATCCTCCTATTACCAGATGATCGTCAAAGCGGTGGTTATTTTGCTGGCGGTACTGGTAGACAACAAAAAGCAGTAACAACGATTACAGGACATCTTAAATATGAACATGAAAAAACTGGCTACCCTGGTTTCTGCTGTTGCGCTGAGCGCCACCGTGAGCGCGAATGCGATGGCGAAAGATACCATTGCGCTGGTGGTCTCCACCCTCAACAACCCGTTCTTTGTTTCTCTGAAGGATGGGGCGCAAAAAGAGGCGGATAAGCTGGGTTACAACCTGGTGATTCTGGACTCGCAGAACAACCCGGCGAAAGAGCTGGCTAACGTTCAGGACTTAACGGTTCGTGGAACTAAAATTCTGCTGATCAACCCGACTGACTCTGATGCCGTTGGTAATGCGGTGAAGATGGCTAACCAGGCAAAAATTCCGGTTATTACCCTTGACCGTGTTGCCTCCAAAGGCGAAGTGGTAAGCCACATTGCGTCTGATAACGTGTTGGGTGGCAAAATTGCGGGTGATTACATCGCGAAGAAAGCCGGTGAAGGCGCGAAAGTTATCGAACTGCAGGGGATTGCCGGAACTTCAGCGGCGCGTGAGCGTGGTGAAGGTTTCCAGCAGGCCGTTGCGGCACACAAATTTAACGTACTGGCCAGCCAGCCGGCAGACTTCGACCGCACCAAAGGTCTGAACGTCATGCAGAACCTGCTGACCGCGCATCCTGATGTGCAGGCCGTATTTGCCCAGAACGATGAAATGGCGCTGGGTGCGCTGCGCGCACTGCAAACCGCGGGTAAATCTGATGTGATGGTGGTTGGATTTGACGGCACTCCAGATGGCGAAAAAGCAGTAAATGATGGCAAACTGGCTGCGACTATTGCTCAGTTGCCGGATCAGATCGGCGCGAAAGGCGTTGAGACTGCGGATAAAGTCCTGAAAGGCGAGAAGGTTCAGGCTAAGTATCCGGTTGACCTGAAGCTGGTCATCAAGCAGTAATACCGATTCAGGTCGCTCGCGGCCTGATGGAGACATAAATACGCCATCCCCGTATCTGATTTTGGGGATGAAAGCGTAAAAAGAAAAGCAGGGCACGCGCCACCCTAACCCGGTGGCGCACTTTGACTTGGAACACCAAATATGAAAACCGCAGGCAACCTCGTTGTTCTTGGCAGTATCAATGCCGATCACATCCTTAACCTTAACTCTTTCCCGACACCTGGTGAAACCGTAACTGGTAGCCATTATCAGGTCGCATTTGGCGGTAAAGGCGCGAATCAGGCTGTTGCTGCGGGTCGTAGTGGCGCGAATATCGCATTCATTGCCTGTACGGGCGATGATGATATTGGCGAAAGTGTACGTAAACAGTTAGCCAAAGATAACATCGATATTGCGCCGATTAGCGTAATTTCGGGGGAATCGACCGGTGTGGCGTTGATTTTTGTGAATGGTGAAGGTGAGAACGTTATCGGCATTCATGCCGGAGCGAACGCAGCTCTTTCGCCAGCGCTGGTGGAAGCGCAGCATGAGCGTATTGCTCAGGCGTCCGCCTTACTTATGCAGTTAGAATCGCCGATCGAAAGCGTACTGACTGCAGCAAAGATTGCACATCAAAATAAGACCATGGTCGCCCTGAACCCGGCACCGGCACGTGAACTTTCTGATGAACTGCTGGCGCTGGTGGATATTATTACCCCGAATGAAACCGAGGCTGAAAAGCTGACGGGGATCCGGGTCGAAAATGATGAAGACGCGGCCAAAGCGGCGCAGGCATTGCACGCTAAAGGTATCCATACTGTACTGATTACTTTAGGTAGTCGCGGTGTGTGGGCCAGCGTTAATGGCGAAGGTCAGCGTGTGCCCGGTTTTAAAGTGGAAGCCGTTGATACTATTGCCGCTGGAGACACCTTTAATGGCGCGTTAATTACAGCGTTGCTGGAAGAGACTCCGCTGCCTGAAGCGATCCGTTTTGCGCATGCCGCTGCGGCGATAGCGGTTACCCGTAAAGGCGCACAGCCTTCCGTTCCGTGGCGCGAAGAAATAGAAGCGTTTTTAAGTCAACAGAGGTAACGCTTGGCTACAATGAAGGACGTCGCCCGCCTGGCGGGTGTTTCCACGTCGACGGTTTCTCACGTCATTAATAAAGATCGCTTTGTCAGTGAGTCCGTCACTGACAAAGTAGAAGCTGCAATTAAAGCGCTGAACTACGCGCCCTCAGCGCTGGCGCGTAGCCTCAAGTTAAACCAGACCCGCACGATTGGCATGTTAATCACTGCCAGTACCAATCCCTTCTATTCTGAACTAGTGCGCGGCGTTGAACGTAGCTGTTTTGAGCGCGGCTACAGTCTGGTGCTGTGCAATACCGAAGGCGATGAACAGCGCATGAACCGTAATCTGGAAACTCTGATGCAAAAACGTGTGGACGGCTTGTTGCTGCTCTGCACCGAAACACATCAGCCTTCCAGAGAGATAATGCAGCGTTATCCTTCTATACCGACCGTGATGATGGACTGGTCGCCTTTTGATGGTGAAAGCGATCTGATTCAGGATAATTCCTTGCTGGGCGGGGATTTAGCCACGCAACATCTTATCGAAAAAGGTTTTACGCGCATTGCCTGCATCACCGGGCCGCTGGATAAAACCCCGGCGCGTTTGCGTCTGGAAGGATATCGGGCAGCAATGAAGCGGGCGGGGTTGCCTGTTCCGGAAGGCTACGAGATTACCGGTGACTTTGAGTTCGGCGGCGGCTTTGAAGCTATGCAAACGTTGCTGTCGCATAAACAGCGACCGCAGGCCGTTTTTACAGGCAATGATGCAATGGCAGTTGGCGCGTATCAGGCTCTGTACCAGTCAGGATTGCGCATTCCGCAGGATATGGCTGTGGTGGGTTACGATGATATCGAGCTGGCGCGCTATATGACGCCGCCCCTGACGACCATCCACCAACCAAAAGATGAATTGGGCGAACTGGCCATCGATGTATTAATTCACCGGATGGCGCAGCCCGCATTACAGCAACAGCGTTTGCAGCTTACTCCTGTTCTGATGGAGCGGGGGTCGGTTTAGGTTTGTGCCGATCTTTGATCAGGTTACGTCCATCTTTGGCTTTTAGCAGCATGAACATCAGCGCGGATATTACCGTGATAGCGCCCATCGTCATAAAGGTGTAGTGGAACTGCTCGACCGTATTGGTTCCTTCCATACCTTCATAGATACGCAGAACGGCGGCGCTGATGGCAACCCCTAAACTGATTGATAACTGCTGAGTAACGGCCAATACGCTGTTGCCGCTGCTGGCGTTTTCATCGGTCAGATCCGCCAGAGTGATGGTATTCATTGAAGTAAACTGGGTGGACATCGCCATACCTAAAATGAACAACGGCAGGATTAGCATCCAGACCGGCATGGCAGGAGATTGCAAAGCGAACTGCGCAATCATCAGGCCGATAAATACCGTAACACCCACCAATGTGGTCCTGTAGCCGAGTTTGCGCAGAACCTGCGTCACCATGGATTTTGCCAGAATTGAACCTAACGCTGTTGGCGCCATCATGCAGCCGGCTATCAGAGCCGGATATCCAAATCCTACCTGCAACATCAGCGGCATTAAGAAGGGCACGCAGCCTGTGCCCAGGCGAGTGGCGAGGTTTCCGGCGATCCCAACAGAAAAGGTCCGAGTCTTAAATATCGGAAGCGATATCAGCGGCGTTGGGTGGCGACGCGCATGGCGAATATAGGCGAGTAGTAACAACACACTGGCAAGAATAATACCGAGTGCGACCCAGGTCTCGACAAGCTTCTCACCGAACAATTCAACGCCGCTGGAAAACAACACCAGGCTCAAACCAAACAGAAAGAAACCGGTCATATCAAAACCGCGGCGTGGCGTGGTGAAGTTCGGCATATATTTGCGGGCATAGAAGATACCGGCAATGCCAATTGGAATATTAATCAGGAAGATCCAGTGCCAACTGGCCCATGTAACCAGTACACCGCCCAATACCGGACCTAAAATCGGCCCCACAAGTCCAGGCATGGTGACGAAGTTAAGCACGGGAAGCAGTTCACTGCGGGGGTAGGCACGCAATAACGCCAGACGGGCAACGGGCATCATCATGGCGCCACCGATCCCCTGAATGACACGGAAAATCACCAGCTCGCTTAGGGAACTGGACAGCGCACAGGCCAGCGATCCCAACGTGAACAGGCTAACGGCAATCATAAAGATGCGTCGGGTACCAAATCGGTCTGCCAACCAACCACTTACCGGGATCAGCATCGCGACAGTCAGGGTATAGCTGATAATAGCCGACTGCATGGCGAGTGGAGAGCGGTTAAGACTATGTGCTATTGCGGGTAGGGCGGTATTGAGGATCGTGGCGTCTAATGCCTGCATAAAAAAGGCCATGGCTGCTATCCACGGTAGCCCGGCCATACTGCGTGATTTCTTTTCTGACATATTATTTATCCGGTAGCACGTTCGGTGCTATCAGCAATGCCTGACAGGCAGCAAAGGCGCGATCGCCATCGTTATCATCTATTGCGTCGACAATGGCCTGGTGCAAATCCAGTTTCACCACATCGTTATAGGTAATAGAGGTAAAGTAGGTCTGGTAAACCGAATGGAACAGAGATGCAAAGGAAATAAGGAACGGATTCGCACTCATTTCATAGATGTGCTCATGCCAGGCGATATCAACCTCAATCCAGCGTTCGCGTCTGAAGTTTCTTTTCAGCTCGACCATCTCTTCCATCAGCGTGTTGAGGTGCGCTTTCTGTTCAGCCGTACCTATGGTCGCTGCCAGTAAGCACGCCTGAGGCTCCAGGCTGATACGCATCACCAGAA
Organism: Citrobacter sp. Cpo030; assembly: GCF_030333005.1. NCBI lineage: Bacteria > Pseudomonadati > Pseudomonadota > Gammaproteobacteria > Enterobacterales > Enterobacteriaceae > Citrobacter > Citrobacter sp. Cpo030. Next base: position 878 of record NZ_JAOWGT010000057.1, on the reverse strand, counting down.
AATGTTTAATGACCTGTGGGAAATTATCTTCTGTCATCCACCAGGTGAGCAGCTCCTGGTCAAGGAAGTTCCAGTTTGCTTGCGGCATGACGCGTGTACCAATACGTGGGCGCGGTAATACCATACCTTTTGCCGTTAATGTTTTTACTGCTTCTCTTACCGCGGTGCGACTCACGCCAAACTGATCGCCCAGCTCTATTTCGCCAGGCAATATCGCACCCGGCGCGTATTCACCTTTTAATATTCGCTGAGCCAGCTTTTCGGCCAGAACGTAGGACAAGTTTTTCTGTGCGGCTAGCTGTTGGGCATTTAACGGCATGAATGTTCTTCCTTACTCTTTTTCTTATTCATTAGTATGCCACCTGGAAGTGTGATTGCGGCTGCAAAAACGGCAATTTGCTTATTTTATGGCATGTTAATGGTTGTTTTGGTGAAAAAATACGCACTTGGAAAGTTATTTTAAATTTCCCCTTGTCAGTCTGAAATAACTCCCTATAATGCGCCTCCACTGACACGGAACAACGGATTACAAGCCGCCGGGTCAGCGGGGTTCCACTGAGAATTCCGACGAAGAAAGCGAAATTAAATGCTTGACTTCGTAGCGGGATGGCGTAATATGCACACCCCGCGCCGCTGAGAAAAAGCGAAGCGGCACTGCTCTTTAACAATTTATCAGACAATCTGTGTGGGCACTCGAAGATACGGATTCTTAACGTCGCAAGACGAAAAATGAATACCAAGTCTCAACGAGTGAACACGTAATTCATTACGAAGTTTAATTCATTGAGCATCAAACTTTTAAATTGAAGAGTTTGATCATGGCTCAGATTGAACGCTGGCGGCAGGCCTAACACATGCAAGTCGAACGGTAGCACAGA